>NZ_PDWK01000007.1 GCF_010093135.1 Pseudoxanthomonas taiwanensis | reverse complement strand
TCCGCCAGGCCAAGTACGCGCGGCGCTACCTGGCCGAAGCCGCCTACCGGTTCAACCGTCGCTTCCGCCTGCATGAGATGCTGCCGCGACTGGCCACCGCCATGCTGCGCTGCAAGCCTTGCCCCGAGCCGGTCTTGCGCGCTGCGAGCAATTTTCATGGCTGAGGGTCGGGGCTAATCAGGTTCTGCTTTGTACGGCGGCTCAGCTGCCGCGGCCGTACACGTCCTCGAAGCGGACAATGTCGTCCTCGCCCAGGTAGCTGCCGGACTGCACCTCGATCAGCTCCAGCGGCACCTTGCCCGGGTTCTCCAGGCGGTGCTTCACACCCAGCGGGATGTAGGTGCTCTGGTTCTCGGTCAGCAGCAGCACCTCGTCGCCGCGGGTGACCCGCGCGGTGCCGCGCACCACCACCCAGTGCTCGGCACGGTGGTGGTGCATCTGCAGGCTCAGCGAGGCGCCGGGCTTGACGGTGATGCGCTTGACCTGGAAGCGCTCGCCGGTGTCGATGGAGTCGTACGCGCCCCAGGGCCGGTACACCTTGCGGTGCAGGACCGCCTCGCCGCGGCCGTCGCGCTTGAGCCCGGCGACCACGTCCTTGACCTCCTGCACGCGGTCGCGGTGCGCCACCAGCAGGGCGTCGTCGGTGTCCACGACCACCACGTCCTCCAGGCCGATCAGCGCCACCAGGCGGCGGTCGGTCCAGGCGTAGGTGTTGCGGCAGCCCAGCGCCACCACGTCGCCGTGGTGGGCGTTGCCCTCGGCGTCGTGCTCGGCCACCTCCCACAGCGCCGACCAGCTGCCCACGTCGCTCCAGCCCACGTCCACCGGCAGCACCGAAGCCGCGCCGGTCTTCTCCATCACCGCGTAGTCGATCGAGTCCGACGGGCTGGCGGCGAAGGCCTCGCGCTCCAGGCGCACGAAGTCGGCGTCGCGGCTGGCGCCGGCGAAGGCGCGGCGGCAGGCGGCGAGGATGTCCGGGCGGAAGCGCTCCAGCTCTTCCAGGTAGCGCGAGGCGCGGAACAGGAACATGCCGCTGTTCCAGAAGTACTCGCCCGAGGCCACGTAGGCGCGCGCGGTCTCCGCGTCGGGCTTCTCGACGAAGCGCTCGACCGGGCGCACGCCGTCGCCCGGCGCGGCCTTGATGTAGCCGTAGCCGGTCTCCGGGCCGGTGGGCACGATGCCGAAGGTCACCAGCCGGCCCTGCCCGGCCGCCGCGGAGGCGGTGCGCACCGCGCGGTGGAAGCCCTCGCGATCGCGCACGGCGTGGTCGGAGGGCAGCACCAGCAGCAGCGGGTCGCCGCCGTCGGCGGTGGCCTGCAGCGCCGCCACCGCGATGGCCGGGGCGGTGTTGCGGCCGACCGGTTCGAGCAGGATCGCCGCCGGCCGTGCGCCGGCCTGGCGCAGCTGCTCCGCGACCATGAAGCGGTGTTCCTCGTTGGCCACCACCAGCGGCGCGGCGCCGGCCAGCTCGGCCACGCGCCGCCAGGTCTCCTGCAGCATGGACTCGTTGCCGACCAGCGGCAGGAACTGCTTGGGATAAGCCTCGCGCGACAGGGGCCACAGCCGCGTGCCGGAGCCGCCGGACAGCAGGACGGGAACCAGGGGAGAAGGCTGTGCCATGGACGCGATCCGGTGTGCAGGGCCTCGCCTGCGGGATGCGGCAAGTTTACCCTGTGCCACCACCGCCCATCCCGAACGCATCCCGTCCATGCACGATCCCGAACGCGCCCAGGCGCGCCTGTCCTGGACCCGCCAGGCGCTGTCCGATCCCGGGCTGGAGCTGCAGGTGGCCTCGGCCGACGCCAGCTTCCGCAGCTACTGGCGCCCCCGCAGCGGCGGCACCAGCTGGATCGTGATGGACGCCCCGCCCGGCCGCGAGGACATCCGCCCCTGGCTGGACATCGGCGCGCGCCTGGCCGCGGCCGGGCTGCACACCCCGGCGGTGCGCGCGGCCGATCCGGAGCTGGGCTTCGTGCTGATGGAGGACCTGGGTGAGCGCCTGTTCCTGCCCGAGCTGTCGGAGGCCACCGCCGACACGCTCTACGGCCAGGCCATGGACGCGCTGCTGGTGATGCAGGCGCAGGTGCCGGCGACCGGCCTGCCGCGCTTCGACGAGCCGTGGATGGTGATGGAACTGGAGCTGATGCCGGAGTGGTTCCTGCGGCGGCACCTGGGCCTGGAGCGGCCGTCCTGCGGCGACTGGGACGCGGTCGAGGACGCCTTCCGCGCCATCCTCGACGCCGCGCAGGCACAGCCGCAGCGCTTCATGCACCGCGACTTCCACTCGCGCAACCTGCTGGTGGTGGAGCAGCGCCCGCCGGGCATCATCGACTTCCAGGGCGCCATGCTCGGCCCGCTCACCTACGACCTGGTCTCGCTGCTGCGCGACTGCTACATCGCCTGGCCGGAGGAACGGGTCGCCGCCTGGCGCGAGACCTACCGCCAGCGCGCGGTGGCGCTGGGCCTGACCGACGCGGACGAAGCGCGCTTCGCCTGCTGGTTCGACCTGATCGGCCTGCAGCGCCACATCAAGGTGCTGGGCATCTTCTGCCGCCTGGCCTACCGCGACGGCAAGCCCGGCTACCTGCGCGACCTGCCGCTGGTGTGGCGCTACGTGCGCGAGGTCGGCAACCGCCACCAGGCGACCCGTCCGCTGGTGGCGCTGCTGGAGCGGGCCATCGGCGATGCCGACATCACCCGGCCGAGGGCCGCCTGATGCGCGCCCTGGTCTTCGCCGCCGGCCTGGGCGAGCGCATGCGTCCGCTCACCGACAGCACGCCCAAGCCGCTGCTGCAGGCCGGCGGCCGCCCGCTGATCGCCTGGCACCTGGAGAAGCTGGCCGCCATCGGCGTACGCGAGGTGGTGGTCAACACCTCGTGGCTGGCCGGGCGGTTCCCGCAGGTGCTGGGCGACGGTTCGCGCTGGGGCCTGCGCCTGCACTACACCTACGAGGGCCCCACCCCGCTGGAGACCGGCGGCGGCATGCTGCACGCCCTGCCCCTGCTGGCCGAGGGCGATGCGCCGTTCCTGGCGGTCAACGGCGACGTGTGGACCGACTACGACTTCGCCCGCCTGCCGCCGAACCCGCGTGGGCTGGCGCACCTGGTGCTGGTGGACAACCCGGAGCACCACCCGCAGGGGGACTTCGTCCTGGACGCGGACGGGCACGTGCATGCGGACGGGCCGCGCAAGCTGACCTTCGCCGGCATCGGCGTGTACCGCCCCGCCCTGCTGGCGCGCTGGCGGCAGACCGTGGATGGCGATCCGGGCCGGCCGCCGCGCTTCCGCCTGGCGCCGCTGCTGCGCCTGGCCATGGCCGAGGACGCGGTCACCGGCGAGCACCACGCCCGGCGCTGGACCGACGTGGGCACGCCGCAGCGCCTGGCCGAGCTGGAACGCAGCCTGGCGCGGCCGCAAGGCTGAGAGCGCCGCGGCCGCCGCGCGTGCCATCGGCCAACAGGAGGGGCGGCGCCTCAGCTGGCGCCCAGCAGCCCACGCAGGAAGGGCACGGTGACCCGGCGCTGCGCCGCCAGCGAAGCCTGGTCGATGCGGTCCAGCAGGGCCAGCAGCTGCACCAGGTCGCGCCCGGTGCGGGTCAGCAGCCAGTCGATGGCCGCCTCCTCCAGCACCAGCCCGCGGCGGCGGGCACGGTCGCGCAGCACCTCGCGGCGGGCATCGGCGTCCAGCGGCCGCAGCACGATGCGCGTGCACTGGCCCAGGCGCGAACGCAGGTCCGGCAGCACCAGCGGCAGCGCCAGCGGCGAGGCGCTGGCCAGGTAGACCACGCCACCGCCGGCGGCGCGGGCGCGATTGTGGAACTCGAAGAGCGCCACCTCGTCGGCGCGCGTGCCGGCCACCGCCTCCAGGCCGTCGAGCACGACCAGGTCGGCGGACAGCGCCTCCAGCGCCTCGCCCAGGCGGCCTGCGGCGGCGCGCAGCGGCAGGTAGGCGGCGCTGCGGCCGGCGCGGCCGGCCTCGGCGCAGGCGGCCAGGCCCAGGTGGGTCTTGCCGGAGCCGGAGGGGCCGTCCAGGTACAGCCAGTCGGCGCCGGGCTGCGTGGCCAGCGCACGCAGCTGCTCCAGCGCGCCGGGCGGCGCGCCGATGTAGGTGTCCAGGCGCTGTTCGGGCGGATGGCGCAGTGCCAGCGGAAGCTGGGGCGTGCCGCCGGCGACGGGGGAAGCGGTCACTGGCGTTCCTGCTCGGTGGGGGGCACCGGCGGCGCGGACGGCGTGGTGTCGAGCACGATCCGCACCTGCTCGCCGGTGTACAGGTCGCTCTGGCGGTAGCGCTCGTGGGCGAAGCGCAGCAGCACGTTGGCCACCGCCGCCACCGGCAGCGCCAGCAGCATGCCGAGGAAGCCGAACAGCTGGCCGCCGGCCATGATCGCGAAGATCACCGCCATCGGATGCAGGCCGATGCGGTCGCCGACGATGCGCGGGGTCAGCACGTAGCCTTCCAGCATCTGCCCGGCGACGAACACGCCGGCCACCATCAGCAGCAGGCCCAGGTCCAGGCCCTGCGCCTGCACCACCGCGGCCAGCAGACCCAGCACCACGCCGGTGGCCGTGCCCAGGTAGGGGATGAAGCTGATCAGGCCGGCGACCAGGCCGATCAGCATGCCCAGCTTCAGGCCCACCAGCGACAGGCCCGCGGCGTAGATCACGCCCAGCGCGATCATCACCAGGAACTGGCCGCGCAGGAACGCGCCCAGCACGTCGTTGGACTCGCGCGCCAGGCGCGCGACCGTGTCCACGTGGTCGCGCGGCACCAGCGAGGCCACCCGCTCTACCAGTAGGTCCCAGTCGCGCAGGAAGTAGAAGGTCAGGATCGGCAGCAGCACGATGTTGGCCACCCAGGCCACCATGGCGAAACCCGAGCGCGACAGGTAGCCGAACAGCGTCGCCGCCGCGCCGCCGGCCTGCTGCCAGTGCTCGCGCACCCAGGTGAACAGGCGCTCCGGGTCCAGCCACACCATCAGCTCCAGGCCGGTGCGCTGCTCGATCCAGGGCAGTGCGACCTGCACGAACCAGTCGCGGTAGGCCGGCAGCGAGCTGACCAGGGTGCGCACCTGCCGCTCCAGCAGCGGCACCAGCACCAGCAGCAGCAGGACCAGCAGCAGCAGCATCAGGATGAACACCAGCACCACCGCGGTGTTGCGCGAGCGGCCGCGGCGTTCCAGGCGGTCCACCAGCGGGTCGCCCAGCCAGCCCAGCAGTGCGGCCAGCACGAACGGGGTCAGGATCGGGGCCAGCGCCCACACCACCCAGCCCGCGGCCAGGATCACCGCGATCCACTTGAGCTGGCGCAGGAAGCGGGCGATCTCCAGTTCCGGTGTCAGGGCACTCATCGCAGGCGGTACTCCCCGGGCACGCCCTCCACCGGCTCCACCGGCGCGTCGGCGCCCAGCATGCGCTCCAGGCCCGGCAGGCCGGTGAGCAGCTCCAGGTCGAACTCCAGCCGCTCGGGCGTGGCCAGCACCGGGACGATCCGGCGCACCACCACCGCCTTCTGCAGCAGCGCCGACACCCGCAGGTAGTCCTCGGCGTCGCGCAGGCCGGTGAAGACCACCCGGTAGGTGCCGGCCGGGCCGGACGGCGGCACCTTGGCGTAGCGCGCCACCAGGGCGTCGGCGGCCACGTCGGCGCCGCTGGCCAGGGCGCGGCGCGGGTCGGCCTCGCTGACCGTGCGCTCGGCCAGCACCCGGCCGGCGTCGACGAAGGTCCATTCCGCAGTCCAGCCGGAACCGCCGCGGTACATCTTGCCGATCAGCTGCATCGGCGGGCTGTAGCGGGCCGAGGCCCGGGCCACCGCGGCCGGGTCCTTGCGCCAGATCGCGCCGACCGCGGCCTGCTCGGCCGCGCTGCCCGAGGGCAGGCCGAGGCGGAAGCCACGCTCCAGCGCGCGGTCCAGCAGCGGCCGGGCGGCGTTGACCTGGCCGGTGCCCAGCAGGCGTGGGCCGGCACCGGTGCCGTCGTCGATGGCCAGCCACACCACCGGCTTGGGCCGCGGCTGCGGCCACACCGGCAGGCCCAGGGCCGACACCAGCGCGTCCACCATCTCCGGCACGAAGCGCACCACCAGGGTGGTGCGGAAGGTCGGTGCGCCGCCCGGCGAGGTGCCCTGGTCCTGGCGGTAGTCGTAACCGTCCACGTAGCTGGCGGCGTTGCGCAGCTCCTGGGCCACGCCGGGACGGTTGAGCACGCCCTCGTCGCCGGACAGCTTGGCCAGCACCTGGGCCAGGGCGCGGGCGAAGCCGCCCTCGCGGGCCTGGTCGGTCTGGCTGCTGACCGGCACCTCCGCGTCGTAGACGCCCTGGGCGGCGGCCACGTCGCCCTCGGTGCGCAGGCCGGCCTGCGCCCATGCCGGCATGGCCAGGCACAGGGCCAGGAACAGGATCAGGCCGGAACAGGCGCGCATGGGGCTCCTTCGCGGGCACACGGGGCGGGACATGGCCGGAATTGTTGCGCGAATGCCACCGGCGCGCCAATCGCGGCGCCGGAGTCCCCGCGCCGCCTGCCGCGATCCCGGTCCGCGGCAGGCGGGGCTGCTAGAATTGCCGCCTCCGTTTCCAGCCGATGCAGGCCCCACCGTGAGCCAGAAACCGACGCCCGCCCCCCTCACCTACCGCGACGCGGGCGTGGACATCGATGCGGGCAACGAGGTCGTCGAGCGGATCAAGCCGCTGGTGCGGCGCAGCTTCCGCCCGGAGGTCATGGGCGGCCTGGGCGGCTTCGGCGCGCTGTTCGACCTGTCGGGCAAGTACCGCGAACCGGTGCTGGTCTCCGGCACCGACGGCGTGGGCACCAAGCTCAAGCTGGCCCAGCAGCTGAACCGCCACGACACCATCGGCATCGACCTGGTGGCCATGTGCGTCAACGACGTGCTGGTGCAGGGCGCCGAGCCGCTGTTCTTCCTGGACTACTTCGCCACCGGCAAGCTCGACGTGGAGACCACCGTCGCCGTGGTCGGCGGCATCGCCCGCGGCTGCGAGGAGGCCGGCTGCGCCCTGATCGGCGGCGAGACCGCCGAGATGCCGGACATGTACCCGCCGGGCGAGTACGACCTGGCCGGCTTCACCGTCGGCGCGGTGGAGAAGTCGCGGCTGCTGGACGGCTCGAAGGTGCGCGAGGGCGACGTGCTCATCGGCATCGCCTCCTCCGGCCCGCACTCCAACGGCTACTCGCTGATCCGCCGCATCTACGACCGCGCCGGCCGCCCGGCCGACCTGGACCTGGGCGGCGGCGTGCGCCTGGTGGACGCGCTGATGGCCCCCACCCGCCTGTACGTGAAGCCGGTGCTGGCGCTGCTGCGCGAGCATGGCGAGGCCATCCACGCCATGGCCCACATCACCGGCGGCGGCCTGACCGAGAACATCATCCGCGTGGTGCCCGAGGGCCTGGGCCTGGAGATCGAGGCCTCGGCCATCGTCCTGCCGCCGGTGTTCGAGTGGCTGCAACGCGAGGGCGCTGTGGCCGACGCCGAGATGTGGCGCACCTTCAACTGCGGGATCGGCTTCGTCCTGCTGGTGCCGCAGGCGGCCACCGCCGCCATCGGCGCCGGCCTGGACGCGCTGGGCCTGGCCCACCGCCCGATCGGCCAGGTGGTGCGTGCCGGCGCCGGCGAACGCGTCCGTATCGGCTGATCCCGTGCGCGGCCGTCGCCGCGCGCACGCCCGCCCCACGGATCCAAGCATGCCGCTTCCCCGCATCGCCGTCCTCGTCTCCGGCCGCGGCAGCAACCTGCAGGCCCTGCTGGACGCCATCGCCGACGGCCGCCTGCCGGCCCAGGTCGCGGGCGTGTTCTCCGACCGTCCGGACGCCCCGGCGCTGCAGCGGGTGCCGGCGGAGCTGCGCTGGAGCGCCGACGCCCGCGCCTTCCCGGACCGCGCCGCCTTCGACGCGGAGCTGGCCGGGGCGGTGGCCGCCTGCCGCCCGGACTGGATCTTCTGCGCCGGCTACATGCGCATCCTCGGCCCGGACTTCGTGCAACGCTTCGCCGGCCGCCTGCTCAACGTCCACCCCTCGCTGCTGCCGCTGTACAAGGGCCTGCGCGCCCATGCGCGGGCGCTGGCCGCCGGCGACGCCGAGCACGGGGCCAGCGTGCACTTCGTCAACACCGAGCTGGACGGCGGCGCGGTGGTGGCGCAGGCGCGCATCCCCATCCTGCCCGGCGACACCCCGGAGACCCTGGCCGAGCGCTTGCTGCCGCAGGAGCACCGGCTGGTCGTGGCGGTCATGCAGCTGGCGGGGGCCGGCCGCCTGGCTGAACGCGACGGCAAGGCCCGGGTGGATGGTCAGTGCCTGTTTAGACCCCTGCAACTAGGCTCCGATGGCGTCCTGTCGGCCGCCTCACGCGACTGACACCCGCTCCCGGGCACCCTGGACGCTCCAACCGCGTGCCCCATGACCCGAATCCTCCGCTCCCTCGCCCCCCTCCTCCTGTTCCTGGCCGCGCCCGTCGCGCCGGCCCAGGTGCCCGCCCCTGCCGAACCCGCTCCGGTCCCGGTCTGGGAATCGGCCGGCCCCCACCTGCTGGAGCCGTTCACCGCGACCTACGCGGCCTGGTACCGCGGCCGCGAGGCCGGCGACGCGACCATGCGCCTGGTGCGCGAGGGCGGGCGCTGGCGCGCCGACCTGGTCATCCGCGGCGATCGCGGCCTGGCCGGCCTGGCCCGCCTGAGCGTGCACCAGAGCACCGTGTTCGAGGAGGTCGGCGGGCAGTACCGCCCGCTGAGCCAGAGCACCGTGCGCGAGGCACTGGTGTTCGACCGCCGCGTGACCGGCACCTACGACTGGAACGCGATGCAGGCGCGCTGGGACGGCAGCCTGAAGAAGGACCGCCGCCGCCCGGTGCCACTGCGTGAAGGCGACATGAGCGGACTGCTGATCAATCTGGCAGTCATCCGCGACGCCCGTCCGGGTGCGATCCTGCACTACCGCTTCGTCGACGGCGGCCGGGTGCGCGAGTACGTGTACGAGGTGGCCACCGAGCCGGAAACGGTGATGGTGGGCGACATGGGCTACGAAGCCCTGCGCGTGGCGCGCAACCAGGCCGATGGCGACCAGACCGTGTTCTGGGTCGCCGCCGGCGTGCCGACCCCGGTCCGCATCCTGCAACGCAAGGACGGCCAGGACGAGATCGACCTGCGGCTGGTGGCCTACGAAGGAGCCTGAATGATGACGAGCAAGCGCACCGCGTTCCTGTCCGGCCTGATGGCCGCCGTGCTGCTGGTGGCCGCCGCGGGCGCGCACGCCGCGGCCCTGGCGCCGTTCAGCGCGCGCTACCAGGCCAGCTACATGGGCATGCAGGCCGAGGGCACCATGACCCTGGCCCGCGAGTCCGGCAACCGCTGGAAGTACAGCCTCAACGTGCGCAACCAGGTGGCCGACCTGAGCCAGGTCACGGTGTTCGAGGAGCACCAGGGCCGGCTGCGCCCGCTGTCCAGCAGCGACCGTTCGCTGCTGCTGATCAAGCGCAAGAACGTGGAAGGCACCTACGACTGGCAGCGCGGCGTGGCCACCTGGAGCGGCGACGTGAAGCCCGACCGGCGCGGCCCGGTGAAACTGCAGCCGGGCGACATGGACGCGCTGCTGGTGAACCTTGCGGTGGCGCGCGACGTGGCCGCCGGCCGGACCCCGGCCTACCGCATGGTCGAGGAAGGCCGCGCACGCACGCTGCGCTACCAGGTGGAAGGCCAGGAGCCGGTCACCGTGGCCGGCAAGACCCACCAGGCCACCCGCGTGGTGCGCCGCGACGAGAAGCGCGAGACCATCGCCTGGATCGTGCCGGGCATCCCGGTCCCGGCGCGCATCCTGCAGCGCGAGGGCGGCCAGGACACCGTCGACCTGGTGCTCAAGTCCGTCGACTGAGCGCCGGCGCGGCCGCCCCTACTTCGCGGCCGCGTCCTCCGTCTCGAACACCGTGCGGCAGTCCACCCGGATGACCTCGCCGCTGCGGTAGCGGCGGAAGGTGGTGCACTCGCGGCCGCCCTCGCGGGAGCGCTCGGCGGTGACGGCGTAGAACGCCTCCCAGATCTCGCGCTGTTCGACGATGCCGTCGCCGTTCCAGTCCATGTCGCGGGTCTCGATCCCGCGGGTGATGGCCAGGCCCTGCCAGCTGGCCCAGCCGATCAGCGCCATCAGCGCCAGCACCGCGGCCAGCAGGCCGCGCCGGCGCGGCGAGAAGCGGGGGCGGACCTGGTTCATGCCTCGATCCTGCGGATGCTGACGCCCAGCGCGCCGAGCTTGGCCTCGATGTTCTCGTAGCCGCGGTCCAGGTGGTAGATGCGGTCGATGGTGGTCTCGCCCCGCGCCACCAGGCCGGCCAGGATCAGGCAGGCCGAGGCGCGCAGATCGGTGGCCATCACCGGGGCGCCGCTGAGCCGCTCCACGCCGCGCACCACGGCGGTGTGGCCATCCACGCGGATGTCCGCGCCCAGGCGGAGCAGCTCGTTGACGTGCATGAAGCGGTTCTCGAAGATCGTCTCGCTGATCACGCCCACGCCGTCGGCCACGCAGTCCAGCGCCATGAACTGCGCCTGCATGTCGGTGGGGAAGCCCGGGTACGGCGCGGTGGTCAGGTTCACCGCCTTCGGCCGGCGGCCTTCCATGTCCAGGGTGATGCTGTCGGGCGTGGTCTCGATGCGGGCGCCGGCCTCCACCAGCTTGTCCAGCACCGCCTGCAGCGTGCCGGGGCGGGCGTTGCGCGTGGTCACCCGGCCGCCGGTCATGGCCGCGGCCACCAGGAAGGTGCCCGTCTCGATGCGGTCGGGCAGCACCGTGTGGCGGCCGCCGGACAGGCGCTCGACGCCGTGGATGGTGATGCACGAGGTGCCGGCGCCCTCGATGCGCGCACCCAGCGCGTTGAGGCAGGCTGCCAGGTCGGCGACCTCCGGCTCCATGGCCGCGTTCTCCAGCACCGTGGTGCCCTCGGCCAGGGTGGCCGCGGCCATCACGTTCTCGGTGCCGGTGACGGTCACCATGTCGAACACGAAGCGCGCGCCCTTCAGGCGCGGCGCGCGCGCCTTGATGTAGCCGTTCTCCACGGTGATCTCGGCGCCCAGCGCCTGCAGGCCCTTGATGTGCTGGTCCACCGGGCGCGCGCCGATGGCGCAGCCGCCCGGCAGCGACACCTCGGCCGCGCGGTGGCGCGCCAGCAGCGGGCCCAGCACCAGGATCGAGGCACGCATGGTCTTGACCAGCTCGTAGGGCGCCACGTGCTGGTCCACCGTGCGCGGGTCCACCACCAGGCGGCTGCCCTCGTCGAACTGCACCCCCGCCCCCAGCTCGCCGAGCAGGCGGACGGTGGTGAGCACGTCGTGCAGGCGCGGGACGTTGAGCACCTCCACCGGCGCGTCGGCCAGCAGCGTGGCGCACAGGATGGGCAGGACGGCGTTCTTGGCACCGGAGATGGTGACCTCGCCGTGGAGCGGCTGGCCGCCGCTGACAACGATCTTCTGCATGAGGCGGGACTCGGAAGGGTGTGCGGTGGGTGGGCCGGCTCAGGCCGGTCCGCCCGCCTCCTCGGGGGTGAGCGTCTTCAGCGCCAGGGCGTGGATGGCCCCGCCCATCAGGTCGCCCAGGGTGGCATAGACCATGCGGTGCCGGGCCAGGGGCAGCTTGCCGCGGAAGGCCTCGCTGACCACCGTGGCCTCGAAGTGCACGCCGTCGTCACCCTGCACCCGGGCCTGCGCGCCGGGCAGGCCGGCCTCGATCATGCGGCGGATGGTTTCGGCGTCCATGGAGCGCTTTGGCCTAGAATGAAGGGCCATAGTCTAGCGAATCCGCGCCGTCCGGACCCCGAACATGCCCGCCGCCGCCCAGCCTGCCACCGATGCCGACAGCCTGATCGCCAGCGGTCGCCGCGTCTTCGACATCGAATCGCAGGCCCTGTCGGCCGTCGGCGCCCGCGTCGGCGCGGCCTTCGCCGAGGCCTGCCGCCTGATCCTGGCCTGCCGCGGCCGGGTGGTCGCCACTGGCATGGGCAAGTCCGGCCACGTGGCGCGCAAGATCGCCGCCACCCTGGCTTCCACCGGCACCCCGGCGTTCTACGTCCACCCGGGCGAGGCCGGCCACGGCGACCTGGGCATGATCACCGACGCCGACATCGTCCTGGCCCTGTCCTACTCGGGCGAGTCGGACGAGGTGCTGATGCTGCTGCCGGCCCTGCGCCGCCAGGGCAACACGGTGATCGCCATGACCGGGCGCGCACACTCGACCCTGGCGCGCGAGGCCAACGTGCACCTGGACGTCAGCGTCCCGGCCGAGGCCTGCCCGCTGCACCTGGCCCCCACCTCCTCCACCACCGCCTCGCTGGCCATGGGCGACGCGCTAGCGGTGGCGCTGCTGGAGGCGCGCGGCTTCACCGCCGACGACTTCGCCCGCTCGCATCCGGCCGGAAGCCTGGGCCGCCGCCTGCTGCTGCGGATCACCGACGTGATGCACGGCGGCGAGGCCCTGCCGCTGGTCGGCGAGGATGCCAGCGTGGCCGAGGCGCTGGTGGAGATGAGCCGCAAGCGCCTGGGCATGACCGCGGTGGCCGGGCCGGACGGCAGGCTGTCGGGCATCTTCACCGACGGCGACCTGCGCCGCGCCCTGGACCGCGGCGTGGATGTGCGCGGCACCCGCATCGCCGAGGTGATGACCCGCAACCCGCGCACCATCGACGCCCGGCAGATGGCCTCCGAGGCCGCACACCTGATGGAGCAGCACCAGATCAACGGCCTGATCGTGGTGGACGAGGACGGCCGCGCGGTCGGCGCCCTCAACATTCACGACCTGTTGCGCGCGCGCGTGGTTTAACCGCTGGTCCATGGCCTACGACCCCCTCGCCCACATCGACGAAGACATCCGCCGGCGCGCCGCCCGCGTCGGCCTGCTGTGCCTGGACGTGGACGGCACCCTGACCGATGGCCGGCTGTACTTCGACGCCAACGGCACCGAGCTGAAGAGTTTCAGCGTGCTCGACGGCCAGGGGCTCACCCTGTTGCGCCGCTTCGGCTTCCACGTGGCCCTGATCACCGCCCGGCACAGCCTGGTGGCGCTCAAGCGCGGCACCGAGCTGGGCCTGGAGACACACATCGGCGTGCACGACAAGCTGGCCTGCATGGACGCGCTGGCCGCGCGCCATGGTTTGGACCGCGAACGCACCTGCTTCGTCGGCGACGACATGCCCGACCTGGACTGCCTGCTGGCGGCGGGCCTGGCGGTGGCCCCGGCCAACGCCCACCCGTGGATCGCCGAGCGGGTGCACTGGATCACACGCGCCCGCGGCGGCGAAGGCGCCGTGCGCGAGGTCTGCGACGTGCTGCTGGCCGCCCAGGGCCACGTGGAGACCCTGCTGCGCGGCCGCGCCGCCCGCGACGGACGGCAGGCATGAACTGGCGCGTCGCCCTGGGCGTGGTGCTGCTGGTGGCCGCCGTGGTCAGCGGCTGGTCGGCCTGGCGCATGCGCGACCGGGCCGCGCCGACGGCCGCCGCGGCCGAGCGCTCGGACTACGTGCTGCGCGACTTCGAGCTGGTGGTGCTGGACAGGGAGGGCAGCGAGTCGGTGCGCCTGCGGGCGCCGGTGCTGCAGCGCAGCCGCCAGGACGAGAGCCTGGACATCGGGCAGCCGCTGTTCCTGGTGCCCGGCGAGCCGGGGCCGTGGCGGCTGCGCGCCGACCGCGCCTGGGTCAGCCCGGACGGCGAACTGGCCCGTCTGGAAGGCAACGTGGAAGGCGACAGCGACCCGGCCGCACCGGCGCCCACCGCCTTCCGCACCACCCGCCTGGAGCTGGTCCCCGGGCAGAACCTGGCCCGCACCGACCAGCCGGTGCGACTGACCCAACCCGGTATCATCCAGACCGCCACCGGCCTGCAGGCCGACCTCCGCACGGGGCGGTACCGCCTCCTTTCCCAGGTCAAGACCCGCTATGAACCTTCCGCGCGCCGCTAGCTCCCGGACCGGCCGGGCGATCCTCCTGCTGGCGCTGGTGCCCGCGCTGGCCACGGGCGCGCTGGCCCGGACCTCGGACCGCAACCAGCCGATGACGGTGGACGCCGACACCTCCGACTGCAACCTCACCGACGCGGCCGGCACCTGCACCTTCATCGGCAACGTGGTGATCGTCCAGGGCACCCTGGAGATCAACGCCGACCGTGCCCAGGTGCAGCGCCGCGACGGCAACATCGGACAGATCGTGCTCACCGGTCGGCAGGCGCGGATGCGCCAGCAGATGGACGACGGCAGCACCATGAGCGCGCGCGCCGACCGCATCGTGTACGAGCCGGACAAGGAGCAGCTGACCCTCACCGGCAACTACCACGTCGAGTCCCCGCGCGGCAGCAACAGCGGCCAGAAGATGGTCTACAACATGGCCAGCGGGCAGATGCAGAGCGGCGGCGACGGCAGCCGCGTGCGCACGGTGATCCAGCCGCGCGCGCAGCAGGACCGGGCCACGGACGGGGACGAGTGATGCTGGTCGCCGAAGGTCTGCGCAAGAAGTACAAGCAGCGCGAGGTGGTGCGCGAGTTCGGCCTCACCCTCGAGGCCGGCGAGGTGGTGGGACTGCTCGGCCCCAACGGCGCCGGCAAGACCACCTGCTTCTACATGATCGTCGGCCTGGTCGAGACCGACGCCGGCCGCATCGTGCTCGACGGCCGCGACATCACCAACGAGCCGATGTACACCCGCGCACGCCTGGGCGTGGGCTACCTGCCGCAGGAACCGTCGGTGTTCCGCAAGCTCACGGTGGCCGACAACATCCGCCTGGTGCTGGAGCTGCGCGAGGACCTGGACCGCGACGGCATCGAGCGCGAGCTGTCCTCGCTGCTGGAGGAGCTGCAGATCACCCACGTGGCCGACCAGCTGGGCGCCAGCCTGTCCGGCGGCGAGCGCCGCCGCTGCGAGATCGCCCGCGCCCTGGCCGCCAGGCCGCGGCTGATGCTGCTGGACGAGCCCTTCGCCGGCGTGGACCCGATCTCGGTCGGCGAGATCCAGCGCATCGTCACCCACCTGAAGAACCGCGGCATCGGCGTGCTGATCACCGACCACAACGTCCGCGAGACCTTGGGAATCTGCGACAGGGCGTATATCCTCGCCGAAGGAAGCGTGTTGGCTCAGGGGGCGCCCGACGCGCTGCTGGCCAACCCGGATGTACGCCGGGTGTACCTCGGCGAGACCTTCCGGCTGTAGCGCCCCGGCCGGCAGCCCCGTCGCCGCCCCCACGGACAGGGACATGAAGGCACGGCTGCAGACATCGCTGGGACAGAGCCTGGTCATGACGCCCCAGCTGCGTCAGGCCATCCGGCTGCTGCAGATGTCCACCTTGGAACTGCGCACCGAGGTGGCCCAGGCGATCGAGGCCAATCCGCTGCTGGAATGGGCCGACGAGGCCGAGCCGGACGCCGCCGGCGACGGCCCGGCCGATGAGGCCGCCGGGGCCGCCGGCGACGGCGACCCGGACGGGCCCGCGGACGACTGGGCGGACGAAGGGCCGTCCCGGGAGCGCCCGGGCGGCTTCGACGACGATGAGCGCGAGGGCTACGCCGAGCGCGCCGCCGAGCCGGAAAGCCTGTCCGACCACCTGCTGTGGCAGCTGCACCTGTCGCACCTGTCCGAGCGCGACCGCCGCATCGGCGTGGCCCTGATCGACGCCCTGGACGAGGACGGCTACCTGCGCGAGCCGCTGTCGGCCATCGTCGAGACCCTGCTGCCGGAGGTGGTCGGCGAGGACGAGGTGCTGGCCGTCCTCCACCAGCTGCAGCACTTCGACCCGGTGGGCGTGGCCGCGCGCAGCCTGGGCGAATGCCTGCACCTGCAGCTGGAGGCGCTGGACCCGGCCACGCCCGGCCACGCCCTGGCGCTGCGCATCGTGGACGGCCCGCTGGAGCGCCTGCCCCGCAGCGGCATCGAGGGCATCGCCCACGAGCTGCGCTGCAGCCCGGAGGAGGCCGCGCAGGCGGTGCAGCTGCTGCGCTCGCTGGACCCGCGCCCGGGCAAGCGCCTGGGCGAGCTGGACCCGGACAGCTACGTGGTGCCCGACTGCGTGGTCTGGCGCCAGCACGGCCTGTGGAAGGTGGCCCTGTCCCAGCACGCCCTGCCGAAGGTGACCATCCACCGCGGCTACGAGCAGATGATCCGCCGCTGCAGCGAGCAGGAGGCCAGCTACCTGCGCAGCCAGCTGCAGGAGGCGCGCTGGCTGCTCAAGGGCCTGGAGGCGCGCGGCGAGACCCTGCTGAAGGTGATGCGCTGCCTGGTGCGGCAGCAGGCCGGCTTCCTCGAGTTCGGCGAGCAGGCCCTGCGCCCGCTGACCCTGCGCGAGGTGGCCGCCGAGGTTGGCCTGCACGAATCCACCGTCTCCCGCGCCATCGCCCGCAAGTATGTGCGCACCCCGCGCGGCACGCTGCCGATCAAGACCTTCTTCGCCTCGGGCATCGACACCGGCGGCGGCGAGGCCTCCAGCACCGCCATCCAGGCGATGATCCGGCGTCTCATCGAGAACGAGAACCCGCGCAAGCCGCTGTCGGACGCCAAGCTGGCCGAGCTGCTCAAGGTGGGGGGAATCCCGGTGGCGCGGCGCACCGTGGCGAAGTATCGTGAGGCCATGAACATTCCGGCTTCGCACGAGCGGGTCCGCATCGGCTGAAGGCCTCCGGATCCGCATCGCGGAGCCCCACCCCGCGGCAACGACCAAGGAGGTACACAATGCGCATTGACATCTACGGCCAGCAGCTCGAGGTCACGCCGGCCCTGCGCGAGTACGTGGAGACCAAGCTGCGACGCATCGAGCGCCGTTTCGACCAGCCCATCGAGGCGCGGGTCCAGCTCGGGCTGCGCAAGCCCTCCCACCACGTCGAAGCCACCATCACCGTGCCCGGCCGCACCCTGCACGCGGAGACCGACGCCGAGAACATGTACGCGGCCATCGACCTGCTGGTCGACAAGCTGGACCGGCTGATCGTCAAGCACAAGGAGAAGCAGCAGCAGTACGTGCCCCGGGACGTCCCCGACGCCATGTGACGCCCCCCGCCGGCCGGCGGTGCCCACGCGCCGCCGGTTTCGGCGACAATCCCGCGACCCTACCTACCCACAGCCGAGGCCGGGCCGCATGTGGAACGCCAGCATCACCGCTCGCGAGCTGTTCGAGCAGCAGCAGGAGAAGCTCGGCCTGCGCTGGGTGGCCGGGCAGAACGGGGGCAACCGCGAGATCGAATCCGGCGGTACCAACGCCCGCCGCCCGTCGCTGGCCGGATACCTGAACGCCGTCTACCCCAACAAGGTCCAGATCCTGGGCAGCGAGGAGCTGGCCTGGCTGGATTCGCTGGACCCGCGCCAGCGCTGGGAGACCATCGAGAAGATCATCCAGGCCCGGCCGCTGGCCCTGGTCATCAGCAAGAACCAGTCCTGCCCCGAGGACCTGCGCGCCGCCGCCGAGGAGAGCGACACCCCGCTGTGGGTCTCGCCCAGGCGCGGCCATGAACTGCTCAACCACCTGTCCTACCACCTGGCCCGCACCCTCGCCCCGCGGGTGACCCTGCACGGCGTGTTCATGGAGATCTACTCCATCGGCGTGCTGATCACCGGCGAGGCCGGCTCGGGCAAGAGCGAGCTGGCCCTGGAGCTGCTCAGCCGCGGCCACCGCCTGGTGGCCGACGACGCCCCCGAGTTCACTCAGATCGCCCCGGACGTGCTGGACGGCACCTGCCCGGAGCTGCTGCAGGACCTGCTGGAGGTGCGCGGCCTGGGCGTGCTCAACGTGCGCGAGATGTTCGGCGACACCGCGGTCAAGCGGAACAAGTACCTGCGCCTGATCGTGCACCTGACCCGGCCGATGACCGAGCCCTCGCCGCACGGCTACGAGCGCCTGACCGGCGACTCCGGCACGCGCCAGGTGCTGGACCTGGAGGTGCCGCTGATCACCCTGCCGGTGATGCCCGGCCGCAACCTGGCGGTGCTCACCGAGGCCGCCACCCGCCTGCACATCCTGCGCACCAAGGGCATCGACCCGGCGGCGATGTTCATCGCCCGGCACAGCAGCCTGCTGGAGCGCCGCGGCCCATGAACGCCCAGCACGCCATGGTCATCGTCAGCGGCCTGTCCGGCTCGGGCAAGTCGGTGGCGCTGAAGACCTTCGAGGACCTGGACTACTACTGCGTCGACAACCTGCCGGTCGAGCTGCTGCCGGACTTCGTGCGCCGGCTGCTGCGCGACGACGGCCTGCCCGAGCGCCTGGCGGTGGGCATCGACGTGCGCAGCCGCCACGGCGACCTGTCGCGCCTGGCCGAGTGGCGCAAGGCCGCCCACGACCTGGGCATGGACGTGCGCCTGCTCTACTTCGAGGCCGAGGACGAGGTGCTGCTGCGCCGCTACGCCGACACCCGCCGGCGCCACCCGCTCAGCCGCCTGGGCCTGTCGCTGCCGCAGGCCATCGCCCGCGAGCGCGAGATGACCCGGCCGCTGCGCGAGGAGGCCGACGCGGTGATCGACACCAGCACGCTGAACGTGCACCAGCTGCGGCGCCTGGTCACCACCGAGCACGCCCTGGGCCAGAGCCCGGGCCTGTCCCTGCTGTTCGAGTCCTTCGCCTACCGGCGCGGAGTGCCCGTGGAGGCCGACTTCGTGTTCGACGCCCGGGTCCTGCCCAACCCGCACTGGGAGCCGGACCTGCGCCCCCTGACCGGGCGCGACGCCCGGGTGCGCGAGTACCTGGACGCGCAGCCGGAGGTGGCCACCTACGTCCGCCAGGTGGCCGGTTTCCTCGACACCTGGCTGCCGCGCCTGCGCAACGACACCCGCGCCTACGTCACCGTGGCCTTCGGCTGCACCGGCGGCAAGCACCGCTCGGTCTACCTGGCCGAGCGCCTGGCCGCCCACTTCCGCCAGCAGGGCTGGGACGAGGTGGCCACCTACCACCGCGAGCAGGACTGAGCCGCCGCCCGCCCGGGCCGCCCGGCGGGCGTGATGCCGCCGTGAAAAAACCGCGCGCCGCGCTGTCGCAGGTGGCGACCGGTCTGTTAACTTTCGGTCATGGCCTGTGGCATTCTCCTGATCACGCATCCCGGCGTCGGCACCGCGGTCCTGGCCGCGGCCACCTCCCTGCTGCGCAACCTGCCGCTGCGGGCGGAGGCCTTCGAGGTGCCGTTCGACGCCGATCCGGAACAGCTGCTGCCCGCCGCCTCGGCCGCGTTGCGCCGGGTGGACGGGGGCGACGGGGTGCTGGTGCTGACCGACCTGTACGGCGCCAGCCCGAGCAACCTGGCGGCGAAGGTCGCCCGTCTGGGCACGCGCGTCCGGCGCGTCTCCGCGCTGAGCCTGCCCATGCTGCTGCGGGTCATGAACTATCCGGAACAGGGACTGGACGAGCTGTCCGCCACCGCGGCGGCGGGCACGCGCAATGGAGCGATCATCGACGATGCTTGAACGTGAACTCACCGTCCCCAACCGCCTGGGCCTGCATGCCCGGGCCACCGCCAAGCTGGTGCAGGCGCTGGCACCCTTCCGCTGCACCGTCACGCTGGCGGCCAAGGGGCGTGAGGTCAACGCCAAGAGCATCATGGGCGTGATGCTGCTGGCCGCCGGCCAGGGCACCCCGGTGACCGTGCGCACCGACGGCGATGACGAGGCCGCCGCCATGGAGGCGGTGGTGTCGCTGTTCGAGCGGCGCTTCGACGAGGACGCCTGAGCATGCCGGCGCCGGCCCGCCCGACCCCGCCGCGCCGGCGCCCGCGGAAGGACCGCCACCCATGAGGCACGTGTTCGCCGGCCATGGCGCATCCCGCGGGATGGCCCTCGGCCGCGCCCGCGTGCGCCAGGCGCACGCGCTGGAGGTGGTCGAGCAGCACGTGCCGGCCGCGCGCGTGCAGGAGGAGATCGTGCGCCTGCGCACGGCCCTGGAGGCCGCCCGCGCCGAGATGCGCGCCCTGCGCGAGAAGCTGCACGGCGCGCTGTCGCAGGACGCGCTGGAGTTCATCGACCTGCACGCCCTGCTGCTGGACGATCCGGAGCTGGGCCCGGCGCTGGAGGAACTGATCCGCCAGCACCGCTACTCGGCCGGCTACGCCCTGCGCGCGCAGCGCGACCGCCTGGCCGCGGTGTTCGAGCGCATGGACGACCCGTACCTGCGCAGCCGGCTGGACGACCTGGACCACGTCATCGGGCGCATCCACGCCCACCTGCACCGCCACAACCCGGTGCCGCGCGGCACCGCAGGCGAGGTGCTGGTGTGCCACAGCGTGGCCCCGTCGGAGCTGGCCCAGCTGCAGGCCCAGGGCGTGGTGGCCATCGTCTCGGCCGCCGGCAGCCCGCTGTCGCACGCCGCCATCCTCGCCCGCAGCCTGCACATGCCGCTGGTGGTGGGCGCGGCCGAGGCCCTGGCCCGGATCAACGACGGCGACGTGGTCATGGTCGACGGCGAGGCCGGCCGGGTGGTGCTGGAGCCGGACGCCGACGACCTGCGCACCTACCGCCAGCGCCGCCAGGAGGAGGCGCGCGAGCGGCGCGGCCTGGAGCGGCTGCGCAGCAAGCCCACCCGCACCCGCGACGGGGTGGACATCACCCTGCTGGCCAACGCCGAGTCGGCCGAGGACCTGGCCCGCGCCCACGCCCTGGGCGCGGCCGGGGTGGGCCTGTTCCGCACCGAATTCCTGTTCCTGCAGCGCGACGCCCTGCCGGACGAGGACGAGCAGTTCCATGTCTACCGCGACGCGGTGCTGCGCATGAGCGGCCGCCCGGTCACCTTCCGCACCCTCGACCTGGGCGCGGACAAGGCCGACCGTACCGGCCTGAGCCTGGGCAACGAGGACAACCCGGCCCTGGGCGTGCGCGGCCTGCGCCTGTCGCTGCTGCACGAGGCGGTGTTCGACACCCAGCTGCGCGCCATCGCCCGCGCCGCCGCCTACGGCCCGGTGCGGGTGCTGGTGCCTATGGTCAGCTGCCGCGAGGAGGTGGTGATCGTGCGCCGCCGCCTGCGCCGCGCCGTGGCCGCGGTGCGCCGCCGCGGCGTGGAGGTGGCCACCCCGCCGCTGGGGGTGATGATCGAGGTGCCGGCCGCGGCGATCGGCGCCGAGAGCCTGGCCGACGCGGTGGAGTTCTTCTCCATCGGCACCAACGACCTGGTGCAGTACCTGCTGGCGGTGGACCGCAACAACGACGCGCTCTCGGACCTGTACTCGCCCCTGCACCCCGGCGTGCTGCGCCTGCTGGCGCACGTGATCCGCGCCGGCACCCGCCATCGCATCCCGGTGGCGGTGTGCGGCGAGATGGCCGGCGACCCGTGGATGGCGCCGCTGCTGCTGGCCCTGGGGCTGCGCGAGTTCAGCCTGCACCCGGGCAAGCTGCTGGAGCTGCGCCGGGCCATCCGCGAATGCGATCTGGGCCGGCTGCTGGCCAGGTCCGAGCAGCTGCTCCAGGCCCGCGACCGCCAGGCCATCGAACGCTGGCTGGCCGAGGCCCGCCGCGGCTGAGCGGGGTTCCCACGGGCCGGTGCGGCTGCGAGAATGCACCGCCCTTCCCTCCCCGGACGGGGCGCCGGGGTGCTTCCCGGCACGGCCACGGTAGGCTGGCGCCGCTGCCCCAAGCGATAATCCACGCCATGGACATCTGAACCGCCGCGCGTCCGTCGGGGTCGCGGCCTACAACCAAATCCCGGAGACGCGCATGGCAGAAGCCGTCCGCCACGACAAGACCGCGCGCCAGCTGCGCATGCTGTCCGACGCCCTGGACAGCGGCCGGCTCGGCCCGGTGCGACGGCTGGTCAACACCCTCTCCCCGGCCGAGATCGGCAACCTGCTGGAGTCGCTGCCGCCGGGCAAGCGCGAGGTGGTCTGGGGCCTGGTGGACGCCGAGGACGACGGCGAGGTGCTGCTGCACGTCGGCGACGAGGTGCGCGAGAGCCTGCTGGCGGCGATGGACCCGGACGAGATCATCGCCGCGGTCGAGGACCTGGACATCGACGACCTGGCCGACCTGGTCGAGGACCTGCCGGACACGGTCATCGACGAGGTCCTCAAGTCCATGGACCGGGAGAACCGGGAGCGGCTGGAGCAGGTGCTCTCCTACCCGGAGGACACCGCCGGCCGCCTGATGAACCCGGACGTGGTCACGGTGCGCGCCGACGTGACCGTGGACGTGGTGCTGCGCTACCTGCGCCTGCGCGGCGAGCTGCCCGAGCACACCGACCACCTGTACGTGGTCAGCCGGCGCCACCAGTACCTGGGCCGCGTGCCGCTGGCCGCGCTGGTGACGCACGAGGTCTCCACCCCGATCAACCGTCTGATCGACGACGAGCAGCCGGCCATCTACGTGGGCGAGAGCGCCGAGGAGGTGGCCCGCCGCTTCTCCGACCACGACTGGGTCTCGGCGCCGGTGGTGGACGAGAACAACATCCTGCTCGGCCGCATCACCATCGACGACGTGGTGGACATCATCCGCGACCAGGCCGAGCACCAGGCCCTGGGCGCGGCCGGCCTGGACGAGGACGAGGACCTGTTTTCGCCGGTCAGGCGTGCCGTGCGCGGCCGCGTGGTGTGGCTGGGCATCAACCTGTTCACCGCCTTCCTGGCCGCCGGCGTGATCGGCCAGTTCGAGGGCACCCTGGAGAAGGTGGTGGCGCTGGCGGTGCTGATGCCGATCGTGGCCGGCATCGGCGGCAACGCCGCGGTGCAGGTGCTGACCCTGATGGTGCGCGGCCTGGCACTGGGCCAGGTCGGCTCCAGCAACGCCGGCATCCTGCTGTGGAAGGAGATCCGCGTGGCGCTGATCAACGGCGTGCTGATCGGCGGCATCGTCGGCCTGATCGCCCTGGTTTGGTACCACGACCTGGTGCTGTCCCTGGTGATCGCCCTGGCCCTGGTGATCAACTTCTGCGCCGCGGCCTGCGCCGGCGTTCTGCTGCCGCTGCTGCTGCGGCGCATGAACATCGATCCGGCCGTGGCCGGCACCGTGGTGGTCACCGCGGTGACCGACGTGATGGGGTTCTTCTGCTTCCTCGGCCTGGCCACGCTCATCCTGATCCGCTGAGCGCGCGGCCCGGGTGCCGGGCCGCGTGCCTCAGCCGCGCAGGCGCCGGACCAGCTCGGCGGTGACCGGGTCCTCGGCCTGGGCCTGGCCGCGCAGCGCCGGCAGCAGGCGGTTGGCCAGCTGCTTGCCCAGCTCCACGCCGAACTGGTCGAAGGCGTTGATGCCCCACACCACCGACTGCACGTACACGCTGTGCTCGTACATGGCCAGCAGCGCGCCGAGCGAGCGCGGGGTCAACGACTCCAGCAGGATGGTGGTGCTGGGCCGGCCGCCCGGATAGGCACGGTGCGGGTCGTCGCTGGCCTGCCCGTTGGCCAGGGCCTCGGTCTGCGCCAGCAGGTTGGACAGCAGCGCCTCGTGGTTCTGCGCGTACGGGTCGTCGCCCCGCACGGTGCCGATGAAGTCGGCCGGGACGACGCCGGTCCCCGGGTGCAGGGCCTGGAAGAAGCTGGGCTGCACGTCGGTGCCCGCCCCGCCCCACCACACCGGCACGGTGTCGGCCTGCACCGGGCTGCCGTCGGCCTGCACCCGCTTGCCCAGCGACTCCATCCCCAGCTGCTGCAGGGAGGCCGGCAGCAGCGCCAGGCGCTGGTCGTAGGTCAGCACCGCGTGCGAGGCCAGGCCCAGGGCGTTCCGGTTCCACACCGCGGTCAGGCCGTGCCGCCCGGCCAGGTTGGCCTCCAGCGGCGCCTCCAGCACGTGGCGGTCGAACTCGGCGGCGCCGGCCAGCAGCTCCTCGAAGCGGTCGAAGCCGATCGCCAGGGCGATCGGGAAGCCCACCGCCGACCACAGGGAGTAGCGCCCGCCGACCCAGTCCCACATCGGCAGCACGCGCGAGGCGGCGATGTCGAAGGTGGCGGTGGCCCGCTCCGGGTTGGCGCTGACCGCGTAGATGCGCCCGCTGCCACCCAGCCAGTCGCGCACGATGGCACCGTTGAGCAGGGTTTCCTGGGTGCCGAAGGTCTTGGAGATGAACACCGCCGCGGTGTGCTTCGGGTCCAGCGGCGCCAGCACGCGCTGGGCGGCGGCGCCGTCCACGTTGGAGATGAAGTGCACGCGGAAGCGGCCCGGCAGCGGGCCGCGCAGGGCATCGCTCACCAGGCGCGGGCCCAGGTCCGAGCCGCCGATGCCGACGCTGACGACGTCGGTGACCTCGCTGTCCGCCAGCTCCGCCACCAGCGCGCCCATGCGGGCGCGCACCTGGCTGGCGGTGCGGTAGGCCTCGCGCGCGGCGGCGGCCTGCGACAGGTCGCCGCGCAGGGCGGTGTGCAGCGCGGCGCGGCCCTCGGTCGGGTTGACCGTCTCGCCGTCGAACAGGCGGCGGAAGGCGCCGGCCAGGTCGCGCTCCCGGCCCAGGGCCAGCAGCGCCTCCCAGGCCTGGCGGTCGTAGCGCTGGCGGGCGAAGTTCGCGTACAGCGGGCCCACCTGCAGCGCGTGCGCCGATACCCGCTCCGGCTCTGATCCCAGCAACTCGGCGATGCCCGTGCGGGCAAGGCGGGTGGCGTGTTCCTGGAGGACCTTGAAACCGGAAGCGGATACTGTCATCAGGCAGCCTGCTTGGGTATCGAGTGGTTGGTGTGGGTGATGCGGTTGGCGCCGTCCACGTACACCAGCGTCGGCCGGAAGGCGTCGGCCTCGGCCGCGTCCACCGAGGCGAAGGCGGCGATGATCACCAGGTCGCCGACCTGCACGTGGCGCGCCGCGCCGCCGTTGAGCGAGATGATGCCGCTGCCCTCGTCGGCGCGGATGGCGTAGGTGGTGAAGCGGGCGCCGTTGGTCACGTTCCAGACATGCACCTGCTCGTACTCGCGGATGCCGGAGGCATCCAGCAGCAGTCCGTCGATGGCCACCGAACCTTCGTAGTTGAGCTCGGAATGGGTGACGGTGGCGCGGTGGATCTTGGCTTTGAGCAGGGACAGGTGCATCGGAGGTGGCTCTTGCAGCGGGGATGGTAGCAACGCGCAAAAAGTTGCGCGCGCAACGGGAGCGGGCCGCCCGCGGCGGCCCCGGCTCAGAATTCGAGGTTGTCGATCAGGCGGGTGCTGCCCAGGCGCGCGGCGACCAGGGCCACGCGCGGGCCGGGCTCGCCGTCGGCCGGCTCGCCCAGGTCCGGGCGCCGGACCACGGCGTAGTCCACCGCGAAGCCGGCCTCGGCCAGGCGCCGCCGGCCCAGGGCCTCGACCTCGGCGCGCGGGGTGCCGGCCAGGTGGGCGTCGCGCATGGCGCACAGGGTGCGGTGGATCTCGGCCGCGCGCGGGCGCTCCCCGGCCGACAGGTACTGGTTGCGCGAGCTCATCGCCAGGCCGTCGGCCTCGCGCACGATCTCGCCGGCCAGGATCCGGATCGGGAAGTGCAGGTCCGCCACCATCTGCCGGATCACCGCCAGCTGCTGGTAGTCCTTCTTGCCGAAGGCGGCCACGTCCGGCTGCACCTGGTTGAACAGGCGCGCGACCACGGTGCACACGCCGTCGAAGTGGCCCGGACGGAACTCGCCCTCGAGCACGGCGCTGACGCCGGGCATGTGCACGCGGCCGGCCAGCTCCACCCCGAACGGGTACATCGACTCCACCGTCGGCAGCCACAGCACGTCGCAGCCGGCGGCCTCCAGGCCGCGGGTGTCGGCGTCGGGCGTGCGCGGGTAGCGGGTGAAGTCCTCGTTGGGGCCGAACTGGGTCGGGTTGACGAACACGCTGGAGACCACCCGGTCGGCGTGCTGGCGCACCAGCTGCACCAGCGAGAAGTGGCCCGGGTGCAGGTTGCCCATGGTGGGGACGAAGCCCACGCGCAGGCCCTCGCGCTTCCAGCCGCGGACACGCTCGCGCAGGCGGTCGAGGTCGGTGATGGTTTCGATCATGGGTGGCAGGCCTCAGGCGTAGGCATGGCCGGCATCGGGGAAGGTCCCGTTGTGGACCGCCTCGACATAGGCGCGCACCGCGCCGGCGACCGAGCCGCCCTCGGCCAGGAAGTCCTTGACGAAGCGCGGCCGGCGGTGGCCGCTGTCCAGGCCCAGGAAGTCGTGCAGCACCAGCACCTGGCCGTCGCAGTGCGGGCCGGCACCGATGCCGATGGTGGGGATGTCCACGGCGGCGGTGATCTTCTGCGCCAGGCCGGTGGGCACGCACTCGAGCACCAGCAGCGAGGCGCCGGCGGCGGCCACCGCCCGAGCGTCCTCCAGCAGGCGCGCGGCGGCGGCCTCCTCGCGGCCCTGCACCTTGAAGCCGCCCAGCTTGAGCACCGACTGCGGGGTCAGGCCCAGGTGCGCGCACACCGGGATGTCGCGCTCGGTCAGGAAACGGATGACCTCCAGCTTGGGGCCGGCGCCTTCCAGCTTGACCATCTGCGCGCCGGCGCGCAGCAGCGCCACGGCGGCGTCCAGCGCGCGCTCGGGCGTCGCGTCGGCCTGGAACGGCAGGTCCGCCACCAGCAGCGCCTGGCGCAGGACCCGGGCCACGGCCGCGGTGTGATAGGCCATGTCGGCCACGGTGACCGGCAGGGTCGAGTCATGCCCCTGCACCACCATGCCCAGGGAGTCGCCCACCAGCACCAGGTCCACGCCGTTCCGGTCCAGGGTGCGGGCGAAGCCCGCGTCATAGCAGGTCAGCATCGCCAGCCGGCGGCCCTGGCGCTTGGCCTCGGCCAGCGCGGGCACGGTCCACGGCTTCTGCTCGGCGTGTACGCTCATGGGGCTTTCCGGTTCGACAAGCGGGACATTATCGCCCAATTCGCCGCGCGTGCCGGTGCAGCCGGCGCCACGCAGCTTTCCGGCTCAGGCACCGTCCAGCGGCTCGACGCCGGAGGTGTCCAGCGTGCGCAGCAGCGCCGCCACCGTGCCGTACCCGGGCACCAGCGCCTCCGGCGCCACCTCGGCCAGCGGCCCCAGGGCGAAGGCGCGCTCGTGCAGGTGCGGATGCGGCACACGCAGGCCGGGCCGCTCGATGCGCGCATCGCCGTACAGCAGCAGGTCCAGGTCCAGCACGCGCGGGCCCCAGCGTTCCTCCGCGGCGCGCTCGCGCCCGGCCTGGCGCTCGATCTCCAGCAGCGCCGCCAGCAGCGCCTCCGGCGCCAGGGCCGTCTCCAGCAGCGCGGCGGCGTTGACGAAGTCGGGCTGGTCGGTGCGCCCCCAGGCGCGGGTGCGGTACAGGCGCGACAGTGCCACCAGGCGCGTCCCGGGCAGCGCGTCCAGCGCCGCGGCGGCGCGGCGCAGGGTCTCCTCGGGCCGGCCCAGGTTGCCGCCCAGGCCGACGCAGGCGCGGGCCGGCGCACTCATTCGCCGGCCTGGCCTTCGCCCGCCCCACCCCCGTTGCCGCCTCCGCGCCGGCGGCGCCGGCGGCGGCGCCGGGACGGCAGCATCTCCGGCTCGCCGGCCGCGGCGGCCGCGCCCAGGCTGGCGGCCAGCTCGTCGCCGGGCACCTGCTGGGCGTGGCGCCAGAATTCCACGTCGGCGGCGTGCGAGTCGGAGGCGGCCAGGCGCACCACCAGGAAGTCGTAGGCGGCGCGGAAGCGCGGATGGGCCAGCAGGCGGAACACGCGCTTGCGCTGGCGGGGGGAAAAGCGCGACTGCAGCAGCCAGATCTCCTGCATCGGCAGGGGGAAGCGCTTGGGCAGGGCGATGGGCTGCACCTGGCGCAGGGTCACCCGGTCGGCGGCGCGGCGCTGCGCCTCCTCCGAGGGCATGCCCTGGGCCTGCAGCTCAGCCAGGGCCCGGCAGTAGGCCGGCCACAGCAGCAGGGCGAACAGGAACGCCGGCGAGACCGGCTCGTCGGCCGCCACCCGCGCGTCGGTGTTGCGCAGGCCCTCCACCAGCATCCGGCGCAGGGCGCCGCTGCGGTTGCTGCGCAGGGCGCGGGCGGTGTCCGGCATCAGCACGTCGAGCAGGCCGAAGCGCTCCAGGCCCTCGAAGCTGGCCACCGCGTGGCCGGCCAGGAACAGCTTGAGCATCTCCTCGAACAGGCGCGCCGGGGCGGCCTCGGCCAGCAGCGGTGCCAGTTCCGGGATCGGCGCGGCGGTGGCCGGGTCGATGGTGAAACCGAGTTTGGCCGCCAGGCGCACCGCGCGCAGCATGCGCACCGGGTCCTCGCGGTAGCGGGTGGCCGGATCGCCGATCAGGCGCAGGACACGCGCCTGCACGTCCTCGAAGCCGCCCACGTAGTCGCGCACCGAGAAGTCCTCGATGGCGTAGTACAGGGCGTTGGCGGTGAAGTCGCGGCGGACCGCGTCCTCCTCGATGGTGCCGTAGACGTTGTCGCGGACCAGGCGGCCGTCCTCGACCTCGCGGCCACCGCTGCCGTCGTCGCTGTTGGCGCGGAAGGTGGCCACCTCGATGATCTCCCGCCCGAACACCACGTGCGCCAGGCGGAAGCGGCGGCCGATCAGGCGGCAGTTCCGGAACAGCTGGCGGACCTGTTCGGGCGTGGCGTCGGTGGCCACGTCGAAGTCCTTGGGATGGCGCCCCAGCAGCAGGTCGCGGACCGCACCGCCGACCAGGAAGGCGCCGAAGCCGGCCTCGCGCAGCCGGTACAGCACGCGCAGGGCGTTGGGGCTTATGTCCTTGCGCGAAATCGGGTGCTGGTCGCGGGGGATGGAGCGCAGGACGGGTTGTGGCAGGGCTTGCGGTTCGATGGGTGTGCTTCCGTGACAGACCAGGTGGAGGGGGACTGTTGCACCCCGCCGGTGGCATGCATATACTAGCGCGCCTTCGCTGGGAACATCCAAGCAACGCTCCCTTCGTCTAGCGGTTAGGACGTGGCCCTCTCAAGGCTAAAACAGGGGTTCGAGTCCCCTAGGGAGCGCCACCCGGTGAGGTGATGCGACACGAAAAACCCCGCTTGCGCGGGGTTTTTTCGTTTGCGCGCACGCACGCACGTGCGTACGCGCCGGGCCGGAAGGCCCCGGCGCGCGGCGCCGGGGCCCGGGCCTCAGCCCTGCATCTGCTCCAGCTCCTTGCCCTTGGTCTCGTGCACGTAGCGCAGCACGAAGAACACCGACAGCACTGCCGCGGCCGTGTACAGGCCGTAGGCCGCCGCCAGGCCGATGCCGGCCAGCAGCATCGGGAAGGTCCAGGTGATCAGGAAGTTGGAGGTCCACTGCGCCAGGCCGGCCACCGCCAGCGCCGAGCCGCGGATCTGGTTGGGGAACATCTCGCCCAGCATCACCCACATCACCGGGCCCCACGAGGCGTTGAAGAACACCACGTAGACGTTGGCCGCCACCAGGGCCACCACGCCCATGGAATCGCTCAGCACCAGGTGGTTGCCCTCCTGCAGCTGGCCGGTGGAGAAGGCCCAGGCCACCACACCCAGGGACACGGCCATGCCCACCGAGCCGATCCACAGCAGCGGCTTGCGCCCGACGCGGTCGATCAGCATCACCGTGACCAGGCAGGCGGAGATGCTGACGCCGCCGGAGATGACGTTGATCAGCAGGGCGTCGGCCTCGGAGAAGCCCACCGCCTGCCACAGCACCGCGCCGTAGTAGAAGACCACGTTGATGCCGACCAGCTGCTGGAAGGTGGCCAGGCCGATGCCCACCCACACGATCGGCCGGATCCGGCCGCGGGCGCGGTCGATCAGGTCCGACAGGCGCGGCCGGTGGTGGTCGGCGGCCAGCGAGGCATCGATCTCCTCCAGCTTGCGCAGGCCGGCCTGCTGGCCGTACAGGCGGGTCAGGACGCCCTGGGCGCGCTCGCGCAGGCCGCGGGCCACCAGGTAGCGCGGGCTCTCCGGGATGAACAGCAGGGCCACGCCGAACACCAGGATCGGCACGATCTCGGCCCAGAACATCCAGCGCCAGGCGGCGAAGCCGAACCACAGCTCCGACAGCGAGGAGGTGGCGATGCGCGCCAGCCACCAGTTGCTCAGGAACGAACCGAACAGGCCGCAGATGATGGCGATCTGCTGCACCGTGGCCAGGCGGCCGCGGTAGCGCGCCGGGGCCACCTCGGCGATGTAGGCCGGCGACATCACGCTGGCCGCGCCCACCGCCAGGCCGCCCAGCACCCGGTAGACCACGAATTCCGCCGAGCCGTTGGCGATGCCCGAGCCCCAGGCCGAGACCAGGAAGAACACCGCCGCCCACAGCAGCATGGTGCGGCGGCCGTAGCGGTCGGCCAGGGTGCCGGCGAACCACGCGCCCACCGCGCAGCCCAGCAGCATCGAGGCCACGTTGAAGCCGGTCACCGCGGCATCGGAGCGGAAGGCCTGCTTGAGGCCGTCCACGGTGCCGTTGATCACGCCGCTGTCGTAGCCGAACAGGAAGCCGCCCAGCGTCGCCACCAGGCTGATGAGGACGATGAACCGGGTGTTCTCGTCGTTGGCCGTCGCAACGGCGGTGGTGGTACTGCTCATGCAACCTCCTCAGGTTCGTTCGCACCGGCACCGGCCGGCCCTCGTTGCGGGTGCCCCGCGTCCCTCCCGGGGCGACGACGACCCGGCGACTTTACCGCGCGCCGGCGCCCATGGGAGCGCTCACCTCCCCGTCCGGGGGGACGCGGCCCGCGCGGGTCCCGCGCGGGCCGTCCCCCGGTGCCGTCACCAGCTGGCCCGCAGCACCACCGAGTAGCGGCGGTCGTTCTCGAACCAGGCGCGGTTGTACAGGTGCTCGTCGATGAAGCCGTCGCGGCGGTAGCCGCGCGGACCCATCAGCAGCTTGGTGATGGAGTTGGTCAGGTTGTTGGCCTGCACGCCGATCTGCACGTTGGCGTTGAGGTTGTAGAAGAACGAACCGTCCAGCTGGCCGTAGTCGTCGTTCCACACCGGCATGCGCATGGCCGGCATGGTGTCGCTGCTGGTCAGCAGGTAGCGCGAACGCCAGTTGTAGGCCAGACGGAGCGACACCGGACCGCGCTCGTAGATGCCGGTCAGGTTGTAGCTGCGCCGCGACAGCCCCTCCAGCGGCAGATCCAGCGGCACCGCGCCCGGCAGCGGCGAGTTGTTGCTGCCGCCCGGCGGCTCGATGTCCACGTTCGTGCCGCCCTTGCTGTCGACGAAGGTGAAGTTGGCCTGCACACCCAGGCCCGGCAGGAAGTCGAAGAACTGCGAGTAGCCGACCTCGAAGCCGCGGATGGTGCCCTTGTCCAGGTTGCGGGTGCGGGTCATCTGGTAGACGTGGCCGTCGATCAGCTCGTTGGCCAGCGCGGTGACGAAGTAGTCCTTCACGTCCTTGTGGAACAGCGTCAGGTACACGCTGTCGCCGGGGCCGAAGTACCACTCCAGGGCGGTGTCGAACTGGTTGGCGCGCATCGGCTTGAGCGCCGGGTTGCCGCCGCTGCCGCTGTAGCTCAGGTCGTCCTCGCCGCACAGCTCGGTGCGCAGCCCGTCCTGCAGCGCGCGGTTGCACGCCGAGGCGTCGGCCGACAGCACCACCCACGGCTGCATCAGGCTGAACTCCGGGCGGGCGATGGCGCGGGAGGCGGCGAAGCGCCACTGCAGGCCGTGGTCGAAGCGCACGCGCAGGTTCAGGCTGGGCAGCACGTCGGTGTAGGAGGCACGCGAACTGCTGTGGAACACCTGGCCGTTGTAGCGGGCCAGGGTCTCGGGCTTCATCACGTCGCCCCAGCCGCTCATGTCCGGCAGCTGGCCGCCGCCTTCGGCATCCACGGTGGTCTTGACCACGCGCACGCCGATGTTGCCGTCCACCGGACGGCGCAGGTCCTCGTTGCCGAAGTACAGCACGCCGTAGGCGGCCTGGGTGCGCTCGTTCTGCCGGTTGGCATGCTCCGGGCCGTACTCCACCGGCGACCAGGTCTCACCCGTGGAGGGAATGGTGGACAGCGTGGCCAGCACCGCCTCGCGCGTGACCATGGCGTCCTTCGCCGTCCAGAACTGGGTCGGCACGTTGACCTTGCCGCGGAAGAAGCCCGACATGGAGTACAGCATGGACTGGTCCGGGAAGAACTGGTCCAGCCAGGCCACGGCCGGGCGGTCAGGGTCGGGCGGGTTGGCGATACGGCGCCAGTCGTCGCTGATCGGGCCCCAGTTCCAGTGGGTGGAGTAGCTCAGGTACTCGCGGTCGGCCACGCGCGCGCCCACGCGCACCAGGCGCAGCCAGTCGCTGTCGCGGAAGTTGTACTCCACGTCCACGCGGCCGGCGCGCTCGCGCCCCTCGTTGTCGGCCAGGTGGTCCATGGCCGAACGCCAGAAGTAGCGGGTCTGGTCGCGGGCGGTGGCCGGGTCGGCGATGGTCAGCGACGGATACTTGCCGCTGAGGTCCAGGGTCACCTCGTCCAGCAGCGTGGAGGTGTGCACCGAGAAATCCACGTTGTCGTTGCTGGACTTCACGTACTGGAAGTCGGCGCGCACGACCAGGTCGTCGGTGATGTAGTGGCGGATGCCGGCCGACCAGTCGGTGGTCTGCGAGGACTGCACGTTGTAGCGGTTGCCCGCGGCGAACTGGATGCCCGGGCGCTGGTACATGTTGGCCGGGCCGTCGCTGGGCTGGCCGCGCCAGCCGCCCTGGCGCAAGGTGCCGCGGATGAAGCGGCCGTACCGGTCGTACTCGAAGCGGGTGCCCGGCATCGGCACCACGTTGTTGGTCTTGTCGGCCAGGCCGTCGTCCCACACCGGGTGGAACTGGTTGGGGTCGCCGCTCCAGAGGTCGTCGTTGTTCTTCTCCATGCTGCCGCAGCACTCCATGAAGTGCTCGCGCCAGGCCAGGTCGTACTTGGAGGTGATGACCTGGGCATGGACCTCGGTGTCCGCGTTCGGCCGCCACTGGAACGCCAGCGCGCCACCCTGGCGCTTGCGGTCGAAGTCGGTCCGGCGCCAGTTCGCGCCACCGGGAACGAACACGTGGTCGAAGTCGGTGCCCTCCAGCAGCGCCTCGCGCTGGGACTCGTTGGGCATCCAGGTGTCCAGCTCCCAGTCGTAGTACCAGCCGCCATCCTCGCCCTCGGGCTGCTCGGCCGGGTAGCGGCCGCGGCGCACGAACGGCTGGACCTGGATGCCGTCCGAGCGGGTGGCCAGTTCCGAGTAGGACACGTTGGCCAGCAGGCCGATCTCGCCGATGCCGGTGTCCCAGCGGTCACTGAACAGGAACGAGGCCGAAGGCCGGATGTCCTTGGCCTTGTCGCCCTGGTTGAAGTCGATGCTGCCGGCGATCTTGCGCCCCGGCTCGTCGAACGGCTTGCGCGTGCGCAGGTTCACGGTGCCGCCCAGGCCGCCCTCGATGATCTCGGCCGAGGGGTTCTTGTACACGTCCACGCCGGCCATCAGCTCGGCCGGCACCTCCTCGAAGCCGATGCCGCGGCCGCCGCTGGCGCTGAACACGTCGCGGCCGTTGAGCTCGCCGCGCACGAAGGTCAGGCCGCGGATCATCACGCCGGTGCCCTCGGCCGAGAAGTGGTCGGTGTCGTTGCGCGCGGCGAAGCCGGTGACGGTCACGCCGCTGATGCGCTTGAGCGTCTCGGTCACGCTGCGGTCCGGCAGCGCGCCGATGTCCTGCGCTGTCACCGAATCGATGATCTGCTCGGCCTCCTGCTTCAGGTCCTGGGCCCGCATCAGGCTGCCGCGCAGGCCCTTGACCTCGACGGTGTCCAGTTCGACGGCGTCCGGCCCGCTGCCGGAGCCCGGGTCCTGGGCCTGCACGCCGCCGGCAGCCAGCGCCAGGGCCACGCCGAGCGCCAGCGCGGAACGGTGCATGCGGAAAGACGGATACGGACGTACTGTCCCAGCGCGTGTGGCGCGGTCGTGGCACTTCGACATTCAGCTCCCCCTCCAGAAACTGTTGGCGAATCGTCTTGGGTTGTAGGCGGCCGTTCCAAAGCTCCCCGCGGCCGCGACGCGGACGTTAGCGCTAACTTCGGCGGTTTTGAAGTGCCTCCCATGCCGCACCGCAGCAGGCGCCGCCGGCCGCTCCGGCACCGCCGCAGGCCCGCCGGGCGACCACCGTCGGCCCGGCGGCGGCGGGCCCCTCCCGGCCTGGCCGCCTGCCCGCCCGCGGGCGGCGGATGCCTCGCGCTGCCGGACATGCAGGCGCCCACGCGCACGCAGCCGGGGCCGCGCGGGGACACGCGGCCGCCGCGGCGCATTGATCACGGGCAGGACGCGCGATGGAGGCTGGTATTAGAATGGCGCGCCGTCTCAGGCACAAAGATCCTCCCCATGCCCTTCGTCGTCACCGAAAACTGCATCAAGTGCAAGTACACCGACTGCGTCGAGGTGTGCCCGGTCGACTGTTTCCACGAGGGGCCGAACTTCCTGGTGATCGACCCGGACGAGTGCATCGACTGCACCCTGTGCGAGCCCGAATGCCCGGCCAAGGCGATCTTCCCGGAGGACGACGTGCCGGCCGGCCAGGAGCCGTTCGTGGCGCTCAACGCCGAGCTGGCCAAGGTCTGGCCGGTGATCAACGCGCGCAAGGAGCCGCTGCCGGACGCGGCCGAATGGGACGGCAAGCCCAACAAGCTGCCTTTGCTGGAGCGCTGAGCCGGCGCCGGGGATGTTCCCGCGCGCGGATGCGAAGAAGGCGCCCCGCGGGCGCCTTCTGCTATGTGCGGCGGGCGGGACGGCTCAGTCGGCCAGGGCCGCCTGCAGCGCGGCGATCAGCTGCACCGCGGCCTCGCCGGTGGCCGGCACGCCGCGCGGATCCACCGCGGAAACGTAGGCGCCGCCCTCGACCTCGCTCACCCGCACCAGGAAGTCGCTGCCCCGGTAGGACACGTCGTAGCTGCCCAGCACCTGGGCGCGGGTGGCGATGGCCACGCCGGCGATGCCCGCCAGGGCGGGGCCCACGCGCTCGAACACTTCGTCGCGGGTGCCGCGGACGACGAAGCCGCTGGCCGAGGCGGTGGGCGCCGGCGCGGCCGGACGCTGCGCCGCCTGCCCGCCGGCGGCCGGCGGCAGGGCCATGGCGCCGGAGGTGTCCGGCAGGGTCAGGTCCGGCGGCACTTCCAGCGGACGCTGTTCCTGGACCAGGGCGTAGTCGCCGCGCGGCCCCTTGCGGAACCAGGAGCAGCCTCCCAGCGACGCGGTCACGGTGATGGCCATGAGGATGGCCGCGGAAGCGCGGGCGACGCGGGAAGACACGGACATCGGCAATCTCCGTCAGACGTTGGGATGGGTCAGGCCGGCGGGCGGCCACACAGGTGTTCGAGTTCGCGGACCAGCGCGGCCATGCGTGCGGCCTCGTCGTGGTGCCGCTCCGGCAGCGGCAGCAGCGGCAGGCGCACGCCGTGGCCGAAGCCCAGGCGCTGCAGCAGCGCCTTGACCGGGATCGGGTTCGGCTCCACTGCGCAGAAGGCGTGCAGCGGCGCCAGCCGCGCGTCCCAGTCGGCCACGGCGGTGGCCTCGCGACGGCGGGCCAGCTCGCACAGGCGCTTGTAGGCCGCCGGGGCGGCGTTGGAGCCGACCGAGACCAGGCCGTCGGCGCCGGCCAGCAGCGCGCGCGCGGCGGTGGCGTCGCCGCCACCGAGCCCGGCGAACCCCGGCCCGCGCAGCGCCAGCAGCGCGGCGATGCGCGCGGAGTCCGGGAGCGCCTCCTTGATGCCGACGATGTTCCCGTGCCCGGCCAGGGCCGCCACCGTCTCCGGCAGCATGTCCACGCCGGTGCGCGAGGGCACGTTGTACAGCACCACCGGCAGCCCGCCCTGCTCGGCCACCGCGCGGTAGTGCGCCACCAGGCCCTCCTGGGTCGGCCGCACATACGGCGGGGTGACCACCAGGGCGGCATCGGCGCCGATGGCGGCGGCGCGCCGGGTCAGGGCGATGGTGCGCGCGGTGCCCGACTGGCCGGTGCCGGCCAGCACCTTCACCGCGCCGGCGGCGGCCGCGACGGCCGTCTCCAGCAGCGCGTCGTACTCGCCCTCGTCCAGCATCGCCGCCTCGCCGGTGGAGCCGGCCACGACCAGCCCGTCCACGCCGGCGGCCAGCTGCCGGTCCAGCAGCCGGCGCCAGGCGTCGAGGTCGAGCGCGCCGGCCTCGGTGAACGGGGTCGCGAGCGCGGTGATGAGGCCGGTGAGGTGCAAGGCGGACGCTCTTTTTTTCCTGCGGTTCGCGCGTGCCGCGGACCGCCTCGGGGGACGGAGGATCATACTTGCGGCCCGAAAGCACGGGCAAGTATGCTGGACAAGGCAAAACGGCCCTTCGGCCGCCAGCCATTCAGCCTCCCGCAAATGCCGGAAGTCTCCTTGACCGACAACAAGCCCCGGCCTTCGCCGAACGAAAACCACCTCCTGATCAACGCCTACACGACGCATCCGGAGTCGCCGCTGCTCGCGGTGACGCGGCGGATCGCCGACAGCGGCTGCAACTTGGTGGACGCGCGGCTGGCCACGGTGGGGCGCGACGTGTCCATGACCGCGCTCGCGGTCGGCTCCTGGGACGCGGTGGCCAAGCTGGAAGCCATGCTCCCCCGCCTGGAGCGTGAGGAAGGCCTGCGCCTGAACTGGTACCGCACCGCCGCCAAACAGCAGCAGTCCAACCTGCTGCCGTACATCGTCGAGGTGGTGGCCGCAGACAAGCCGGGCATCCTGTTCCAGCTGGCCGACTTCTTCGATCGCCAGGGCATCACCATCGAGAACCTGCAGAGCACCCGCTACCGGGCCATGCAGACCGGCGCGGAGATGTTCTCGGCCCAGGTGACCATTGGCGTGCCCTCGAACATGCACATCGCCGCCCTGCGCGACGACTTCCTCGAGTTCTGCGACCACCTGAACCTGGACGCGATCATGGACCCGATGAAGTTCTGAGGCGGCGATGCAGGCAGCCGCGCACCCCACCGCCCGCAGCCACCCCCCGGAGCCGCACGCATGATCGGCGAAGGCGACCAGCTCGACCGCACCACCCTTGACCTGCCGCTGGCCCTGTCCGGCGGCGCGCAGGCGCGCCTGGCCGACTACGCCGGGCAGTGGCTGGTGCTGTACTTCTATCCCAAGGACTCCACGCCCGGCTGCACCACCGAGGGTCTGGAGTTCAACACCCTGCTGGCGCAGTTCAAGCGCAACGGCGCGGCGGTGCTGGGCGTGTCGCGCGACTCGGTGCGCTCGCACGACAACTTCTGCGCCCGGCAGGGCTTCCGCTTCCCGCTGGTCAGCGACGCCGACGAGAAGCTGTGCCAGGCCTTCGGCGTGATCCGCGAGAAGAACATGTACGGGCGCAAGGTGCTGGGCATCGAGCGCAGCACCTTCCTCATCGCCCCCGACGGCCGCGTCGCCCGCGCCTGGCGCGGGGTCAAGGTGGCCGGCCACGCCCAGGCCGTGCTCGACGCCCTCAAGGAAGCGCGCCGCCAGTGACCTTCCGCACCGCCCCTCCGCGCCGTCGCCCTGCCCCGCAGGCCGCGACGGTTCGCCCCTGCGCGGCGTTCCCCGCGGTGCCGCGCCCCGCCCTCCCGACCAGGAAGCCACGATGACCCGAGGCAAGCGCATCTACGTGCTGGACACCAACGTGCTGATGCACGATCCCACCGCGCTCTTCAGGTTCGAGGAACACGACGTCTACCTGCCCATGCAGGTGATCGAGGAGCTGGACAGTGCCAAGAAGGGCACCTCCGAGGTCAGCCGCAACGCGCGCCAGGTCAGCCGCTTCCTCGACGAGCTGATCGAGGGCGCCGGCGCCGAGCAGATCGAGTCGGGCATCCCGCTGGTGCATCCGCAGGGGCTGCAGCTGCGCCGCTCCGGCAAGGCACCGGGCCGGCTGTTCTTCCAGACCCGCGGCACGGGCAACGGCAACGGCTTCGGCAGCGCCCTGCCGGACAACCGCATCCTGGCCGCGGTGCTGGCCCTGCGCGAGTCGCGCGCCGGGGTGCCGGTGGTGCTGGTGTCCAAGGACATCAACCTGCGGATCAAGGCCGCCATCTGCGGCCTGGTGGCCGAGGACTACGAGAACGACCGCGCGCTGGACGACTTCAGCCTGCTTTACACCGGCGCCACCGAGCTGCCGGAGGACTTCTGGAAGCGCCACGCCGGCGACCTGCGCTCCTGGTCCGAGCGCGGCCGCACCTGCTACGAGGTGGCCCTGCGCGAGGACGAGGCCTGGCACCCGAACCAGTTCCTGTACCTGCCCGGCGAGGACGAGGTCGAGCTGCGCGTGGCCAGCGTGGCCGACGGCAAGGCCGTGCTGACCCTGGTGGACGACTTCCGCACCGGCCAGCATGCGGTGTGGGGCATCACCGCGCGCAACCGCGAGCAGAACTTCGCGCTCAACGCGCTGATGGACCCGGACATCGACTTCGTCACCCTGCTGGGCACCGCCGGCACCGGCAAGACCCTGCTGGCGCTGGCCGCGGGCCTGGCCCAGACCATGGACCAGCAGCGCTACCGCGAGATCATCATGACCCGCGCCACGGTCAGCGTCGGCGAGGACATCGGCTTCCTGCCCGGCACCGAGGAGGAGAAGATGACCCCGTGGATGGGCGCGCTGACCGACAACCTGGAAGTGCTCACCCATCCGCAGGAAGGCGGCTCGTGGGGACGCGCGGCCACCAACGACCTGCTGGCCAGCCGGATCAAGATCCGCTCGCTCAACTTCATGCGCGGCCGCACCTTCCTGTCGCGCTACCTGATCCTGGACGAGGCGCAGAACCTCACGCCCAAGCAGATGAAGACCCTGATCACCCGTGCCGGCCCGGGCACCAAGATCGTCTGTCTGGGCAACGTGGAGCAGATCGACACGCCCTACCTGACCGAGACCACCTCCGGCCTGACCTACGCCGTGGACCGCTTCAAGGCCTGGCCGCACAGCGCCCACGTGACCCTGCGCCGCGGCGAGCGCTCGCGCCTGGCGGATTTCGCCTCCGAGGTGCTGTGACGGGTACTTGATGTCAAAAACATCATTGGTGATGTCTTCTGCTTGCATCACCAGGGCTGCGGCCGGATAATGGCCGGCTTGGAAGTCCGGCCATGATCACCGCCGCCCAATTGCGAGCCGCCCGTGCCCTGCTCGGCATCGACCAGCGCCGCCTGCCGGCGTGTCCCTGCCCACCATCCAGCGCATGGAGGCCAGCACCGGCACCGTGCGCGGCGTGGTCGACACCCTGACCAAGGTGGTCGGCGCGCTCAACGCCGCCGGCATCGAACTGATCGGCGAGGACCAGCCCAGCACCGGCCGCGGTCGCGGCGTGCGCCTCAAGGACCCGGCCTGATGCGCCGGCAGGCTCTCGCACAGGCATGAACACGCGGCTGCCACGCTGGGTGTGGGTGGGTGCGATCACCCTCGCCGGCATCGCCGGCATGGTCAACGCGGTGGGCTTCCTCGGCTTCGAGCACCTGGCCGTTAGCCACCTCACCGGCACCACCACGCAGTTGGGCACGGCGCTGGCCGACGGCAACTGGCGCGCGGTGCGTCACCTGTGGGCGGTGCTGATCGCCTTCAGTCTGGGCGCGATGCTCAGCGGCCTGGTCATCCAGGACAGCACCCTGCGCCTGGGCCGGCGCTACGGCGTGGCCCTGGCCCTGGAGGCGGCGCTGCTGCTGGCGGCGATCCCGCTGTTCCTGCGCCAGCAGCTCAACGGCGCGCTGCTGGCGGCGATGGCCTGTGGCCTGCAGAACGCGATGGTGACCACCTACAGCGGCGCGGTGGTGCGCACCACCCACCTGTCGGGCATGTTCACCGACCTGGGCATCGGCCTGGGCCACCTGCTGCGCGGCCTGCCGCTGCCGATGCGCCGGCTGACGCTGAGCGGCCTGATCATCAGCGGCTTCCTGTGCGGCGGTATCCTCGGCACCTGGGGCTTCCGCGCGTTCGGCTACCACGCCCTGGCCATCCCGGCGGCGCTGACCGGCGCCACCGGCATCGGCTACGTCATCTATCGCCACCACGCCCTGCGTCTGCTGCGCCGGCCGGGCAGCACGCCCGACGACAGCGGCGCCCCGGAACGGGAACATCGACGGGAGGGGTAATGGACGCCACCCGGCTGCGCACCTACCTGCAGCAGTTCGAACCCAAGCTGTGGACCACCCTGCGCGAGGGTTACACCCTCCAGCACCTGCGCGCGGACGCGCTTGCCGGCCTGACCGTGGCCATCGTCGCCCTGCCCCTGGCCATGGCCCTGGCCATCGCTTCGGGCACGACGCCGGAGAAGGGCCTGCACACGGCGATCATCGCCGGCTTCCTGATCTCCGCGCTGGGCGGCTCGCGGGTCCAGATCGGCGGTCCCACCGCGGCCTTCATCCCGGTGGTGTTCGTGGTCATCCAGAAGTTCGGCTACGGCGGGCTGATCCTGTGCACCCTACTGGCCGGACTGATGCTCGTCGCCGCCGGCCTGCTGCGCCTGGGCACGCTGATGAAGTACATGCCGCAGCCGGTGATCACCGGCTTCACGGCCGGCATCGCCGTGACCATCTTCTCCTCGCAGGTCAAGGACGCGCTGGGCCTGCGGATGGAGCAGGTGCCGGCCGAGTTCACCGAACGCTGGGCCGCCTACGCCGCGCACATCGCCACCACCCAGCCGGCCACCGTGGCCATGACCGTGCTCGGCCTGGCGGTGATCGTCGGCCTGCGCTACTGGAAGCCGAAGTGGCCGGGCTTCCTGATCGCGCTGCTGGTGTGCACCGTGGCCACCACCGCCTTCGGCCTGCCCACCGACACCATCGGCAGCCGCTTCGGCGAGCTGCCTTCGGCGCTGCCCAGCTTCGACTTCCCGCGCATCCCGTTCGAGCGCACCTTCGAGCTGCTGCCCAGCGCCTTCACCATCGCCTTCCTGGCCGGCGTGGAATCGCTGCTGTCGGCGGTGGTCGCCGACGGCATGACCGGCGGCCGCCACCGCTCCAACGGCGAGCTGGTGGCGCAGGGCGTGGCCAACGCGGCCTCGGCGCTGTTCGGCGGCCTGCCGGCCACCGGCGCGCTGGCGCGCACGGCCACCAACATCCGTGCCGGCGCGCGCTCGCCGGTGTCGGGCATGCTGCACGCCGGCTACCTGCTGCTGTTCATGCTGCTGCTGGCGCCGCTGATGCGCTACGTGCCACTGGCCGCGCTGGCCGCGGTGCTGCTGGTGGTGGCCTGGAACATGAGCGAGTACGAGCACTTCCGCACCACCCTGTCGGCGCCGTGGGGCGACCGCGTGGTGCTGCTGCTGACCTTCTTCCTGACCGTGTTCTTCGACCTGACCGTGGCCATCGAGGCCGGCGTGGTCGTAGCCGCGCTGGTGTTCATGTACCGCATGTCCGAGTCGGTGGAGATCAGCTCCGGCGTGCGCGCCACCGACGACGACCTGGACGATGCGGCCGCGCGCGCCCGCGACGAGCAGCAGCGCCTGCGCCTGCCGCCGGGCGTGGAGGCGTACCAGATCGGCGGCCCGCTGTTCTTCGGCGCGGCCAACCGCCTGGACAGCCTGCTGGACCAGTTCTTCGAAAAGCCGAAGGTGCTGATCCTGCGCATGCGCCTGGTGCCGGTGATCGACGCCAGCGGCGTGCACGCCCTGCGCAAGCTGGCCGAGCGCTGCCACCGCGAGGGCATCGTGCTGGTGGTCTCCGGCCTGCAGGAGCAGCCGAACCGGGTGCTGGTGCAGATGGGCATGGAGGGCTGGACCGGCGGCCTGCGCCTGGCCTCCAACTTCGACCGCGCCCTGAAACTGGCCCAGTCCATCGTCGGCGCCTCCGCGGACCACCCACGATCCGCGCCTGGCGCGGCACAATGAGGCCATGCAGACCCCAACCGTGATCTCGGCCCTGACCATCGCCGGCTCCGACTCCGGCGGCGGCGCGGGCATCCAGGCCGACCTGAAGGCCTTCGCCGCCAACGGTGTGCACGGCCTGTCCGCGCTGGCCGCGCTCACCGCCCAGCACACCCGCGGCGTGACCGCGGTGCACGTGCCGCCGGTGGAGTTCCTGGAGGCGCAGATCGACGCCTGCTTCGAGGACTTCGACATCCGCGCGGTCAAGCTGGGCATGCTGGCCAGCGCCGCGGTGATCGAGACCGTGGCCCGCGCGCTGGAGAAGCACCGCCCGCCGCACGTGGTGCTTGACCCGGTGATGGTGGCCACCTCCGGCGCGCGCCTGCTGGAGGAGGACGCGCTGCACGCGCTGCGCACCCGCCTGCTGCCGCTGGCCACGGTGGCCACCCCCAACCTGCCCGAGGCCGAGCTGCTGCTGGGCCGGAAGATCCCGGACCTGGAGGCGATGGCCGAAGCCGCCGCCGCGCTGCGTGCGCTCGGCGCCTCGGCCGTGCTGCTCAAGGGCGGGCACCTGCAGGGCGGCGGCGAGGTGGTGGACATCCTGGCCGACGCCGAGGGCGAGCTGCGCACCGCGCATCCGCGCCTGGCGCTGGACGCGCACGGCACCGGCTGCACGCTGGCCTCGGCGGTGGCGGCCAACCTGGCCCGCGGCCTGCCCCTGCGCCAGGCCTGCACCGCCGCGGTGGACTACGTGCATGCCGCGCTGCGCGCCCACTACCGCCCCGGTCGCGGCGACGTGGCCGTGCTCGACCATTTCGCCACCCTGCCCGGCCGATGAGCGCACAGGACCGGGAGATCGCCGTCCGGGCCGCGGACGGCCACCGCTGGACCCTGCTGGCGCGACTGCCCCGGCAGCCGCGCGCGCGCCTGCTGTGGCTGCCGGCACTGGGCGTGGGCGCGCGCCACTACCTGCCGCTGGCCGATGCGCTGGCCGCGCTGGACATCGCCGTGTGGCTGCACGAGTGGCGCGGCAACGGCAGCAGCTCGCTGCGCGCCTCGCGCGAATGCGACTGGGGCTACCGCGAGCTGCTCGCCCTCGACCTGCCGGCCAGCCTGGCCGCGCTGGACGGCGGCGACGCCGCGCCGCTGCTGCTGGGCGGGCACAGCCTCGGCGGGCAGCTGGCCTGCTGCTTCGCCGGTCAGCATCCACGGGCCTTCGCCGGTCTGTGGCTGGTGGCCAGCGGCACCCCGTGGTGGCGCAGTTTCCCGCGTCCGCGCCGCTGGCTGCTGCCGGCGGCCTACCGCTTCCTGCCGTGGCTGGCACGGCGCCAGGGCGCGCTGCACGGCCGCCGCATCGGCTTCGGCGGCACCGAGGCGCGCGGCCTGATCGCCGACTGGGCCAGGGTCGGCCTGACCAACCACTACGCCGCCGCGGGCCTGGACGCCGACCTGGAGGCCGGCATGCACGGCCTGCGCCTGCCGGTGGCCGGCGTGGTGCTGGAGGACGACTGGCTGGCCCCGCGCAGCTCGCTGCAGGCGCTGCTGGACAAGCTGCCGCAGGCAACGGCCTCGATCATCCACCTGGATGCACGTAAACTTGGCGTGCCCGCGGACCACTTCGGCTGGATGAAGCAGCCGGCCCGCCTGGCCCGGGCACTGGTCCACGAATTTTTTTCACGGACCGCGGCGCAGACCGTTGACGAACGCTCACGGGATCCCGCATAATTTCCATCCTCGCAGCGCGCCCGTAGCTCAGCTGGATAGAGTACCTGGCTACGAACCAGGCGGTCGGGAGTTCGAATCTCTCCGGGCGCGCCACTTTTTCAGAAGGCTGCCGACGGAAACGTCGGCAGCTTTTTTTTTGCCCCGCCGGCTTGCCGGATCACGCCGCGGGGCCCAGGCGGCGCGGTGCCGGTCGCGCCGCGCTGCTGCCGCCCCCTGCCTGCGCCTGTGCCGCTCCGCCGGCCTCGTGCAACGCGCGGCTGGACGAGGGAACACGCGCGACGCGCCGACCCGCATCCACAACCACGCCTGCCTCATGCGGGTGTCCGTCGGGCGCGCCACGCGCGGCCGGGGCGCACGCACGATGTCGCCATCGCCGACATCGACCGCCTCGAGTCCATCAACGACGGCCATGGCCGGGCCACCGGCGACCAGGTGCTGCGCGAGGCGCGCACAGGATGGGCGCAGTGCCGCGCGGACACGACCGGCACCGCGACGGCCCAGCGCCCACGCAGGGGGCATGTCGCGGGCAACAAAAAAGCCGCTGCAACCAGCGGCATGGAGTCAGCCTGGCCAGGAACATGCGGCCAGGCACAGGCCTGGCCGCAGGAGACCTGCCGGCCGGACATGGCGCAAAACGTGGGATGGGACGCCCCGGAAAACCGAAAGCCCGCATCTCTCTGCGGGCTTTCAAGGCTTGAACTGGCGGAGTGAGAGGGATTCGAACCCTCGATAGAGCTTTTGGCCCTATACTCCCTTAGCAGGGGAGCCCCTTCGGCCTCTCGGGCATCACTCCGTATCGGCCCCGCGGGCGCTTCGCCGCGGGCCGCGAAAGGATACAGGCTGCGGCGTCGCCGGGCAAACCTTTCCTGTCACTCGCCGCTGCCGCCGGCCGCCTCGCCGGAGGCCGGCTGCTCGCCGCGCTGGATGCGCTGGTAGATCTCTTCGCGGTGCACGGCCACGTCCTTGGGCGCGGTGATTCCGATCCGCACCTGGTTGCCCTTGACCCCGAGCACGGTGACGGTGATCGAATCGCCGATCATCAGGGTTTCGCCTACGCGGCGGGTCAGAATCAGCATTGTGGTCAGTCTCCATGGCGCCGGCGAACCTCGGCTCGCTGCGCGTCGGTTCGGTGGGGGAAGCCGCGCTAAACCATCGCAAGGACTGCCCGGCAGTGCCCGGCAAAGGGTGGAATCCTAAGGCCCCCACCCTCGCACCGACAAGAGTCGCAAGTCGCGCCGATCCCTACTGCAGGCGCTCCCGGACCCAGCCGGGCACCTCCTCGAGCGCAAGGGCAAGGGCGGGCCCGTCCTCGCCACCACCCTGGGCCAGGTCCGGGCGTCCGCCGCCCTTGCCTCCGATCCGACCGGCCCCGTGGGCCAGAAGTTCGCCGGCCCTGACCCGCCCCGTTGCGCTGCCGTTCACGCCCGCCACCAGCGCGGCCTTGCCGTCCTTCGCGCCGGCCAGGACCACGACCACGTCGCCCAGCTGCTGCTTGAGGCGGTCCACCGCTTCGCGCAGGGCCTTGGCGTCGAAGCTCTCCAGGCGCGCGGCCAGCACCTTCACGCCGGCCACGTCCACGGCCGAGGACGCCAGGTCGGCGGTGGCGCCGGCGGCGGCCTTGGCCTTGAGCGACTCCAGCTCGCGCTCCAGGCGCTTCTGCTTCTCGGCCAGCTGGCGGATCTTCTCCACCAGGTCGGCCGGGCTGCCGCCCAGCAGGCCGGCGGCCTGTTGCAGGCGCCGCTCCTCGGCGGCCACGTGGTCCAGCGCGGCCTGGCCGGTCAGCGCCTCGATGCGGCGCACGCCGGCGGACACGCCGCTCTCGCTCACGATCTTGAACAGGCCGATGTCGCCGGTGCGGCCCACGTGGGTGCCGCCGCACAGCTCCACCGACGGGCCCATCTTCACCACGCGCACGCGCTCGCCGTACTTCTCGCCGAACAGGGCGATGGCACCGGCGTCGATGGCCTCCTGCATGCCCATCTCCTGCACCACCACCGGGTGGTTGGCGCGGACCTCGGCGTTCACCCGGCGCTCGATCTCGGCCAGCTCCCCGTCGGCCACCGGCTGGAAGTGCGAGAAATCGAAGCGCAGGCGGTCGGGCGCCACCAGCGAGCCCTTCTGCGCCACGTGCGTGCCCAGCAGGCCGCGCAGCGCGCCGTGCAGCAGGTGGGTGGCCGAGTGGTTGAGCACGGTGGCGGCGCGGCGGGCACTGTCCACCGAGCCGGCCAGCAGGTCGCCGACCTTCAGCGCGCCGCGCACCAGGCGGCCGATGTGCCCGTGGAACTGGCCGGCGAACTTCTGCGTGTCCTCCACCGCGAACTCGACGCCGGAGGCGGCCAGCACGCCGGTGTCGCCGACCTGGCCGCCGGACTCGGCGTAGAACGGAGTGCGGTCCAGGATCACCACGGCCTGTCCGCCCTCGTCCACCGCCTGCACCGGCACTCCGTCCTTCAGCAGCGCCACCACGCGCAGGTTGTCCGCGTCCAGGCGCTCGTAGCCCAGGAACACGGTCGGGGTCAGCTGCGCCACCAGCTCGGCCGGCAGGCCGGTGGTGTTGGCGAACTTGCCGGCCGCGCGCGCGGCCTCGCGCTGGTGTTCCATCGCGGCCTCGAAGCCGGCCATGTCCACACTCATGCCGCGCTCGCGCGCCATGTCCGCGGTCAGGTCCACCGGGAAGCCGTAGGTGTCGTACAGGCGGAACACGTCCGCACCCGGGATCACGCCGCCCTCGGCGCGCGCGGCCACCTCCTCGAAGATGCGCATGCCCGAGTCCAGGGTCTCGGCGAAGCGCTCCTCCTCGGCCTTGAGCGCGCGCACGACCATGTCGCGCGCGGCCGGCAGCTCCGGATAGGCCTCGCCCATCTGCTCGATGAGCGCGTCCACCAGCTTGTGGAAGAACGGCTGGCGCACGCCCAGCATCCAGCCGTGGCGCAGGGCGCGGCGGATGATCCGGCGCAGCACGTAGCCGCGACCCTCGTTGGAAGGCAGCACGCCGTCCACGATCAGGAAGGCGCTGGCGCGGATGTGGTCGGCGATCACGCGCAGCGACTTGTTCTCCAGGTCGGTCGTGCCGGTCAGCTCGGCGGCCTTGCGGATCAGCGCCTGGAACAGGTCGATCTCGTAGTTGCTGTGCACGTGCTGCAGCACGGCGGCCAGGCGCTCCAGGCCCATGCCGGTGTCCACGCAGGGCGCCGGCAGCGGCACCAGGGTGCCGTCGGGCTGGCGGTCGAACTGCATGAACACCAGGTTCCAGATCTCGATGAAGCGGTCGCCGTCCTCGTCCGGCGAGCCCGGGGGACCACCGGGGATCTCCGGGCCGTGGTCGTAGAAGATCTCGGTGCAGGGGCCGCACGGGCCGGTGTCGGCCATCTGCCAGAAGTTGTCCGAGGCGTAGGGCGCGCCCTTGTTGTCGCCGATGCGGATGATGCGGTCTTCGGGCAGGCCGACCTCGTCGCGCCAGATGGCGTAGGCCTCGTCGTCGGTGTGGTACACGGTGACCAGCAGCCGCTCCTTCGGCAGCTTCCACACCCCGGTCAACAGCTCCCACGCCCAGGTGATGGCCTCCTTCTTGAAGTAGTCGCCGAAGGACCAGTTGCCCAGCATCTCGAAAAAGGTGTGGTGGCGGGCGGTGTAGCCGACCGAGTCCAGGTCGTTGTGCTTGCCGCCGGCACGCAGGCAGCGCTGGACGTCGGCCGCGCGCACGTAGCTGCGCTTTTCCGCGCCCAGGAACACGTCCTTGAACTGGACCATGCCCGAGTTGGTGAACAGCAGGGTCGGGTCGTTGCCGGGCACCAGCGGCGCGGACGGCACGATGGTGTGGCCCTTGTTCCGGAAGAACTCGAGGAAGTCGGCGCGGATGCGCGCGGTGGTGAAGGTGGTGGGGGTCATCTGGCTTCGGCTGGGGACGGGTCCGGCCGGGACGGCGGCCCGCGCCTGCCCGGAAGAACATGAAATCGACCTGCAAAGGGTAGCAGAGCGCGGCGCGCCTACGGCGGAACCGCGCGGAAACGGCCCGCGCCGGCGGCCGGGCGGTCGCCCTCAGAACTCGTCCGGGTCCCAGCGGGTGGCGGCGCGGATGGCGTCGGCGTCGAAGCCGCGCCGGGCCAGCAGGTCGGCGGCCTTGCGCCGCCGCACCGGATCCTCGGCCAGCCCCGCCCCGAAGCGGCGGGCCACCAGGTCACGGGCGATCTGCGTCCAGTCGCCCTCGAAGGCCTCCAGCGCGGCCCGGCCCACCTCCCCGGCCAGGCCGTGGGTGGCCAGCTCGGCCTGGATGTAGCGCGGCCCGTAGCCGGCCGAGGCGCGGTTGCGCACCAGGAATTCGGCGAAGCGCTCGTCGCTCTGCCAGCCCTCCCCGGCCAGGCGCTCCACCGCGGCGCTGGCCTCCTCCGCATCCACCCCGCGCGCGGCCAGCTTGCGTGCCAGCTCCTTGCGCGAGTGCTCGCGCCGCACCAGCAGGCCCAGCGCGCGCTGGACGGGGGTCTGCGGAGTACGCGGCCGGCGGCGGGAAGGCGAATCGGTCATCGGCTCAGGATACGGCGCGGCAGGCCGCGGCTCTGCCACGGTGGGGCCGGCCGGCGGCCGGCTTGCGGATGGAAACCCTGGCGCCGGGGTGCGGCCGGGCGCCGGGCGCGTCCGGCGGCAGGGCGTGGCCGGCGCGCGTGGGCCCGAGGAACAGCGGGGCGTCGGCGGCCCCGGCAGCGAAGCGGCCGTCCAGGTACAGACCGTGCCCGCCGCACATGCGCCGGGCCGACAGGCCCGGGCCCGGTGCTGCCTGTTCCGGCACGTATTCCAGGAACCGCGGATCGGTGGCCATCAGCTTCCCGCCCGCCGGGTCAGGCCGCGCGGCGGCGGCCCGCCCGGAGTGAGGGCACCGCCCCCCGCCGCGGCGTCACTGACAGCACCGCGGCGGGGGGCCGGCACCTCATTCGTCGCCCAGGCCGTCCTCGTCGCGCACGGCCTGGGCCGGCTGGAACTTCTCGCGCAGCTCGGCCTCCAGCTTGGCCGCCAGCTCCGGGTTCTCGCGCAGGTAGGTGCGGGCGTTGTCCTTGCCCTGGCCGATGCGCTCGCCGTTGTAGCTGTACCAGGCGCCGGACTTCTCCACGAGCTTGGCGTCCACGCCCATGTCGATCAGCTCGCCCTCGCGCGAGATGCCCTCGCCGTAGAGGATCTCGGTGACCACCTGCTTGAACGGGGGCGCCAGCTTGTTCTTGACGACCTTGATCTTGGTCTGGTTGCCGATGATCTCGTCGCCCTTCTTGATCGAGCCGATGCGGCGGATGTCCAGGCGCACCGAGGCGTAGAACTTCAGCGCGTTGCCGCCGGTGGTGGTCTCCGGGCTCTGTCCGGGCATCATCACGCCGATCTTCATGCGCAGCTGGTTGATGAAGATCACCAGGGTGTTGGAGCGCTTGATGTTGGCGGTGAGCTTGCGCAGGGCCTGGCTCATCAGGCGCGCCTGCAGGCCGGGCAGCTGGTCGCCCATCTCGCCCTCGATCTCGGCCTTCGGGGTCAGCGCGGCCACCGAGTCCACCACCAGGATGTCCACCGAGCCGGAGCGCACCAGCATGTCGGCGATCTCCAGGGCCTGCTCGCCGGTGTCCGGCTGCGACACCAGCAGGTCGTCCACGTTCACGCCCAGCTTGGCCGCGTAGATCGGGTCCAGCGCGTGCTCGGCGTCGATGAAGGCGGCGGTGCCGCCCTGCTTCTGGCACTGGGCGATGGCCTGCAGGGTCAGGGTGGTCTTGCCCGAGGATTCCGGACCGTAGATCTCCACCACGCGCCCCTTGGGCAGGCCCCCGATGCCCAGGGCCAGGTCCAGCATCAGCGAGCCGGTCGGCACGACCTCGACCGCCTCGATCGCGCGGTCGCCCATGCGCATGACCGAGCCCTTGCCGAACTGCTTCTCGATCTGGCTCAGGGCCGCGGCAAGGGCGCGCTTCTTGTTCTCGTCCATCGGGATGTCCTCGGGGTGTCAGTGATCAGGTGGGAGCAAGTGTGCGGCGTCCCGGTCGCACAGGCTGCGACGGCGCCCGGCAGACCGGATCCTGAGCGCCCGGCCGGGCCGGCGCCATCGTCGCCCGGCCTGCCGCGGCGTCGGAAAATCCCGGGCCGGGGCGCCGCGCCGCCATCAGCGGTTGGGCCGGACCAGGCCGCAGTACAGGCCCTCGATGGCGAAATCCTGGTCCGGCAGCACCTCGATGGGCGCGTAGTCCGGGTTGCGCGGCAGCAGGCGGATGCGGTCCTTGCCGATCTTCAGCAGCTTGACCGTGATCTCGTCGTCCACCCGCGCCACCACGATCTGGCCCGAGCGGGCCTCGCGGGTGCGGTGCACGCCGATCAGGTCGCCGTCGAAGATGCCCTCGTCGCGCATGGAATCGCCCCGCACGCGCAGCAGGTAGTCCGGCGCCGGGGAGAACAGCACCCGGTCCAGGACCACGAAGCTCTCGGCCAGGTCGGTGGGCACGTCGGCGCCGATCGGGGCGCCGGCCGCGACCCGGCCGAGGATCGGCAAGCGCAGGGCGTCGGCGGCGGCCTGGGGCAGGGGCAGCTCGCCCTGCGGCGGGACCGGGGCCCCCTTCAGGCGGATGCCGCGGGCGCGGCCGGGGAGCCGCTCGATGGCCCCCGCGGCCTCCCGCGCCTCCAGGTGGGACTGCGCGGCGCGCACGCCCTTGAAGCCGAAGGCACGGGCGATCTCGGCCTGCGAGGGCGGCATGCCCTCGCTCCCGATCCGCTCGGCGATCATGGCCAGGATGGCCTGCTGGGTGTCGGTCAGCTGCATGGTTAGTAGTAATACTGCTAACGCCGCCGCCGCGCAAGCCCGCCCTTCCCGCCTAGCCGCGCCCGCTGCGCCAGATGGACAGCAGGATCCACAGCCCGGCCAGCACCGCACCGACGAAGCCCGCCACGCCCAGCGCCAGCAGCCAGCGGCTGGGCACGCCGCCGCCGGCACTGTGCATCACGATCGAGGAGCCGATCACCAGCGCGGCGGTGACCACGCCCATGGTCAGGCGGTTGGCGGCCCGGTCCCCCTGGTCGCCGAAGGCCTTGAGCGTGGTCACGTCCATCTGCATGTGCAGGCGCCCGCGCCGGGCCATGCGCAGCAACCGGCGCACCTCGCGCGGCATGTCCCCGGCCAGGGCCAGCGCCTCGCGCAGCCCGCGCCGGCCGCGCCGCAACACGGCCGACGGCAGCCAGTGCCTGAGCAGCGCCTGCTCCAGGTAGGGCGCCGCCGCGGAGGCCATGTCGAAGTCCGGGTCCAGCTGCCGGCCCATGCCCTCCAGGGTGAGGAAGGCCTTGACCATCAGCGCCAGGTCCGGCGGCAGGCTCAGGCCGTGCTCGCGCAGGATCGCGGTCACGTCCAGCAGCATCTGGCCCATGTGCAGGTCCTTCAGCGGCACCCCGTGGTACTGGTCCACGAAGGCGCCGATGTCGGCCTGCAGGCGCGCCTCGTCCGGTTCGCCGCTGCCCTCGGCCCACTCGGCGAGCACCGCGGCCACCGCCTCCGGCTCGCGCGCCACCAGCCCGTGCAGCAGCTGCACGATCTGGAAGCGGCGCCCGGCGGACACGCGCCCGACCATGCCGAAGTCGATCACGCCGATGCGCCCGTCCGGCAGGTAGAAGATGTTCCCGGGGTGCGGGTCGGCATGGAAGAAGCCGTCCTCCAGCACCATCTTCAGCACGATGTCCGCGCCGGTGCGGGCCAGGGCCCTGCGGTCCAGGCCGGCCGCGTCCACCGCGGCCAGGTCGGTGCCGGGGATGCCCTCCAGGAACTGCTGCACGTTGAGCCGCTCGCAGGTCCACTGCCAGTACACCTTCGGCACGACGATGCCGTCGTGGCCGGCGAAGTTGGCGGCGATGCGCTCGGCGTTGCGGCCTTCGCCGGCGAAATCCAGCTCGCGGCGCAGCGACAGGGCGAACTCGTGCACCACCCGGGCCGGGCGGTAGCGGCGCAGGTCGGGGGCGCGCGCCTCGATGATCTCGGCCGCGCGCGCCAGCAGGCGCAGGTCCGCCTCGACGGTGTCGCGGATGCCCGGCCGGCGGACCTTCAGCACCACCGCGCTGCCGTCGGCCAGCCAGGCGCGGTGCGCCTGGGCCAGCGAGGCGGCGGCCAATGGGGTCTGCTCGATGCGGGCGAACACCTCCTCCGGCCCGGCGCCCAGGTCCTCGACCAGCTGCGGTCGGATCTGCTCGAACGGTACCGCCGGCACCGCGTTCTGCAGCTTGCCCAGCTCGGCGGTCCACTCCGGCGGCAGCAGGTCCACGCGGGTGGCCAGCATCTGCCCGAGCTTGACGAAGGTCGGCCCCAGCTCTTCCAGCGCGCGGCGCACCCGCACCGGCGGCGGCATGTGCGCCAGCGCCTCCGGGTCCTGCCAGTGCAGCATGCGCCCGGCACGCTCCAGCGCGCCGGCCAGGCCGATGCGGCGGACCACGTCGCTGAAGCCATAGGCCACCAGCACCGAGGCGATCTGCTGCAGGCGCCCCAGGTCGCGGACCGTGCCCAGGCTCTCCCACATCAGCGCACCTCCCCGCGGCGGCGGTGCGGCCTCACGGCAGCAGCGCCTCCACGCCCTGCAGCGCACGGCCGACGGTCTGCCGGCGCACCGCCTCGCGGTCGCCGCCGAAGTGGAACACCTCGGCGCGGGCGTAGCCGCCGCGCCGCTTCCAGGCGATCCACACCGTGCCCACCGGCTTGCCGGGGCTGCCGCCACCGGGGCCGGCGATGCCGGTCACCGCCACCGCGACGGTGGCGCCGGAGTGGACCAGCGCGCCGGAGACCATCTCGATGGCGGTCTCACGGCTGACCGCGCCGTGCTCCTCCAGGGTCTGCGGGCGCACCCCCAGCAGGGCCTGCTTGGCCTCGTAGCTGTAGGCGACCATGCCGCAGTCGAACCACTCCGAGGAGCCGGGGATGTCGGTCAGACACTTGGCGATCCAGCCGCCGGTGCAGCTCTCGGCGGTGACCAGGACGTCGCGGGCGGCGCGCAGCCGCTCGCCCAGGGCCTGGGCCTGCTGGCGCAGCTGCGCATCGGAAGGGCTTTGCATCGGGGCGACCGGGCGGGGTGGGATCATGCCGTTTTAGCCCAAACGCCGGCGCCTGTCTGCCCGGTGCCCCCCGGTGCCGCCCCGGTGGCCGGTCAGTGCCCGTGCCCGTCACAGCCGGCGCAGGCCTCGCGGCCGGACTCCAGCTGCAGGGTGACGTGGGCGATGCCGTGCCGCTCGCGCAGGGTGCCGGCCAGCTCGCGCCGCACCCGCTCGTGGTCGCCGGCAGCCACCACCACGTGCGCGGTCAGCGCCGGGGTGCGCGAGGCCAGCGCCCACACGTGCAGGTCGTGCACGCTGTCCACCTGCGGATGGGTCTGCAGGCTGGCGCGGACCGCATCCACGTCCACCCCGCGTGGCACACCCTCCATCAGCACGTTGCCGGCCTCGCGCAGCAGCACCCAGGTACGCGGCAGCACCCACAGGCCCAGCAGCACCGCCAGCAGCGGGTCCACCCAGTACCAGCCGGTGAGGCGGATCAGCACCGCGGCCAGGATCACCGCCAGCGAGCCGAGCATGTCGCTCCACACCTCCAGGTAGGCGCCCTTGAGGTTGAGGCTCTGCCCCGCCCCGGCGTGCAGCAGCCTCATCGCCACCAGATTGCAGGCCAGGCCCAGCACCGCCACCGCCAGCATGCCCACGCTGGCCACCGGCCGCGGCTCCAGCACCCGCTGCACCGCTTCCCACAGGATGTAGCCGGCCAGCACGAACAGCAGGCTGCCGTTGGCCAGCGCGCCGAGGGCCTCGAAGCGGGCATAGCCGTAGGTGCGGCGCGCGTCCGGCGGGCGCCGTGCCAGGCGCACCGCCACCAGGGCGATGGCCAGGGCCAGCACGTCGGTGGCCATGTGGGCCGCGTCCGACAGCAGGGCCAGGCTGCCGGTCAGCCAGCCGCCGGCCAGCTCGGCCAGCAGCACCGTGGCGGTCAGGCCCAGCGCCCACCACAGCGGCTTCTCGTGGCGGATTTCGGCCGGCACGTGGCTGTGCCCGCCCAGGCCGTGGTGATGATGATGGTGATGGTGGTGGCCCGCCTGGCCGTCACCGTGGACGTGGTCCCCGTCCGCGTGGTGGTGGTCATGGGGGTCACCGCCACCGGGGCCGTGCCCGTGGCCGGAACCACCCGGCCCCTGCCGCACGCCGGCGCCCTGGAGCCGCGGATGCTTGGCAACGTCGTGGTCCATGGGCGCGACTATGGGCGATCCGGGCAGCGGAGACTATTACATCCGCCGCGCGCGCCGGTCCCTGCTCCCTGCCGTGTCAAGCCCGTCCACGGGGAGTGTTCAGGCGCTGGGACGGAGCCACGGGCGACAATCCCAGCCATGCCTTCCCGATCCACAGCCTCCGAAGCACGCCCTCCGGCCGACCCGCGCCTGCTCGCCCGGTGGGAGCAGTACATCGCCGGCACGCGCTCGCCGGCCGGCACGCTGGTGGCGGAGGCCACCACCGCCACCGCGCCCGCCCTGGTCGACCTGTTCTACGCCGAGCTGCTCGGCGACCGGCGCGCCAGCCGCTTCCTCGACCCCGGGCAGGTCCAGGAGCGGCTCAAGCCCTCGCTGCGGCGCTGGCTGCTGCAGCTGCTGGCCTCGCCGCCGGCGGAGGCGGAGGCGCTGCACCGGCTGCAGGAGCACGTCGGCCAGGTGCATGCGCGCATCGGCATCCCGATGGACCTGGTCGGGCGCGGCATGCGCCTGCTCAAGCAGCGCCTGTACGAGGACATCCGCGCCCGCGCGCGCGACCAGGGGCAGGCCCTGGAGGCGGTGATCCTGGTGGACGCGCTGATGGACCTGGCCCTGGAGGCGATGGGCCGCTCCTACGCCAGCTCGCGCGATGCGGCCGCCGAGCTGGACGGCTCCTTCCGCCTGTTCTCGCTGATCCAGAACGTCAGCACCGAGCGCGAGCGCCAGCGCGCGCTGCTGCTGTCGTGGGAGAACGCCCTGCTGTACGCGCTGACCGCCGAGCAGCCCGGCCCGGTGGAGCCGCTGCTGCTCTCCCGCTCGGAGTTCGGCCTGTGGTTCATGCACAAGGGCCTGGCCAGCTTCGGCGACACCGCCGAAACCCGGGAGGTGTCGCAGCTGGCCGCGCGCATCGACGCCGAGCTGCGCCAGCGCCTGCCGGCGGCCGACGCGGCGGCGCGCCGTGCGCTGCTGGACGACGTGCGCGGCTGGGCCGGGCGCATCCGCCACCTGGTCGCGATGATGTTCGAGGGCATCGGCGACCTGGAGGCCGGCCGCGACGCCCTGCCCCGCCTGCTCAACCGCCGCTTCCTGCCGACCGTGCTGCGCCGCGAGGTGGCGCTGCAGGCCAACACCGGCCGGCAGTTCGCCGTGCTGATGCTGGACCTGGACCACTTCAAGGCGATCAACGACCGCTACGGCCACGAGACCGGCGACCGCGCCCTGCAGCACGTGGCCCAGCTGCTGGAGGAGAACACCCGCAGCAGCGACTACCTGTTCCGCTACGGGGGCGAGGAGTTCGTGGTGGTGCTGGGCTCGGTCGGCCGCACCGAGGCGGTCGCCATCGCCAACGCCCTGCGCCGCACCCTGGAGCAGAACCCGCTGCCGCTGCCCGACGGCGGCCCCCTGCCGCTGACCGCCAGCATCGGCGTGGCGGTGCAGGACGGCCCCCCCGACTACGCACGGGTGCTGGCCCGCGCCGACGCGGCCATGTACCAGGCCAAGCGCGGCGGCCGCAACCGTGTGGTCGTGGCCGACGGCGACCTGCCCGAACCGCCGGGACAGCGCGCGCTGCGGCGCTGAGGCGCGGGCCGCTACAATCGGCGGCCCCGCACCTTCCGCGTCCCGATGACCAGGACCTCCGACAAGTCCGCCGCGCCCGAGCACCCCCCGCTGATGAAGCAGTACTTCGCCGCCAAGGCGGAGTACCCGGACCTGCTGCTGTTCTTCCGGATGGGGGACTTCTACGAGCTGTTCTACGACGACGCCCGCAAGGCGGCGCGGCTGCTGGACATCACCCTCACCCAGCGCGGCAGCTCGGCCGGCGCGCCGATCCCGATGGCCGGCGTGCCGGTGCACTCCTACGAGAGCTACCTGGCGCGGCTGGTGGCGCTGGGCGAGTCGGTGGCCATCTGCGAGCAGATCGGCGATCCGGCCGCCAGCAAGGGCCTGGTCGAGCGCAAGGTGGTGCGCATCGTCACCCCGGGCACGGTGACCGACGAGGCACTGCTGGACGAGCGCCGCGACACCCTGCTGATGGCGGTGGCGCGCGGCCGCTCCGGCTACGGCCTGGCCTGGGCCGACCTGGCCGGCGGCCGCTTCCTGGTCAACCAGGTGGAGAACGAGGACGCGCTCAATGCCGAGCTGGCCCGGCTGGAACCGGCCGAGCTGCTGCTTCCGGACGAGGAAGGCTGGCCGCCGCTGCTGTTCGACGGGGCCACGCGGCGGCGTGCGCCGTGGCTGTTCGACCCGGACAGCGGCCGCCGCCAGCTGCTGCGCTTCTTCGGCGTGCACGACCTGACCGGCTTCGGCATCGAGGACATGCCGCTGGCCATCGCCGCCGCCGGCGCCCTGCTGGGCTACGTCGAGGAGACGCAGAAGCAGAACCTGCCGCACCTGACCTCGATCGCGGCGGAGACGGCCGGCGACGCGATCGTGATGAACGCGGCCACCCGCCGCCACCGGGAACGGGACAGCCGGGTGGACGGCGCCCACCGCCACACCCTGCTGGGCGTGCTGGACAGCACCATCACGCCAATGGGGGGGCGGCTGCTGCGGCGCTGGCTGCACCGCCCGCTGCGCAACCGCCAGGGTCTGGGCGAGCGCCACCACGCCGTGGCCACGCTGATCGAGCAGCGCGCCGACGATGCCCTGCGCGAGCGTTTCCGCGGCCTGGGCGACCTGGAGCGCATCCTCACCCGCGTGGCGCTGCGCTCGGCACGCCCGCGCGACCTGTCCACCCTGCGCGACGGCCTGGCCCTGCTGCCGGAGCTGCGCGCGCAGCTGGCACCGCTGGACTCGCCGCGCCTGGCCACGCTGATGGCCGAGCTGGGCGAGCACGGCGAGGTCGCCGGGCTGCTGGCCCGCGCGGTGGCGCCGCAGCCGCCGCTGAAGCTGGCCGACGGCGGGGTGATCGCCGACGGCTACGACGCCGAGCTGGACGAGCTGCGCCGGCTGTCCACCCACGCCGACCAGTTCCTGCTGGACCTGGAGGCGCGCGAGCGCGAGGCCACCGGCATCCCCACGCTCAAGGTGGGCTACAACCGCGTCCACGGCTACTACATCGAGATCAGCAAGGCCCAGGCCGCGCGCGCGCCGGTGCACTACACCCGCCGCCAGACCCTGACCGGCGCCGAGCGCTTCATCACCGAGGAGCTGAAGGCCTTCGAGGACAAGGTGCTGTCGGCGCGCGAGCGCGCGCTGGCGCGGGAGAAGGCACTGTACGAGGCGCTGCTGGACGCGCTCAACGCGCGCCTGGAGCCGCTCAAGCGCTGCGCCGCCGCGCTCAGCGAGCTGGACGTGCTGGCCTGCTTCGCCGAGCGCGCGCAGGCGCTGGACTGGTCGCAGCCGGAGCTGACCGACACGCCCTGCCTGCGCATCGAGCGCGGCCGCCACCCGGTGGTGGAGGCGGTGCGCGAGGAGCCGTTCGAGCCCAACGACCTGGACCTGTACGAGGACCGCGATGGCCGGTCGCGGCGCATGCTGGTGATCACCGGGCCGAACATGGGCGGCAAGAGCACCTACATGCGCCAGACCGCGCTGATCGTGCTGCTGGCGCACATCGGCAGCTTCGTGCCGGCCGCGCGCGCGGTGATCGGCCCGATCGACCGCATCCTCACCCGCATCGGCGCCGGCGACGACCTGGCCCGCGGCCAGTCCACCTTCATGGTGGAGATGGCCGAGACCAGCTACATCCTCCACCACGCCACCCCGCAGTCGCTGGTGCTGATGGACGAGATCGGCCGCGGCACCTCCACCTACGACGGCCTGGCCCTGGCCGACGCGGTGGCCCGCCACCTGGCCATGGTCAACCGCTGCTGGACCCTGTTCGCCACCCACTACTTCGAGCTGACCGCGCTGGCCGGCGAACCGGGCGTGGACGGCATCGCCAACGTGCACCTGGACGCGGTGGAGCACGGCGACGGCCTGGTGTTCATGCACACGGTCAAGGAAGGCGCGGCCAACCGCAGCTTCGGCCTGCAGGTGGCGGCGCTGGCCGGCCTGCCCAGGGCCACCCTGCAGCAGGCACGCCGCCGCCTGGCCGAGCTGGAGCAGCGCAGCCACGAGACCCACGCCGCCGCGGTGGGGCCGCAGGCGCTGGACGAGCCGCGCCAGTTCGCGCTGTTCTCGGCCACGCCCTCGGCCGTGCACGAGGCGCTGGCCGCGCTGGATCCGGACGAGCTGACCCCGAAGCAGGCGCTGGAGGCGCTGTACCGGCTCAAGTCCCTGCTGTGAGGCCGGCCGCCTTTCCAGCATGCCGATGCGCATGTAATACCCCAGGAACGCCGCCATCATCAGATCGGCGGCGGTGAAGCTGTCGCCCACCAGGTGCGTGCGCCCGGCCACGGCCTGCTCCAGCACGCGCAGCACGTCGGCCTCGCTGCCGTAGCCGGCGCTGAACGGCGGCGCCAGCGCACCGGCGTACTTGGCGGTGAACAGGGCCTCCACCGGCCCGGCGAGGAAGAACAGCCAGCGGTAGTACGTGCCCCGCTCCGGCGAGCCCGGCGGCGGCGCCAGCCCCTTCTCCGGCACCAGGTCGGCCAGGTAGGCGCAGATGGCGGCGTTCTCGGTGACCACCAGGTCGCCGTGGCGGATCGCCGGCACCTTGCCCATCGGGTTGATCGCCAGGTAGTCGGGCGACTTCATCGGCGCGCCGAAGTCGAGCACGACCTCCTCGTACGGCAGGCCGGTCTCCTCCAGCATCCAGCGGGTGATGCGCGCCCGCGACATCGGGTGGGTGTAGAAGGTCAGCGTCTTGCCCATCGTGCTTCTCCATCGTCGGTGGGAGGTGGGCGCAGTGTGGGCCGTGCCTGCTGACAGCTCCTGTCAGCAGCGGACCGCCCTCAGCCTTCGTGGTGGCGCAGGCGTTCCTGTTCCCAGCGCCGCAGCAGGCGGTGGCGCGGCTCCGGGTAGCGGCGCCCGGTGCTCTCCAGGGCGCGCACCCGGTCGGCCCGGAAATGGCGGAAGTCGCCACGCAGCTCGCACCAGGCCGCGATCAGGCGCCGGTCCTCGAGGAAGGCCATGGCGAAGGGCCATACCAGGCGCTCGGTGCAGCGACCCTCGGCGTCGGCGTAGTGCAGCCGCACCACGTGCTCGTCGCGGATGGCGCGGCGCAGGGCCGGCAGCCACGGCTCCGGCTGCGCCGGCCGCCACTCCGGGGCGAACAGGCCGCTGGTGTCCAGCTGCAGGCGCAGGTGCCCGGGCAGCACACCGCCGATCCGGTCCAGGGCGCGGCCGGCCGCGGCAGCCAGCTCCGGATCGGCGTGCGCGACCACCCAGCGCGCGCCCAGCACCAGCGCCTCCAGCTCCTCGGCCGGGAACATCAGCGGCGGCATCACGAAACCCGGCCGCAGCCGGTAGCCCACGCCCGGGTCGCCGTCGATCCGCGCGCCCTGCGCGCGCAGGGCCTCGATGTCGCGGTAGACCGTGCGCAGGCTCACGCCCAGCCGCTCGGCCAGCTGCGCGCCACGCACCGGCCCGCGCCGCTGGCGCAGCGCGTCGAGCATCCGCAGCAGGCGCGTGGCACGCGTGGTCATCGGAACGGGTCGGAGCCCTGCGCGACAGTGCCAAAAGCATAGCCGCCAGGCGGCTTGATCGGGGTCAATGCGCCCGGGCGCGTGCTGATAGATAACACTCCTGGACCCCCCAGCAGGAGTCCCCCCAATGCGTCCCCGTAGCATCGCCCTGGCCACCGCACTTGCCCTGGCCTGCGCCGGCCTGCAGGCCGCGCCGGCCGCATCCGGCGATACGCCCGACGCGGCCTCCCTGCGCGAGACCGCCAAGGCCCTGTTCGGCCCGATCCCGAAGAAGGTCGACAGCGTGCGCGGACAGGCGATCACCGCCGAGCAGATCGAACTGGGCAAGTCGCTGTGGTTCGAGCCGCGCCTGTCGCGCAGCCACGTGATCAGCTGCAACACCTGCCACAACGTCGCCACCGGCGGCGCCGACAACGTGCCGACTTCGATCGGCCACGGCTGGCAGAAGGGCCCGCGCAACTCGCCCACCGTGTTCAACGCCGTGCTCAACGCCGCCCAGTTCTGGGACGGCCGCGCCTCCGACCTGAAGGAGCAGGCCAAGGGCCCGGTGCAGGCCAGCGTGGAGATGAACAACACGCCCGAGCGCGTGGAGGCCACCCTGCGCAGCATCCCGGCCTACGTGGAGGCGTTCAAGCGCGCCTTCCCGGGCGAGCGCGAGCCGGTGAGCTTCGAGAACATGGCCCGCGCCCTGGAGGCCTTCGAGACCACCCTGCTGACCCCCGACTCGCGCTTCGACCAGTTCCTGGCTGGCAGGAACAGCCTGGACGCGGCCGAGCTGCGCGGCCTGTCGCTGTTCATCGAGAAGGGCTGCGTGGCCTGCCATTCCGGGCCGAACTTCGGCGGCCAAGCCTATTACCCGTTCGGCGTGGTCGAGCGCCCGGGCGCCGACGTGCTGCCGGCCGACGACAAGGGCCGCTTCGCGGTGACCAACACCGCCTCGGACGAGTACGTGTTCCGCGCCGCGCCGCTGCGCAACGTCGAGCTGACCGCGCCCTACTTCCACAGCGGCAAGGTGTGGGACCTGGGCCAGGCGGTGGCGATCATGGGCAGCAGCCAGCTGGGCCATGAGCTCGACGCGGCCGAGGTCGAGTCCATCACCCGCTTCCTGAAGACGCTGACCGGCCGCCAGCCGCAGGTCACCGTGCCGGTGCTGCCGCCGAGCACGGCGGCCACGCCGCGCCCGGAGTGATCCGGCCGCGCATCCGGAGCCAGTCTTCAATCGAAGGACCGCCGGCCTCCGCGCGCGGAGGCCGGCCCGGGGCCGTGGATGGCGACGCCGTCCACGGCCCTCGTTTTCGGCGGTCACAGGCGTCCAAAAAAAATGGTTCTTCTCCCAACTGAGGGGAGAGAGGCGCACGGCCGACCCGGCAGAATTGTTGTTCTCGAGGCAACAAAACGGGGCCGGCCGTGGCCGAAGTGGATTGTATGTCCCAGCTGGGTGGCTGGAAG
>NZ_PDWK01000079.1 GCF_010093135.1 Pseudoxanthomonas taiwanensis | reverse complement strand
CAGGCCAGCCTGGAACTGCACGGAATTGATGCTCATGACGCCACCTCGTCGCCTTCAGGTGGCCGTATGCTCGGCGGTGGGCGACGCACATCCTGCGACTGGCGGCTGAGGGTCGGGGCTAATCAGGTTGCTCGATGACCGGGCGCGGTGGCCGGACATGCGCGCCTGGGCCCCTTCCTGCCGCGCCGGGGATCGCTTCAAATGACCACAGGAACGGAACGGGAGCAGGGCGTCTTGGCGGGGTCGGGGCTGGAGCACACGGGCGGAGGCGGGCGCGGTTGGTGGCGCCTGGTGCCGTGGCTGCGCCGGGGCCCGGCCGTGCTGCTGCTGGCCGTGCTGGTGCCCGGCCTGGCCTTCCCGCCGCCGTTGCCGCGCGCCTCCGGCACCGCCCCCGTGGCCCCCGCGCGCGACGGCACGCCGCTGCGCGCCTTCGCCGACGCCGGGGGCGTGTGGCGCCATCCGGCCACGCCGGCGACGGTCTCGCCGCTGTACCTGCAGGCTCTGCTGGCCTACGAGGACCGCTGGTTCCGCTGGCACCCCGGCGTCAACCCGCTGGCCCTGCTGCGCGCGCCCGGGCAGTGGCGGCGCAGCGGCGGCAGCGTCTCCGGCGGTTCCACCCTGACCATGCAGGTGGCGCGCATCCTCGAGGGCGGGCAGACCCGCAGCCTGCCGGCCAAGCTGCGGCAGCTGGCGCGCGCCCTGCAGCTGGAGGCGCGTCTGTCCAAGGACCGGATCCTGCAGCTGTACCTGGAGCGGGCACCGTTCGGCGGCACCATCGAGGGCGTGGAGGCGGCCAGCTGGGCCTACCTGGGCAAGCCGGCCGCGCAGTTGTCGCACGCCGAGGCGGCGCTGCTGGCGGTGCTGCCGCAGGCGCCCAGCCGGCTGCGCCCGGACCGCCATCCGGAGGCCGCGCGTGCGGCCCGCGACAAGGTGCTGGCGCGCATGCAGGCACTGGGCGTATGGCCGGCCGAAGTGGTGGCCGAGGCGCGCATGGAGCCGGTGGGGGCGCGCTCGCTGCAGGTGCCGGTGCACGCCGCGCTGCTGGCCGAGCGCCTGCGCCGCGGGCAGCCGCACCGGGCCCGCATCGCCACGACCCTGGACGCGGACCTGCAGCGGGCGCTGGAGGAGCGGGTGGCCGCCTACTTCGCCACCCTGCCGCCGCGCACCTCGGCGGCGCTGCTGGTGGTGGAGAACGCGACCATGGAGGCGCGCGCGTACGTCGGCTCGGTCAGCTTCGGCGACGCCCAGCGCCTGGGCCACGTGGACATGGTCCGGGCCTGGCGCTCGCCCGGTTCCACGCTCAAGCCGTTCCTGTACGGCATGGCCCTGGACGAGGGCCTGATCCATTCCGCGAGCCTGCTGGTGGACGCGCCGCAGGACTTCGGCGGCTACCGCCCCGGCAACTTCGGCGAGGCCTTCCATGGCCCGGTGGCGGCGGACGAGGCCCTGCGCCTGTCGCTCAACGTGCCGGCGGTGGACCTGCTGGACCGGGTGGGGCCGGTGCGCTTTGCCGCGCGCCTGGAGCACGCCGGCATCCCCCTGCGCATGCCGCGCGGGGCGCGGCCGGGCCTGCCACTGATCCTGGGCGGGGCTGGTGTGCGCCTGGAGGACCTGGTGGGCGGGTTCGCCGCCCTGCAACGCGGCGGCCTGGCCGCGCCGGTGCGCTACACCCCGGAACAGCCCCTGGCCGAGCGCCGCCTGCTCTCGCCCGGCGCGGCCTGGATCGTGCGCGAGGTCCTGCAGGCCAACCCGCGCCCCGGCGCGTCCGCCGTGCTGGCCTCGAGCCGCCCGCCCGTGGCCTGGAAGACCGGCACCAGCTACGGCTTCCGCGACGCCTGGGCGATCGGCGCCGCCCGCCGCTATACGGTGGGGGTGTGGGTGGGACGGCCGGACGGCACCGCGCTGCCCGGCCAGTACGGGGCGGTGACCGCGCTGCCGCTGCTGTTCGAGGTGCTGGACAGCCTGCCGCGCGCACCCGGCGACGCCGATCCGGTGCCGCGCCCGGCCACGGTGGAGGCGGGGGGGGGGTGCTGGGCGCTGGGCCTGGCCGCGGCGGACCCGCCGCCGCCGCTGTGCCGGCGGCGCCTGCAGGCCTGGGTCCTGGACGGGGCGGTGCCGCCCACCTTCCCGGAGCGCGATGCGCGGCTGTGGAGCGCCGGGCGCGAGCGCTTCCGGGTGGACGCGGCCACGGGCCTGCGCCTGTCGGCCGACTGCGCCCGGCCGCACCCGGAGCGCGAGATGGAGATCGCGCGCTGGCCGGCCCTGCTGTCGCCCTGGCTGTCGGCCGCCGAGCGTGCCGCCGCGACCCTGCCGCCGCTGTCGCCCGACTGCGCCCCGGACGGCCGCGAGGCGGCCCTGGCCCTGCGCATCCGCGGCATCGCCGACGGCGCCACCCTGGCGCCGCCGCCCGGAAGCGGGCACGGGCTGCGCCTGCAGGTGCGCGCGCTGGGCGCGGCCGGGCCGGTGCGCTGGCTGCTGGACGGACGCTGGATCGGCCAGAGCGAGGGCGGCCGCGGCTTCGAGTACGACTACGCCCGTGCCGGCGACGGCGAGCACGTGCTCACCGCCCTGGCCGACAGTGGCGCCTGGAGCCAGGTGCGCTTCCGCGTGACGGGGGTCGGGCGCCCGGCGCCGGCCGGGATCGCGATCGGCGGCCGAGGCGGCGGCTCAGTCCAGCGCGGCCAGCACGTGCTCGGCCGAGGACACGCGGAACTCGCCGGGCGCCTCGACGAACAGGTGCCGGACCACGCCGTCCTCGGCGTACAGGGCGAAGCGGCGGGCGCGGATGCCCATGCCGTACCCGCTGGCGTCCATCTCCATGCCCAGGGCCCGGGTGAGGTCGGCGTTGCCGTCGGAGACCAGCTGCAGGCCGTCGGGCACGTTCAGGGGGCGGCCCCAGGCCTGCATCACGAACGGGTCGTTGACCGCCATGCAGACGACGTCGATCCCGCGCGCGCGGAAATCCTCGAAGTGGCGGATGTAGCCGGGCAGGTGCTTTTCCGAGCAGGTCGGGGTGAACGCGCCCGGCACCGCGAACAGGACCACCTTGCGCCCGTCGAACAGGGTGCGGGTGTCCACGTTCTCCACGCCCTGGCGGATGCACTTGAGCACGACCTCGGGGATGCGGTCACCAACTTGCACGGTCATGGCAGGGCTCCTGTGTGCGGGGGACCTGTGCCGGCCCAGGCTGGGGCCAGTGTAGCCCCAGGCACGGGGCGCGGGTGAACGCCGGCACGCGCATCTTGACAACGGGAGTTGAAACCGGTCCGCCCGCACCCATCTACGGGGCATGGCCGCGCGGGCCTCCGCCTGCGGCCCCCGAGCAAGGAGAACCACCATGACCATCGTCCGCTACAACCCCGTGCATCCGCTGCAGAACCTGCAGGACGAGTTCAAGCAGGTCTTCGAGCGCTTCTTCGGCGAGGCCGCCGCCGTCGCCGACCAGTCCGACGTGGTGACCAGCCAGTGGGCGCCGCGCGTGGACATCAAGGAGGAGGACGACCGCTTCGTCATCTTCGCCGACATCCCGGGCGTGGACCCGAAGGACATCGAGGTGCAGATGGACAAGGGCATCCTCAGCATCCGCGGCGAGCGCGCGAGCGAGCAGAAGACCGAGACCGAGCGCTACGCCCGCCGCGAGCGCGCCTGGGGCATGTTCTACCGCCGCTTCGCGCTGCCGGACAGCGCCGATCCGGACGGCATCACCGCCACCGGCCGCAACGGCGTGCTGCGCATCGACATCCCCAAGCGCCCGGAGACCACGCCGCGCCGCATCCAGGTGCAGTGAACGGCACGCGCCGGCGGCTTTCCGTGGCCGCCGCGCCCGGCGCACCGCGGCGCATCCGCGGCCGGGTCCGGGCACCGGACCCGCTAGAATCCCGGCCCGTGGCGCGCGCGTCACGGGCCGTGGTCGTTTTCCCGGCCCGGCGCATGCGCCGGGCGCAGCCGCATTGATGGTGATCGGATGGAATTCAAGGACTACTACGCGATCCTGGGCATCGAACCGGGTGCGGGCGAGGCGGAGATCAAGTCCGCCTACCGGCGGCTGGCGCGCAAGTACCACCCGGACGTGAGCAGGGAGCCGGACGCGGAGGAGAAGTTCAAGGCCGTCAACGAGGCCTACGAGGTCCTGCGCGATCCGCAGAAGCGCGCCGCCTACGACCAGCTGCGCGCGCGCGGGTACCGCCCCGGCCAGGAGTTCCATCCGCCGCCGGGCTTCGACGGCAGCGGCTTCGACTTCGAGGAGATCTTCGGCGACTTCGGAGGCCGCGGCGGCTTCAGCGACTTCTTCGAGAGCCTGTTCGCGCGCCAGCGCGGGGCCGGCGCGCGCGGCGCCGGCCCGCAGCAGCCGCGTGGCGACACCCGCGCCAGGCTGAGCGTGCCGCTGGAGGCGGTGTACCGCGGCGACAGCGTGCGCATCACCCTCAACGGCCGCCAGCTGGACGTGAAGGTGCCCAAGGGCATCCGCGCCGGGCAGGCGATCCGCCTGGCCGGGCAGGGCCGCAATGGCGGCAACCTGCTGCTGGAGATCGAGTACCAGGCCCATCCGCAGTTCGAGGTGGACGGGCGCAACATCCTCTACACCCTGCCGGTGCAGCCGTGGCAGGCGGCGCTGGGAACCACGGTCAACGTTCCCACGCTCGGCGGCCCGGTGGAGGTGAAGATCCCGCCGGAGTCGGACTCCGGCCGCAAGCTGCGCCTGCGCGGCCGTGGCCTGCCCGGCGATCCGCCGGGCGACCAGATCATCGAGCTGGAGGTGCAGGCGCCGGCCCCGGTGACCGAGGCGCAGCGCAAGGCCTACCGCGAGCTGGCCCGCGCCTTCGGCGAGTGAGGCCTCAGGCCCCGGCCGGCGGCGCGGTGCGCTCGGCCAGCAGGCGTTCGATCACCTCGGCCAGCTCCGGCTCGGCGAAGGGCTTGGTGAGGTAGGCGCGCGCGCCCTGGCGCAGGCCCCAGGTGCGGTCGGTCTCCTGGTCCTTGGTGGTCACCAGCACCACCGGGATGTCGCGGGTGGCCGGATCGCGGCTGAGCGTGCGCGTGGCCTGGAAGCCGTTGAGGTTCGGCATCACCACGTCCATCAGGATCAGGTCCGGCAGCGCGCTCCTGGCCAGCTCCACGCCGGCGGCGCCGTCCTCGGCGGTCAGGGGCTCGTGCCCCAGCTTCTCGACGATGCGCTGGATGCCCAGGAGCTGGGGCGGAGAATCGTCCACGATCAGGATCCGTGCCATTGGCTTCCCCGAGATGGTTCCCCTGTGGCCCCGCAGTGTAGCCGCAGCCTGCCGGGGCCGGAAGCCCGCGCCCCGGCGGGCCGGTCCGGGCCCGCATTCGGGACGCCACCGCGCCGGGACCGCGTCCGCCGAGCCCGTGCGTGCGCCCACGCCCAGGCTGCCGGTGCCGGCCTCACGCCGTCTTGATCCGCCGCCGGTGGCGCGGGAGTAGGCTTGCCCGCAGGCCCGAAGGGCGGCAGGGATGAAGAAGCCAGGCGCCGGTTCGGCCGGCAGGTTCGAGGGCGCGCTGCAGCAGCGGCGCCGGCAGCGCGCGCGCCGCATCCTGCTGGCGACCGGCGTGCTGATGCTGCTGGTCGGCGCCTTCTGGAGCCTGTTCTTCGCCGTGCAGGGCGCCTACCTGCACGCGGCGGTGGAGCTGGTGCTGATGCTGCTGGGCGCGCTGGTGCCGCCGCGGCCCAGCGCGGACGCACCCGGGCCGCCTCGTGGCTCGCCTTCGCCGGGCTGCTGGCCTACGTCTGCTTCTTCACCGCCTTCCTGGATGTGCAGACGGCCACCATCCCGCGCACCACCCACCTGTTCCTGGTGGTGCTGGCGGCCGGCGCGCACTTCGTGTTCCGCGACGAACCGCAGTGGCTGCGCTACGTCTGCGTGGCCGTGTTCCTGCTGGCCTTCATGTAGTTCGCCGCCCAGCCGCAGGGCGTGCCGGGGCCGTACGCGCTGCACGACGGACTGCGCCGGGTGGGCATCTGGTTCAACCTGCTGAGCGTGGCCGCCGCGGTGGTGGTGATCCTGCACCTGCAGGAGAGCGACGCGGCCGCGCGCCGCGAGCTGCATGCCGAGCTGCGCGGCGCCCTGGCCTCGCGCCGGTTCGAGCTGTTCTACCAGCCGCAGCTGGGCGCCTCCGGCCGGGTGTTCGGCGCCGAGGCGCTGCTGCGCTGGAACCACCCGGCGCACGGCCTGGTCGGGCCGGGCGGGTTCATGCAGGCGGCCGAGGAAACCGGCTTCGTGCTGCCGCTGGGGCAGTGGGTGCTGGGCGAGGCCTGCGCGCAGCTGCGGCGCTGGCAGGACGACCCTGTGCTGCGCGGGCTGCGGCTGTCGGTCAACATCAGCACCCTGCAGCTGCGCCAGCCCGACTTCGTGCCGCAGGTGCTGGACTGCCTGCGCCAGAACGGAGTGGACGGGCGACTGCTGACCCTGGAGCTGACCGAGAGCGTGCTGATGGAGGACATGGAGGCGACGGTGGCCAAGATGCAGGCCCTGCAGGCGGCGGGCGTGGGCCTGTCGCTGGACGACTTCGGCACCGGCTACTCGTCGCTGTCCTACCTGCACCAGATGCCCTTCACCGAACTGAAGATCGACCGCGCTTTCGTCGCCGGCATCGTCGGCGACACCCAGGCCAGCAGCATCACCCGCAACCTGCTGCGTCTGGGCCACGACCTGGGCGTGGAGGTGATCGCCGAGGGCGTGGAGACGGTGGAGCAGTACGAGCTGCTGCTGGGGCAGGGCTGCCGCCTGTTCCAGGGCTATCTGTTCGGCCGGCCGACGGACCTGGCCACGTTCGAGGAGCGGGTCGCGGGGCGGGCCGCCTGAGGCCGCGCGCCGCGGCCGCAGGGCGGGATCAGCCCAGGCGCACCACGGTGCGGCCCAGCGAGCCGCCGGCCAGCATGGTGTCGAACACCTCCGGCAGCTGCTCGAGGGTGACCTCGCGGGTGCAGATGGAATCCAGCCGTGCCGGTTTCCATTCGCCGGCCAGCAGTTCCCAGATGCGGCCGCGGATGTCGCGCGCGGTGCCGGCCGAGCCGATGCCCAGCAGCGACACGCCGCGGATGATGAAGGGCATGACCGTCAGCGCGTCCAGCTGCGCGCTGGCCGCCAGGCCGGCCGAGGCGACGTTGCCGTAGGGTGCGGTCTGCGCCAGCAGGCTGACCAGCATCGGGCCGCCGACGTTGTCCAGGCCGCCGCCGAAGCGCACCGACTCCAGCGGCCGGCGGCCTTCCAGCACCTCGCGGCCCAGCACCTGGCTGGCGCCGAGCGACCGCAGGTAGCCGGCCTGGTCGGCCTTGCCGCTGATGGCGTGCACCTCGTAGCCGGCCTTGCTGAAGATCGCCACCGCCAGCGAGCCGACGCCGCCGGTGGCGCCGGTGACCGCCAGCGGGCCCAGCTCCGGCGCCTGCCGGTTCTCCTGCATGCGGTACAGGGCCAGCGCGGCGGTGAAGCCGGCCGTGCCCAGGATCATGCTCTGGCGCAGGTCCAGGCCGGCGGGCAGGGGAATGGTCCACTCCGCCGGCAGGCGCACGTAGGCCGAGTAGCCGCCGTCGCGGGTCTCGCTCAGGCCGCAGCCGGTGGCCAGCACCGCATCGCCCTCGCGGAAGCGCGGATCGGTGGAGGCGACCACGTGGCCGGCCACGTCGATGCCGCCGACCAGCGGGAAGCGGCGCAGGATCTTGCCCTTGCCGGAGCCGGCCAGGGCGTCCTTGTAGTTGACCGAGGACCAGGCCGCCTTGACCACCACCTCGCCGGGGGACAGGTCCTCCAGCGCCAGCGTCTCGATGCCGCTGCGGTAGCCGGCCTCGTCGTTGTGGATGCGGAAGGCGGGGAAACTGTCGGGAATGGCCATGGGGCATGCGTTGCGGACTGCGAAGGCCCGACTTTAGCCGCGGGCCGGTGGCGGTGCCAGTGCGGACGCGGGTGGCGCGGCGGCGCGCGCCGGCCGGGTCACTTCATGATGCTCAGGCGCTTCTCGTCGATCCACTTGGAGGCCTGCGCCGGCTGGTACGTGCGCATCCAGGCCAGCATGGCGTCGATGTCGCTGCCGTACCACAGGTCGGCGCGCTGGTCCGGGTGCAGGAAGCGTTCGGCGACCATGCGGTCGATCATGCCGATCAGCGGCGCGTAGAAGCCCTCGATGTCGAGGAAGGCGCACGGCTTGTTGCTGATGCCCAGCTGGCGCCAGGTGAGCATCTCGAAGATCTCCTCCATGGTGCCGAAGCCGCCGGGCAGGGTGACGAAGGCGTCGGACAGCTGGAACATGCGCATCTTGCGCTCGTGCATGGAGCCGACGATCTCCAGCTCGGTCAGGCCGCGGTGGGCCACCTCCCAGTCGGCCAGCTGCTTGGGGATCACGCCGGTGACCTGGCCGCCGGCCTCCAGCACGGCGTTGGCCACGGTGCCCATCAGGCCGACATTGCCGCCGCCGTAGACCAGGCGCAGGCCCTCGCGGGCGATGCGGGTGCCCAGGGCGATGGCCCGTTCGGCGTAGGCCGGCTTGCTGCCGGGGTTGGAGCCGCAGTAGACGCAGATCGAACGCATGGATCGGTTTTCCGTGGACGCTGTATGGCGGTCCGGAAAGCGCCGGGCCGCGGGGGCAGGGACGGCTCCGGGGGAGCCGGGAAAAGCACGAAGCCGGGCATGGCCCGGCTTCGCCGTCGGCGCCCCTGGCGGGGCGCGGATGCCGGTGCGGGAACGGGCGCAGGCGGGCCGCCCGTTCCGGACGCGGGCTTCAGTTGGCCTTGTGGATGGAGCGCTTGTCCACGGCCATGGCGGCGTCGTGGATGGCTTCCGACAGGCTCGGGTGGGCGTGGCAGATGCGGGCCAGGTCGTCGGCGCTGCCGTGGAACTCCATGGTCAGCACGCCCTCGTGGACCAGCTCGGACACGTTCGGGCCGATCAGGTGCAGGCCCAGCACGCGGTCGGTCTCGGCGTGCGCCAGCACCTTGACGAAGCCCACCGGCTCGGCCATGGCTACGGCGCGGCCGACGGCCGCGAACGGGAAGCTGCCGGCCTTGTACGGCACGCCCTCGGCCTTGAGCTGCTGCTCGGTCTTGCCGACCCAGGCGATCTCCGGCGAGGTGTAGATGACGTACGGGATGGTCTCGAGGTTGACGTGGCCCGGCAGGCCGGCGATCAGCTCGGCCACGGCGATGCCTTCCTCGAAGCCCTTGTGCGCCAGCATCGGACCGCGCACGCAGTCGCCGATGGCCCACACGCCGTCCACGCCGGTGTGGCAGTGCTCGTCCACCACGATCTGGCCGCGCTCGTTGAGCTGCACGCCGGTGCCCTCGGCCAGCAGGCCGCGGGTGGCGGCGCGGCGGCCCACGGCCACCAGCAGCCTGTCCACCACCAGGGTCTTCTCGCCGTCCTTGTCGGCGTAGGTGATGGTGACTTCCTTCTTCTTGCCCTTGCCGGTGACCTCGGCTTTGCTGACCTTGGCGCCCAGCTGGATGTCCAGGCCCTGCTTCTTGAACTCGCGGGCGGCCAGCCTGGAGACCTCGGCGTCGGCGGCCGGCAGGAACTCCGGCAGGGCCTCGAGGATGGTGACCTCGGCGCCCAGGCGGCGCCACACGCTGCCCAGCTCCAGGCCGATCACGCCGGCGCCGATCACCGCCAGGCGCTTGGGCACCTCGGTGAAGTCCAGCGCGCCGACGTTGTCCACGATGTACTCGCCGTCGAACTTCGCGAACGGCAGCTCGATGGACTCCGAACCGGCGGCGATGATCACGTTGCCGGCGGCCAGCTCGACTTCGGCGCCGTCATGCTGCTTGACCTTGACCACCCGGTTCGGGTGCAGGGTGGCGAAGCCGTAGTACGGGGTGACCTTGTTGGCCTTGAACAGCATGGCGATGCCGCCCGTGAACTGCTTCACGATGCCGTCCTTGCGGGCGATCATCTTCGGCACATCGATCTTCGCGTCCTTGACGCTGATGCCGTGCTGCTCGAAGGAGTGCACCAGGTTGTGGTACTGGTGCGAGGAGTCCAGCAGCGCCTTGGACGGGATGCAGCCCACGCGCAGGCAGGTGCCGCCCAGGGCGGGCTTGCCGTCCTTGCCCAGCGCGGCGTCGATGCAGGCCGTCTTCAGGCCGAGCTGGGCGGCGCGGATGGCGGCGTGATAGCCGGCCGGGCCGGCACCGATGACGACGACGTCGAATTGTTCAGCCATTTCCAGTTCCTTTCCTGTCCCTTCCCGGGGCGGGTCGGGTGCCCTGGCGGGGCGGGGAAGGCGGCGGGCCGCGGCGGCGCAGGGCGCGGGCGGCGGCCCGGAGGAGACGGCCCCGCCGCGGCGGGGCCGTTGCCATTACAGGCCGAACAGCAGGCGGTTCGGGTTCTCGAGCTGGTTCTTGATGTCCACCAGGAACAGCACCGCGTCCTTGCCGTCGATGATGCGGTGGTCGTAGGACAGGGCGATGTACATCATCGGCGCGACCACCACCTGGCCGTTCTCGGCGATGGGGCGCTCCTTGATGGCGTGCATGCCCAGGATCGCGCTCTGCGGCGGGTTGACGATCGGCGTGGACATCAGCGAGCCGAAGGTGCCGCCGTTGGTGATGGTGAACGTGCCACCCTGCAGGTCCTCCAGGCCCAGCTTGCCCTCGCGCGCCTTCTTGGCGTAGTCGGCGATGCCCTTCTCCACGTCGGCGAAGCTCATGCGCTCGACGTTGCGCAGCACCGGGGTCACCAGGCCCTTGTCGGTGGCCACGGCGATCGAGATGTCGGCATAGCCGTGGTAGATGATGTCGTCGCCGTCCACCGAGGCGTTGATGATCGGGTGGCGCTGCAGGGCGTTGGCGGCGGCCTTCACGAAGAAGCTCATGAAGCCCAGCTTGATGCCGTGGGTCTTCTGGAACTCCTCGCCCAGCTCCTTGCGCGCG
>NZ_PDWK01000078.1 GCF_010093135.1 Pseudoxanthomonas taiwanensis | reverse complement strand
AGTGAAACGCAACAGCGCCGATGGTAGTGTGGGCTTCCCATGCGAGAGTAGGTCATCGCCAGGGTCTTTACCCCGAACCCCCAGGCCAAAAGCCTGGGGGTTCTTCTTTGCGCCAGCCCAAACCCACGCCCCGACAGACGCAGCCCCACCTGACCACCCGTCACCCCCACAAACCCGAAGACGGAAAGGGCGGTCTCCGCATCCGGACAATACGCTGGATTCGCCACGTCGCACGGTGCCGGACCGGCGGCGCCGGCCGGAGTTTGCGGGGTCAGCGGTACACCAGCCGCCGCATCAGGAAGAAGTTGGCTGCCGCCAGCCCGGCCTCCACCATGGGTTTGGCCAGCCAGGCCCCGCGCAGGCCCAGGCCATCCTCGACCGCCACCAGCAGCACCGTGCTGAGCGCGGTCATCGCGCCCCACAGCAGCCAGAAGCGCACGAAGCGCTCCCAGCCCAGGCGGCTGCCGTCCTCACCGGCGAAGGTGTAGCGGCCGTTGAGCCAGAAGCCGAACATGGCACCGCTCACCCGGCCCAGCAGGTTGGCCGGCGTCGCCGGCAGGCCTGCGGCGGTGGTGGCCACGAACACGGCCCAGTCGATGGCCAGCTGCAACAGGCCGATGGCGACGAACTGGCTGCCCTGGCGGAGTAGCGGCATGTGCGGACCTGGCGGGGAGCAGGCTGCGATTCTAGGCCCGCATGCGCATGGTTTCGGTTAACGGTGGCCTGCCCGGCCGCACCGGACGCGCGTATAGAATGCCTTCCAGTTCTTCCTGGGACCGAGCATGAGCCTGGCATTGCACGTGGTGATCCTCGCCGCAGGCGAGGGCAAGCGGATGAAATCGGCGCTGCCCAAGGTACTGCAGCGCGTCGGCGGCCGGCCGATGCTGGCGCACGTGGTCGACACCGCGCGGGCCCTGCGCCCGGCCGGGATCCACGTGGTCCATGGCCACGGCGGCGAGGCGGTGCGGGCCGCCTTTGCCGGCCATGACGACCTGCACTGGGTCGAACAGGCACAGCAGCTGGGCACCGGCCACGCCGTGCAGCAGGCCATGCCGGCCATCCCCGACGGCGCCGAGGTGCTGGTGCTGTACGGCGACGTGCCCCTGACCCGCCCGGACACGCTGCGCCGGCTGCTCGAGGCCGAGGGCCTGCTGCGCGTGCTGGTGGCCGAGCCGGACGATCCCACCGGCTATGGTCGCGTCATCCGCGACCCGCAGGGCAAAGTGAAGGCCATCGTCGAGCATCGCGACGCCGACGAGGCCCAGCGCCGCATCACCGTGGTCAACACCGGCATCATCGCCGCTCGGTCCGAGGCGCTGCGCCGCTGGCTGGGTGGCCTGTCCAACCGCAACGCGCAGGGCGAGTACTACCTGACCGACGTCTTCGCCCTGGCGGCCGCCGAGTACAACCCGGCGGAGATGGTGCCGGTGGACGACCCGCTCGAGGCCGAGGGTGCCAACGATCCCTGGCAGCTGACCCAGCTGGAGCGCGCCTACCAGCAGCGGCAGGTGCGCGAGCTGTGCCTGCAGGGCGTGCGCGTGGCCGATCCGGCGCGCCTGGACGTGCGCGGCCGGGTGCGCGTGGGCCGCGACGTGGAGCTGGACGTGGACGTGATCCTCGAGGGCGAGGTGGAGCTGGGCGACGGCGTGCGCGTGGGCCCGTTCACCCGGCTGAAGGACGTGCGCCTGGGGCCGGGCACCGAGGTGCGCGCGCACTGCGACCTGGAAGGCGTGGCCGCGGCGGGCGCGGCGCAGATCGGTCCGTTCGCGCGCCTGCGCCCGGGCACGGTGCTGGCCGAGGGCGTGCACATCGGCAACTTCGTCGAGACCAAGAAGGCGGTGGTCGGCCGCGGCAGCAAGGCCAACCACCTCACCTACCTGGGCGATGCACAGGTGGGCGCGGGCGTGAACGTCGGTGCCGGCACCATCACCTGCAACTACGACGGCGTGAACAAGTCCACCACGGTGATCGGCGATGGCGCCTTCATCGGCTCCAACTCCTCGCTGGTGGCACCGGTGGAGATTGGGGCCGGCGCCACCATCGGCGCCGGCTCGGTGATCACCCGCAACGCGCCGGCGGACGCGTTGACCGTGTCCCGCGCGCGCCAGACCACCATCGAGGGCTGGAAGCGGCCGCGGAAGAAGGACTGAGCGGACGCGCCCACGCGCTCAGACCGGCTCGGGCAGCATCACCGCCACGCACAGGCCGCCGCCGCCGCGGTTCTGCAGCGAGAGGCGGCCGCCGTGGGCCTCGACGATCTCGCGGGTCAGCGCCAGGCCCAGGCCGGTGCCATTGCGCTTGGTCGAGTAGAACGGCAGCAGCGCGTTCTGCAGCACCGCCTCGTTCATGCCCGGGCCGCGGTCCAGCACCTCCAGCCGGGTCCAGCCGGGCAGCCGGCGCACCCGCACCTTGACCTCGTCCCGCGCCGGATCGGCCTCCTGGCAGGCCTCGTGGGCGTTCTTCAGCAGGTTCAGCAGTGCCTGCTCCATCTGCGCCGGATCCGGCACGCCGCCGGCGGCCAGCCACAGCGCCCATCAGGTCGGCCACAGCAGCAGGAGCACGCCGATCGGGCGGTCGCCGCGGACCAGCTTCCAGTACTGCCCCATGCGTTCGCGCCAGCCGGGGCCCGGCGCGGTGGCCGGCTCGTAACGTTCGTAAGCCATGGCCGGAAGGTTAGCAGGCCGGCACGAAGTGCCGGCCTGTCGTCCATCGTCAGGTGTTGCCCGACTTGTACTCGTAGTAGCCGTAGCTGTAGTAGCCGGTGGCGCGCTTCTCCACCGCGTTGAAGATCGTGCCCTTGACCTGCACGCCGTTCTGCTCGAAGCGCTTGAGCGCCAGCACGATCTCCTTGGCCTGGTTGAGGCCAAAGCGGGTCACCAGCAGGGTCGAACCGGCGTGGGCGCCGACGATGACGCCATCGGTCACCGCCAGGATCGGCGGGGTATCGATGATCACCAGGTCGTAGCGCGGCCCCAGGGTGTCGAGGATCTGCTTGAAGCGCGGGTGCATCAGCAGCTCGGACGGGTTCGGCGGGATGTCGCCACGCACGATGTAGTGCATGTTCGGCAGGTCCGGCACCGCGTGGATGGCCGCGTCCAGGTCCAGCTTGCCGACCAGCACGTCGGACAGGCCGTTCTTGTGGCTGATGCCCAGCCACTTGTGCAAGGCGCCCTTACGCATGTCGGCATCGACCACCAGCACCCGCTGCCCGGCCTGGGCGATCACGGCGGCGAGGTTGGAGGAGACGAAGGTCTTGCCCACGCCCGGGCGCGGACCGCAGATGGTGAGGATGTTGTTCTTGGCCTCCAGCATGGCGAAGTGCAGGCTGGTGCGCAGACTGCGCAATGCCTCCACCGCCAGGTCCGCAGGCTCGTTGACGGCCAGCAGGTGCCGGCGGCCGTCGGCGCGGATATGGTGCAGGCCCATGCGGTCGCGCTTGGCCGTCGGCAGCGCCTTGGAGTTGCTCAGCGGGATGGCCGCATAGACCGGCAGGCCCAGCTCCTCGATGACGGCCGGGTCTTCGATGCCCGGGTTGAGCATGCGCTGGACGAACACGAAGGCGATGGCAAGGAATGCGCCCAGCATCGTCGCCACCAGCACCACAAGCGCCTTGCGCGGTTTGACCGGCTCGGCAATGTTGACCACGGCGGGATCAACGATGCGTACATTTCCCACCGTGCCAGCGCGCGCTACATCCAGCTGCTGGGCCTGGTTCAGCAGGGCGGTGTAGAGCTCGTTGCTGACCTGCAGGTCGCGGGTCAGGCGCAGCAGCTCCTGCTGGGTATCCGGCAGCTCGCTGATCTGGCGGCGGAAACCGGCCTTGCGCGCCTCCAGCTCGCCAATCTGGCTCATAAGCGCACGGTAGGCGGGGTGGTCGCGGGTAAAACTGCGATCCATCTCCGCCTGCTTGAGGCGCAGCTGCTGGATGCTGGTTTCGACCGCGACCTCCTGCTCCAGCAGGCCCTTGGTCTGCATCGTGATGTCCACGGAGTTGGCCGAGGACTGGTAACGGGCCATGGCCTCCTGCGCTTCCTCCACCTGCTTGCGCACGGTCGGCAGCTGGTCCTTGACGAACTGCAGCTGAGCCGCGGCTTCGGCCGAGCTGCGCTCGACGTTCTGGCGTACGTAGGCCTCGACCACTTTTTGCACGATCGCTTCCGCGCGTACCGGATCGACGTCGTCGTAAGTCACCTGGAGGATGCCGGATTCCTTGCCCTGCTCCGATGCACCCAGCTCTTCCTGCAGCGCAGCCACGACGTCCAGCCGCCGATGCTTGATGACCTTGAACTTCATACCCGGGTTGGCCCGCAGCGCGGCCACGTCGACCACCACGTTGCCCCCCTGGGCAGTCTCGCCGGCCCTGCCCCGGACGAGCTCCAGGCCATCTTCGTCACGGAGCACATAGGTGCCGCCTTCCAGGACTTCCAGCTCCAGTTCGGTGTCGATCAGCTTCGACGGCACCTCAAGGCGATGGATTTCCAGCGCTTCCCCGCCCCAACCATAGCTAGTCAGCCCCAGAAAAGGAGGCGCAATCTCACCGTCGCTTTCTGGGTCAAAGCGGCGCGCGATAAAGCCCCCGATCACCGGGAAGGTCTTGGGGACGACCTCGATGTCCAGATGGAGCTGATCCACCGCGGCACCGACCACGGTACGCGAGCGCAGGAGTGCTATTTCGGTGGTTGCCGCAACGCTACCGCTACCTGCCAGGGAAGTGAGGTCCGCAAGCCCTGGAATGGTCGGCATCTTGGACTCCACCTGAACCATGGCCTGGGCCCGGTAAACAGGCGCTGCGAGCAGTACATAAATCACGCTCGCAGCAAGGAATACGGCAGTGATGGCGATTACCCACCACTTGCGGTCAATCAGTACGCCGACCAGTTCCCGCAGGTCGATCTCGTCTTCAGTGGCGGGCGTTACCGCTGCCTTTTCCTTGCCCATAGTTCTCTTCCAGATTTGTAAGACCGGGGGAACGTGACGCCGGCAACATCACTTGATGTAGGGGAGCCAGCTGTCGACGCAATCATCAATCAGTTGGTACACGTGCTCGAAGGCTTCGCGATGCTGGCGGTACGGGTCGGGGATCTCGCGCTGCCCCCGCCACTTGCCGAGTAAGAAGGTCTTGCCACTGACCTGGGGCACTTCGCGCGCGATCCTGGTCTGGTGGGCGTGCTCCATGACCAGAACCAGGTCCGCTGCGGCCAGTATGGAGGGCGTCGCCTGCCGCGCCTGGTGCCCGTCGGGGTCGATGCCCGCCTCGCGGAGCAGGGCGGCCGCTTCCGGATCGACCGGCCGCCCGACCAGGGCCTGCAGGCCCGCGGACGACACTTCCACGCCCGGGCGCCCCTGCAGCCGGTGGCGCATCAGCAGCTCCGCCGTGGGACTGCGGCAGATGTTGCCCACACAGACGAACAGGATCTTTCTGAACACTAACGCCGGTCCCCGCGCTGACTGGTTCCAATGGTCCCGGAGCGCAGTACGTCCCGGCCGCGCGCAAGCTTACCCGATGAAGCCCGATGCTGCAGCGCGACAGCGTGAAGGTTTCGTGCATAAACCACGGATTGACAAGCCCCCCCGGGCCCGCTTATGGTCTGGCCTGTGAAGTAGCCCGTCCATCTTGAAACGGAGTTTCCCCCATGAAGACCAAGTTGGTCGGTCTGGCCATCGCACTGGGTCTGGTCGCGCAGCCGTACGCGTTTGCGCAGGATTCCAGTAGCGCCCAGCAGGAAGAGAGCGGCGATGCGGCGGGCAGCGACACCGCTGCGGGTGGCGGCGTCGATGGCGAAGCGGTTGCCTGGGCCGCGGCTGGCACCGCGCTGGCCATCGGCGTGCTGTCGGTGATCAATGACGATAACGACAACCGTGCCCAGCCGGGTCCCGGCCCGGGCCCGGGCCCGGGTCCGGGTCCTGATCCGGGCACGGGTGGCACTGGCGGTACCGGTGGCACTGGCGGCACGGGTGGTACCGGCGGCACGGGTGGCACCGGCGGCAGATAGCCCGCCCTGGATGTCTTGAGCACAAGGCCCGCCGGCCTTCGATGTCCGGCGGGCTTTTTTGTGTACGGGGTCCCCTCCCCCGTGAACTCGAATGGAAGCGACATGAATCGAGCCTACCGGTCCGGCGCGCTTGCGCTGATGGCGGCGTTTTTCTTTTCCGGCTGTGTCTGGGCCCCCGGCCAGCACCTGGCACGCACCAAGCCGGGCCCCGGCCAGATCCGAACTTCCGGTAATGACCAGCTGGACCTGGTCGCCATTACCCCGCGCCTGATCGCGCAGGAGCAAGCCGGGCGCGCCACGGACAGCATTCCTCAGGAATTGCTGGACTATCAGCCCGAACCGTACCGGATTGGCGTGGGGGATGTCCTCTACATCACGGTGTGGGAACACCCCGAACTGACCGTGCCGGCAGGTTCACAGCAGCAGACCAACCTCGCCGGCCGACTGGTGCAGAGCGACGGGACCCTGTTCTATCCGTACGTAGGCAAGATCCAGGCCGCAGGCATGACGCCGACCGAGCTGCGCGACTATCTGGCGCGTGAACTGGCCCGGGTCGTGCAGGAGCCGCAGGTCGACGTCTCGATCCTGACCTATGGCAGCCAGCGGGTGTGGGTGACGGGTGCGGCCCAGCAGTCGCGCGTGGTACCCCTGACCGTGACGCCGCAGACCCTGCAGGACGCGATCAGCAACGCCGGCTACAACGCCACGCAGGCTGACCTTTCTGGGGTGCAGCTTACCCGCGACGGTGTGACCTATACGCTGGACGTCACCCGCCTGGGTGGTCGTCCGATCTACCTGCGCGCGGACGACCAGATCTACATCCCATTCCTGGATGCCAAGGAAGTCTTCGTGGTGGGCGAGGTCAACCAGCCCGGCGCGCAGAACTTCAAGACCGGCAGCATCAGCCTCAGCCAGGCGCTGGGCCGTGCACGCGGCCTGGCGCAGGCCACGGCGGATGGCAATGCGGTGTACGTGATCCGCGGCGCCAAGCCTGATGCCTTGGAGCAGCAGCCTTCCGTGGTCTACCAGCTGGAGGCCAAGTCCCCCGCGGCATTTGCGGTGGCGAGCCAGTTCGAGCTGCTGCCCGGCGACGTGGTGTTCGTGGGTGCCGCTGGCATCACCCGCTGGAGCCGCTTCGTGAACCAGCTGCTGCCGTTCACCGGCATCATCCGGAACGCCGCTGCCACCAGCAACGATCTTTCCAACAACTGACGGCCGCCGTGCAAGCGTCTACCGTCCGCCGGGCCCGCGGCTCCCGTCGCCGCCCCGGTTCCAGCCCGTTTCCGGCAAGCACCAGCGCCCTGGTTTCCCTGGCGCTGGTGCTGATGCTCGCCGGCTGCGGCACGGTGATGCAAACCAGCGTGGACTTCGTCCGTACCGCCGTGGCCGGCAAGGAGGACCTCTCCGAGGCCGCAACCAAGGTAGCCGCCCTGCCCTACGCCAGCCTGCTCATGGACGATGGCCAGTACCGCGCGGTGATGGTGCTGGGCAACGATGACGAGGGGCGGCTTTCCTGGCATAGCCGGCAGGCCGTCGTGTTCCTGTGCGAGGGCGGCGTGCTGTGCGGCACCCATGGCCTGCGCGCGGGCCTGGATGATGCCCGGATCGAAGGCGACAACCCGTTCACCGACCTGCGCACGGTGGGCGAGGCGGGCATCACCGTCAGCCGCCGCTACGACTGGCGCAGCGGCTACCGCTATGGCGTGCCGGTCACCGGCCAGCTGCGCCGGGTGGGCCAGGAAACCGTGGCGGATCCGCTGGGACGCAGCCGCTCCCTGGCCAGGTATGAGGAACGCCTGGAAGGCCCCGGCGTGGAAGGCACCAATACCTACTGGGTCGATCCGGCCACCGGCGTGCTGTGGAAGAGCCGGCAGCTGGCTGCCCCGGATGTCTACCTCGAGATCAGTCTGATCAAGCCTTACCGGCGGAGGTCGCAATGATGCGATCGCGGGTAATGGCCATGGCCGGCCTGCTGGCCTGCATTTCCTTCGCTTCCGCCGCCCAGCCCCGCACGCTGCAGGTTTCGGCCGAGGGCGCGGTGCAACGTGCCGGCACCTTGCAGCTGCCCGAGGGCAGCCGGTTCGACGACGCCGTCGTGGCCGCAGTGCCGCGCCGTGATGCCTATGCCTTGGGCGCCTCGGTCTTCCGCAAGGAAGAACTTGCCCGGCAGGTCCGGCTGCGCGCCGGCCTGCTCCATGACCTGGAATCCCTGGCCACGGCCACCGAAGCGCCGCCCGCCGTGGCCGCACGCGCCCGTGCCCTGCATGCCTGGGTCTCCGCCTTGCCGGCCACCGGCCGCCTGCCGCTGGAAGGCAACCCGCGGCGGCTGGAGGCGAGCAAGGGCGACCGCAACCGCCTGCTTGCCGATGGCGACCGCTTCCACTTTCCGAAGCGCCCGGCAACGGTGACCATCGTCGGCGCCGTGCTCCAACCCTGCGCGGTGGCGCATGTGCCGCTGCGCGACGCGGCCGATTACCTGCGCGATTGCACGGTGGATGGTGAGGCGGCCAACCGCGACGTGATCCACGTGGTGCAGCCCGACGGCAGCATCCACGCACTCGGCATCGCCCTGTGGAACCGCAGCGAGCCGCTGGCCTTGGCTCCGGGTGCCATCGTCTACGTGCCGCTGCGCGCACGCGCCACGGTGAAATTCGCGCCCGAGCTGGATGGCGCGATGACCGCCTTCCTCGCCACCCTGCCCCTGCCCCACGACAGGCTGGTGACGCCATGAGCCGCAACAACCTCCGCCGCCGCGCCCTGCCCGCCCTGAGCCTGCTCAGCCTGGCGGTATGCGGCGGGCTGCGTGCCGAGGTGCCGGCCACGCAGAACGACTGGGGCGGCATCGGCCTGTTGCAGACCCCTACGGCGCGCATGGCCGACGAGGGTGAGTTTGCTTTTACCGCAAGCCATACCTCGCCCTATACCCGCTACAGCGTAGCGATGCAGCCGTTCCCCTGGTTCGAGGGCATTTACCGCTATGCCAATGTCCAGGGCGTCAGGTACGGCCCGGAGTGGTTCAGCGGCGACCAGAACTACAAAGACAAGTCCATCGACTTCAAGATCCGCCTGTGGGAGGAAGGGCGCTGGCTGCCAGAGGTCGCGGTAGGCGCGCGCGATATCGGTGGTACCGGGCTGTTCTCCAGCGAGTACGTGGTTGCCAACAAGCGCTTCGGCTCCATCGATGCCAGCCTCGGCCTGGCGACAGGTTACCTGGGCAGCAATGGCGGCATCGCCAACCCGATCGGCTGGATCGACGAGGACTTCAAGACCCGTCCGCGTGCCAGCAGCGATATCACCCAGGCGGGCAAATTCGGCTTGCGCTACCTGCTGCACGGCCCGGTTGGCGTGTTTGGTGGCGTTTCATGGCAGACCCCCTGGGAGCCGCTGCTGGTCAAGCTGGAATACGACGGCCACGACTACGATGACGAAGTGCGTATCGGCCGGCTGGAGCAGGATTCGCGCATCAACGTGGGCCTGCTTTACACCCCCAGGCCCGGCGTGCGGATCACGCTGGGTTGGGAGCGCGGCAACGAGCTGCTGGCGACACTTACCTTGCGCGGCAACCTGAAGAACTCGCCGCGCCCGACCCGCTGGCTGGACCCGCCGAAGCCCCCGCTTCGCAGCGAAGTCGCCAGGAGCGCGGATGCGTCCGCAAGCCCCAAGATTCCGGCCGATGCAACCGGCAGCGCGCCACAAGGCGCTGATGCCGAGGCAATCGCAGCATCAAACAACCACCCTCTCCTGCCAGGCCATACCTGGGAGAGCGTGGATGTGGAGCTGCGTCGCAGCGCCGGCTTCTACGTGCAGAAGGTCGAAGTCAACGATCACGAGGTGATCCTGCACGGCACCCAGCTGAAGTATTTCTACCCGACCGAGGGCCTCGGGCGGGCGGCGCGCGTGCTGGATACGGCGATCGATCCCAGTGTCGACTGGGTCACGCTGGAATACACGCGGCAAAACATGCCGATCGCGCAGAGCAGCGTCTCTCGTAATGCGCTCAACGCCTATGCGCAGGGCGATATCGACCTGAGGGAAATGGCGCGCCATGTGGAGGTCAATCCGCCCGGCAGCTCGCGCGAGGGCGAGGTGGTCTACGAGGGGCCCAAGGGACGGCTCTTTGACTACCACGTTTCCCCCGGGTTGAACGAGATCATTGGCGGCCCCGACGGCTTCTTCCTGTACCAGCTGACCGCGAACCTGCACACCAGCCTGCGGGTCAATGACAGCACCTGGCTTACCGCCACCACGGCGGCGGACGTGCACAACAACTTCCGCAAGTTCAAGTACGACGCCCCGAGCAACCTGCCGCGCGTCCGCACCGACATCCGCCATTACGTCACCACCTCCGACGTCACCATCCCGAACCTTCAGGTCACCACGGTGCATGCGCTGGGCCGTGACCTGTACGGCATGGCCTATGCGGGCCTGCTGGAGATGATGTATGGCGGCGTGGGCGGCGAGTTGCTGTACCGTCCCGTCGGCCAGCGCTGGGCACTGGGCGTGGAGGCCAACTGGGTCAAGCAGCGCGACTTCGACCAGAAGTTCTCGTTCCGCGACTACGAGGTCGCGACCGGACACGCGACGCTTTACACCCACTTCGGCGACGACGGCCGCGTGCAGGTGGCCACCTCCGCCGGACGCTACCTGGCCGGCGACTGGGGCGTGACCCTGGATGTCTCGCGCATGTTCCGCAATGGCGTGGTAATGGGCGCGTTTGCCACCAAGACCGATGTCTCGTCGGCGGAGTTCGGCGAAGGCAGCTTCGACAAAGGCATTTACCTGTCCGTGCCGATGGACCTGCTGCTCCCCCGGTCCAGCCAGGTGCGTTCGCGTTTGATGTGGCATCCGCTGGTACGCGATGGTGGCGCACGCCTGCAGCGCAAGTACAGCCTCTATTCGCTCACCGGCGAACGCGACAGCCACTTTTACTTGGACAATATTGAATACATAGATCCATAACCCGTTGACATAGCCTCCCAGACTGGATGAGCGGGAGGCACAAACTAAGGAAGGTCTGAACAACCCGCTCTGCCGCCCGGATTGCGGCATCGTGGCGCCGGCCTGGCGTCGCTTTCGAGCCGGATTTCGCCCGTGCAGGGCGGTTTTTGGCGGGTTTCCCCGCCTTACGGACG
>NZ_PDWK01000077.1 GCF_010093135.1 Pseudoxanthomonas taiwanensis | reverse complement strand
CCCACTGCCGCCCCGCGCACCGTCGACGCCACCCGCACCAAGACCACCGCCCCGGCCCCCATCCACCCGGCCCGGTCCCTGCCCCCCCCCCCCCCCGCCTGCGCCCGCGTCCGATCTTCCCCCGACCCCCGGAGCCCCGCCGATGAACCACCGCACCCTCCTCATGCTCTCCACCGCCCTGGCCGCCGCGGCGGGTGTAGCGCGCCTCCACCGACAGCACCTCGGGCCGGCAGTGGCGCAGCAGGTCCAGGAAGATGCGCTCCACGCACTGCTCGTGGAACTCGCGGGGCTCGCGGAAGCTGGCCAGGTAGCGCAGCAGGCCGGCCCGCTCCAGGCGCGGGCCGCGGTAGTGGATGGACACGCTGGCCCAGTCCGGCTGGCCGGTGACCGGGCAGTTGGACTTGAGCAGGTGCGAGCACAGGGTCTCCCCGACCACCGTGCCGGCATCGGCCTTGAGTAAATCCGGCCGCGGCGGGCCGTAGCAGTCGATGTCCGCCTCGATGCCGTCGATGCACTCGTCGTCCCCGTCCGTGGCCAGTGGCGGCAGGCCGAAGGCCACCACCACCGGCGCGCCGGCCGCGCGCGACAGGTCCCCGGCGATGCGGGCGCGCACCGTCTCCGCGTCGGGGAAGCGGGTGCCGTTGAGCGAGTTGAGGTAGAGCTTGAGCGACTTGGATTCGATCAGGTTGGGCGAATCGCCCGGCACGTGCAGCGTGGCGGTGGCCACCTGCGGTTTGCCGCGGCCGTCCAGCCAGCCCAGCTCGTAGGCGTGCCAGCGGTCGTGGCCGGAGAACGGCAACGGCGCGGACGCCTCCAGCCCCAGCTCGGCGCGCGCGCCGGCGCGCGGGATCGGGAACAGCAGGGACGGGTCGTAGCGGGTCGGGTAGCTGACCTCGCGGCCGAGGCTGGAGTCGTGGGGGGTGTTCATGCGCGCATTCTAAGGCCGCGCCCGTCCGTGGCCGTGGTGCCGGTTCAGCGGGTGGCCGCGACCAGGGCGATGGCCGCCAGCGCCAGGACGATGCCGGCACGGTTGAGCCGGGAGGTGCGTTCGCCGAAGGCCAGCACGCCCACCAGCGTGCCCAGCGCCACCACGCCGATGTTCATCGTGGCGAACACCACCGCCGGGCTCTCCGGCAGGGCCTGGTGTGCGCGCACGTAGAACAGGATGTTGCCGAAGTTCAGCACGCCCAGCAGCAGGCCGGCCCCCAGGCTGGATGCCGCCAGCGGCGCGCCGTGCCGGTGCCGCCACAGCTGCACCGCGAGCATGCCGGCGAAGGCCAGGACGAAGGCGCCCTGCAGCACCGCCAGGGACGGCGTGCCGGCCATGGCCACGCGCTTGAGGACCACGTCCACCAGCGCGAACCCGGCCCACACCAGCAGCAGCAGGCCCCAGGCGCGGCCGCCGGCGGTGGCGGCCGGATCCGGCCGCGCCAGGATGCAGCCCACCGCCAGCAGGCCCAGGCCCAGCCCGGCCAGCTTGGCCGCCGAGGCGCGTTCGCCGAACCAGAGGAAGGCCGCGCCCAGCGACAGCAGCAGCGACAGGCGCTGGGCCACGTCGGTGCGGACGATGCCGGCGTGACGCACCGAGGCGGCCAGCACCAGGAACAGCGAGGGCAGCACCGCCGCCAGCACCAGCATCTCCGGCCACGGCGCACCCGGGCCGCGCAGCGCCTGCAGCGGCGGACGCAGCAGCAGCGCGCACAGCGCGGCCGCGGCCAGGTAGTTCCAGGTGACCATCTGCGCCGCGTCCCAGCCGCGGCGCGGCGCCAGCTTCAGCAGCACCGACACCAGCACGCTGCAGGCAACGCTGGAAAGCAGGTAGGCCATGGCGGGGAGGGTCGGAAGGGGCCACCATTGTAGGCCGCGCACCCGGCGCGCACGGCGCAGCGTCTATCATGGGCGGCATGGCACAACCTCCCTTCCCCACCACGGCCACGACGCTGCTGCTCGATGGCCCGGCCGGCCCGCTCGAGGTCGCCGTCGACCTGCCCGAGCCGGAGGTCGCGCGTCCGCTGCTGGCCGTGGTCTGCCACCCGCTGCCCACCGAGGGCGGCACCATGCACAACAAGGTGGTGACCATGGCCGCGCGCGCGCTGCGCGAACTGGGCGCGACCACCATCCGCTTCAACTTCCGCGGCACCGGCCAGTCGGCCGGCAGCTTCGACCACGGCCGCGGCGAGCAGGACGACCTGCGCACGGTGGTGGCCTGGGCGCGCCAGGCGCGCCCGGACCACGCCCTGTGGCTTGCCGGCTTCAGCTTCGGCGCCTTCGTCAGCCTGCAGGCCGCCGCCGGCCTCCGGCCGGACGGGCTGATCTCGATCGCCCCGCCGGCCGCCGGCCGCGGCTGGGACTTCTCCGCCATCGAGATCCCCGACTGCCCGTGGCTGGTGGTGCAGGGCGACGCCGACGAGATCGTGGACCCGCAGGCGGTGTACGACTGGATCGACTCGCTCCCGCGCAAGCCGCAGCTGGTGCGCATGCCCGAGACCAGCCACTTCTTCCACCGCAAGCTGATCGACCTGCGCGGCGCCATCCAGCACGAGGTCAAGGGCTGGCTGTCGCAGGCATGAGCGCAAGCGGCGTGCGCACCCCCTCGCAGGTCTACGCCGAGGGCGCCGCGGCCGGGCGCTGGCGCAACGACCCGGCGCAGCACCCGGCCCTGCGCGAGCTGGACCGCATCCACCAGGCGCTGCTGGCGCCGCCTTCCGGCGGCCTGCTGTCGCGCCTGTTCGCGCGCCCGGCGGCGCCGGTGCGCGGCCTGTATTACTGGGGCGAGGTCGGGCGCGGCAAGACCTTCGTGGTCGACCTGTTCTACGAATCGCTGCCGTTGCCGGTGTACTCGCCGGGCACGGGCAAGCCGCAGGTCAGCAACGGCAAGTACCGCACCCACTTCCACCGCTTCATGCGCGGCGTGCACGAGCGCCTGCGCGAGCACGCCGGCGAGGCCGACCCGCTGGCGCACATTGCCCGGCGCTGGCGCGGCGCGCTGAAGGTGCTGGTGCTGGACGAGTTCTTCGTCACCGACATCGGCGACGCCATGCTGCTGGCGCGCCTGCTGGAGCGGATGTTCGCCGAGGGCGTGACCCTGGTGACCACCTCCAACACCGCGCCGGAGAACCTGTACCGCGACGGCCTGCAGCGCGCCGGCTTCCTGCCGGCGATCGCGCTGCTGCAGCAGCACTGCGTGGTGCTGCGCTCGGACGGCCAGGAGGACTACCGCCTGCGCGCGCTGACCCGTTCCCCGGTCTACCGCGCGCCGCTGGACGCGGGCGCGGAGGCCTGGCTGGCGGAGCGCTGGCGCGAGCTCAGCGGCGGCGACGCGGCCCACGGCGGCAACATCGAGATCGACGGCCGCAAGATCCCGGTGCGCGGCCGCGGCAAGAGCATCGTCTGGTTCGACTTCGCCGCCCTGTGCGACGGCCCGCGCGGCACCACCGACTACATCGAGATCGCGCGCGAGTTCAACACCGTGCTGCTGGGCGGCATCCCGCGCATGGGCGCGCTGAACGAGGACGTGGCACGGCGCTTCGTCAACCTGGTCGACGAGCTGTACGACCGCCAGGTCAACCTGGTCTGCCCCGCCGACGCGGCCCCGCCGCACCTGTACGACGGCCAGCGCCTGAGCGGCGCGTTCGAGCGCACCGCCTCGCGCCTGATCGAGATGCAGAGCGCCGAGTACCTGGCCACCCCGCACCGCGCCTGAGCCTCAGCGCGGCGCCGCGCGCAGGCGCCAGGCGTACAGCCACAGCCCGGCGAAGGCCAGCAGCGCCAGCAGCAGCGCCGCCAGGGCCCGTCCGCGCCAGTGCGGATCGCGGTGCAGCGCAGCGGACTGCAGCAGCATGCCGCTGCCGACCAGCAGGAACGCAGCCATCGCCGCGATGCGGTGGACCAGCGCCTCCAGGTCGTCCACCGGGTACCTGGGTGCCGGTCCCGGCCAGGCGGCGGTGGCCGCCAGCGCCAGCGTGCCCGCGACTCCAGCGTGCGCCGCAGTTCCAGCGTCAGCAGCACGATGCCCAGGGCCAGGCCGTAGTACGCCGCGCGCAGCCACGCGCTCCAGGCGCCGGACAGGTACAGGCTCAGCGGCGCCAGCCAGGGGTCGTATTCCGGGCGCAGCGCCTGCACCGCCACCGCGGCCAGCAGGAAGTGGGCGAGGCTGCCCAGCACCAGGGTGCTGGCCACGGACCTGGGGTCGGGGGCAGGCATGCGCATGCCGGCAGTGTCGCAAAGGCGCGGGGCTGGCGCAGGCGCCGGACGAGTCCGCCAACAGGGTGTCGTTCCAAGATATGGGGTTGCCATGATCCTGGTATCCCACTATCTTGTGTCGCGTCGGTACCCGCGCCGCGGCGCGGGTTTAAAAGGGAAGTCCGGTGGGCCGCAAGGCGAATCCGGCACTGCCCCGCAGCGGTAACCGGAAACGAACCCGCACCAACGCACTGGGCCAGGGCCTGGGAAGCGGCGGAAGTAGGCGGAGGGAAGCCTCCACGTCCGGAAGTCCGAAGACCTGCCGACAGCCGCGCCAAGCACACCGCGCGGTGCCGGTCACGGAATCCCCGGAGGGGGGAAGACTGGCGAAGCAGGGTCCGCCGCAGCCGCGCTGCGTCGCGGCCGTTGCGACGCTGCCTTCGCATCCTCCGCATCCGCACCGGATCCGCGTTCCCCGAGGGAGGGACGCGGGGTGCATCACGCCACGGAGGATGCGCATGACATCCCAGGACACCCCCTCACTGGTCGCCGACGCGGCCCCGGCCACCGCGGCCATGGCCGCCACCGGCGACGCGCTTGCCGACGCCCCGGTTCCCACCCCGGCCGCCGCGCGCGCGGCCGCACCGGCCCCGCCGCCGGCAGCCACCACCTGGATCACCAAGGAGGCCGGCAACCGCCGCCTGCCATTCGACCCGGCGCGCCTGGAGCGCAGCATCGATGCCATCCACGCCGAGTTCCCGCAGCTTGAGATCGACGGCTACAAGCGCGCGGTACTGGGCTTCGTCGCGCGCAAGCAAGCGCTGTCAGCCGACGACCTGGTCGACCACCTGATCCGCGAGGCGGAGGCGCGCGTGGACCTGGCCGCGCCGGAATGGGAGTACTTCGCCGCGCGCCTGTACCTGCGCCGCCTGTACAAGCGCGCCAGCCGCAACCGCTTCTACGACGTGGCACAGAAGTACGGTTCCTATGTCGGCCTGCAGGAGAGCCTGGCCGACCGCGGCATCTATTCCAACGACATCCTGCGCGCCTATTCCAAGGAGGAGCTGGAGGAGGCCGGCCGCCTGATCGACCCGGAGCGGGACAAGCTGTTCACCTACAACGGCCTGTACCTGCTGGCGACCCGCTACCTGGCCACCGACGCGGCGCGCAACGTCTACGAGCTGCCGCAGGAGCGCTGGCTGACCATCGCGCTGTACCTGATGCAGGACGAAAAGCCCCGTGAGCGACGCATGCAGCTGGTGGGCGAGGCGTACTGGGCGCTGTCCAACCTGTACATGACCGTGGCCACCCCGACCCTGCAGAACGCGGGCAAGGTCGGCGGCCAGCTGTCCAGCTGCTTCATCGACACCGTCGACGACAGCCTGCAGGGCATCTACGACTCCAACACCGACATCGCCCGCGTGTCCAAGGGCGGCGGCGGCGTGGGCGCATACCTGGGCTACGTGCGCGCCGCCGGCGCGCCGATCCGCGGCGTGCCCAACTCCTCCGGCGGCGTGGTGCCGTGGATCAAGCAGCTCAACAACACCGCCGTCTCGGTGGACCAGCTGGGCCAGCGCAAGGGCGCGGTGACGGTGTACCTGGACATCTGGCACCGCGACATCGAGGCGTTCCTCGACCTGCGCCTCAACAACGGCGACCAGCGCCTGCGCGCGCACGACGTATTCACCGCGGTGTGCATCCCGGACCTGTTCATGGAGGCGGTGGAGCGGCGCGGCGACTGGTACCTGTTCGACCCGCACGAGGTGAAGCAGGCCAAGGGCTGGTACCTGCAGGACTTCTACGACGAAAAGCGCGGCGAGGGCAGCTTCCGCAGCAAGTACCAGGAGCTGGTCGAGGACGAGCGCATCGGCCGCAGGACGGTCAAGGCGATCGACCTGTTCAAGCGGATCATGGTCTCGCAGCTGGAGACCGGCAACCCGTTCATGTTCTACCGCGACGAGGTCAACCGGAAGAACCCGAACAAGCACTGCGGCATGGTGTACTCGTCCAACCTGTGCACCGAGATCCTCCAGAACCAGAGTCCGACCCGGATGATCCAGGAGGTCATCTCCGGCGACCAGATCGTGACCACGAAGCAGGCTGGCGACTTCGTGGTCTGCAACCTGTCCTCGATCAACCTGGGCCGCGCGGTGGTCCAGGCCGAGGGCCAGGGCGACCTGATCAGCGACGTGCTCGAGCGCCTGGTACCGATCCAGGTGCGCATGCTCGACAACGTCATCGACCTCAACCAGCTGCCGGTGCCGCAGGCGACCATCACCAACCGCAAGTACCGCGCGATCGGCCTGGGCACCTTCGGCTGGCACCACCTGCTTGCACTCAAGGGCATCCACTGGGATTCGAAGGAGGCCGAGGACTACAGCGACGCGCTGTACGAGCGGATCAACCGCCTGGCGATCCAGGCCAGCATGGAGCTGGCGAAGGAAAAGGGCACCTACCCGGCCTTCCCCGGCAGCGACTGGCACACCGGCGCCTACTTCCGCGAACGCGGCTACAACTCGCCCGAGTGGCTGGACCTGGCCGCTCAGGTGGCGGTCAACGGCCTGCGCAACGGCTGGCTGCTGGCGGTGGCGCCGAACATGTCCACCGCGCAGATCGCCGGCTCCAGTGCCTCGATCGACCCGGTCTACTCGGCGTTCTACTACGAGGAAAAGAAGGACTACCGGCGCCCGGTGGCCGCACCCGGCCTGTCGCTGGAAACCTGGCCCTACTACGAGAAGGGCGCGTGGAAGGTGGACCAGTTCGCCTCGGTGCGGCAGAACGCGCGCCGCCAACGCCACGTGGACCAGGCAATCAGCTTCAACCTCTACGTACCTTCCTCGATCCGCGCTTCGGTGCTGCTGGAGCTGCACCTGGAGGCCTGGCGGCAGGGGCTGAAGACGACGTACTACGTGCGCTCGAACGATATCGACGTGGCCGAGTGCGAGTGGTGCAGTAGCTGACCGCGCGTTCGCCCTTGTCAGCTTCCACGGTTCGCGCTGCGAACCGCGGGCCCCGCTCATCAGCCTCCACACCCTTGCGCCTTCGGCGCGCCCCCCTGACTCAGGGGGGGCTTTCCTAGAGAGAGAGAACGACCATGAATGCTGTTGCCGCACCGCGTACTGCCACCCGGCTGGACCGCATCCGCATCCTCGAGCCGCGCCATCCCAACCGTTCGACCGGGATCATCAACGGGACCACCTCGGGCATCCTCAACTGGAACGACATCCCCTACCCGTCGTTCTACCGCGCCTACAAGGAGCTCTCGACCAACTTCTGGATCCCGGACGAGGTCGACATGAAGGGCGATGCACGCCAGTACGGCGAGCTGTCGGCGCGCGAGAAGAACGCCTTCGACTCGATCATCGGTCTGCTGGCCACCCTGGACTCGCCGCAGACCCGCTTCATCTACAACGTGGCCGAGTACATCACCGATCCGGCGGCGCACGCCAACGCGGCGATCATCGGCCAGCAGGAAGTGATCCACAACGAGAGCTACAGCTACGTGCTGGCCTCGATCACCGACCTAGCCAACCAGAACCGGGTGTTCGAGATCGCGCGCACCCACCCGACCATCCTGCGCCGCAACGCACCGATCATGGCCGCATACGAGGACTTCATGCGCGAGAAGACCGCCGAGACCCTGCTGCGCGCGCTGATCCAGTCCTCGATCCTGGAAGGCATCAACTTCTATTCCGGCTTCGCCTACTTCTACAACCTGGTGCGGCAGAACCGGATGGCCGGCACAGGCAAGATCATCAGCTTCATCAACCGCGACGAGCTGGCGCATACCAAGTTCATCAGCGAGGTGATCCGCGCCATCGTCGGCGAGAACCCGGAACTGCAGACCGACGAGCTGACCGACTACGTGCACGTCGCCTTCCGCCACGCGATCGAGCTGGAGACGCAGTGGACCGGCGAAGTGCTGGACGGGATCGACGGCATCGACGTGGACGAGATGATCCGCTACGTGAAGTACCGCGCGAACAAGATGGCCGGGATGCTGGGAATCGAGTCGCTGTACACGGAGACCACCGACAACGTCATGCCCTGGATCCGCGCCTACGCCGACAACTTCACCGAGACCAAGACCGACTTCTTCGAGATGCGTAATGCCTCGTACAAGAAGACCAACGCGGACAACGGATTCGATGAGCTATGAGCCACGTGACTCGTGATTGGTCATTCGTGATCGGAAAGAGCAAAGCTGCTTCGGCGCCAATCACGGGACCCGGACATTGACCTCGAACCATCGCCTTTATCGAATCACCAATCACGGCCTTCATGCGCCTCCTGATCGCCTACGCATCCCTCAGCGGCAACACCCGCGACCTCGCACGGCAGGTGCGTGGGCACTGCGAGGCGCATGGCCACGCCGTGACCTGGCTGGAGGCGGGATTGCACGCGCTGGCCGACGCGGGCGATCCGCGCCATGACCTCTACCTGCTGGGCAGCTGGACCGACAACGGCGGGCGCACGCCGGCGGAGATGAAGCAGTTCATCGCCGACCTGGTCGCGGCCGTGGGCAAGCCGGCCAACGTGGCCGTGTTTGGCACCGGCGAGACTCAGTGGGGCGAGGAGTACTACTGCGGCGCGGTACGGCGCATCGCCCGCTTCTTCGATTCACCCTTCCCGCGCCTGGAAATCGAGCAGATGCCGCATGGGCAGCGCGATGCGCTGGCCATCGCCCGCTGGACCGACCAGGTGCTGGCCGCCACCGGAGCCGCTGCCCATGCAGATCCTGCACGCCGCCTCGCCTGAGGCCCATGCCGCCGCGCTGGCGGCCCATCCCCGCCTGCTGGTGGACTACTGGAAGGACGCCTGCCCGGGCTGCACCATGCTTGATCTTGCGCTGCGCAGGTTCGCCACCGAGCCGGCCGCGCAGGGCCTGGTGCTGCTGAAGGTGAAGCTGGAGGAGGTCGGCGAGGACTTCTTCCGCGGCCTGGGCCTGCGCCAGACCCCGACCCTGGCGCTGTTCCGCGATGGGGTGGAGACGGCGCGGCTGTCAGGCTTCCAAGGCCCCGCGCAGCTGGCCGCGGCGGTCGCGGCGTACCTGTAGCCGTCGCCTCACGCGCGCCTTTCCCTGGATCGGCGATGATCGGGCCGGGCCAACAGGGAGAACGCCGCCATGTCCGAAGCCGTCCCCGCCGAAGCGCGCCCCACCGAGGCGCGCCTGATGAACATGGTCTTCCCCGACCACACCAACCACCTGGGCACGCTGTTCGGCGGCCAGGCGCTGGCGTGGATGGATATGGCCTCCTTCATCGTCGCCTCGCGCTACGCGCGTACCACGGTGGTGACCGCGCGCTCGGAGCAGGTGGACTTCAACCAGCCGATCCACAAGGGCGACCTGGTGGAGGTGATCGCGCGCCTGATGAAGGTGGGCCGCAGCTCGATGAACGTTGAGGTCGAGGTGATCACCGAGAACCTGCTCAGCGGCGAGCGCAAGCTGTGCACCCGCGGGCAGTTCGTGATGATCGCGCTGGATCCGCTGGGCCGGCCGACGCCGGTACCCAAGCTGTTGGCGGGCGCCGCGGCCGACTAGGCCACCCCGGGATCGATCCCGGGATGGCGCTGTTGCCAGGCGGCCAGCGCTTGGCGGTACTCGTCCAGGGCTTCGGCGTAGAGGTCGTACACGCAGATCGGGCAGCCGCTTTCGCAGCACTCGCCGGGCAGCGGCGCTTCGGGCGGCTGCGGTGCCGGGTCGTCTTCGGTCCTGGGATCGGCGGGGAGCATCGGCAAAGCGTATCCGATTGGCCGGGCCTCTGGCTGGCACCCGGCGTCGCCGGCAGGTCGCCCATGTCCCGGGAAGGCGCACCCGCTGGCAGGATGTTCAGCCCAGTTCAGGGCCTTCACCCTGTCTGCCAGGATGGCAAGCAGGCGGACTCCGGACAGCGACCCGGCATTGCCAGGCACGCGGCCATTTGCGACTCCGGGCAGACGCTGCCACCATCGCGGTGCGGGGTGGATGCGGGAACACAAGCTTGGCCACGGCCAGGCAGTGCTCCAGTCGAGTCAAGGCTGTCAGAAGTCCCCTTGGCCCCCGCGCTCCCAAACTTCCCGATCCCGTCGTGGAAGGCCGTGACGCCCCGCGAACGGGTCTCCCCGTCGAAGTCCAGGCGGATGACGGTCACCTCGCGCGGCGACGCATCGGTCACCAGGTAGACGCGAGGCAGCGCGGGATCCCTCACCGGTTCTCCGGTGCGCAGGATGGAACGGGCACGCCGCGCTCCCCTCGCTTGGGGGCGCTCTGGGCAGCGACCATGAACGCCTGACAGGCATCCGCCGCCCTGTTGAACAGGGCATCAACGTCAGGATCGCCGTTGTGCGCCTCGTAGAGTTCCACCAGCTCGTCCGCCACGGCCGGGTCATCAGGTCGGCGGCTGCGCCGGTCACGGACCGGAGAAGATCGTGGCCTGGCCAGCCGCATGATGCGGCAGGCCACCCCGCGCGGGTTCAGATCCTGCCCGCGCTCTGGCGCGACCACGACAGTCGGGTCCTTCCTGTTCAGCAGTCACTTCCAACTGACCATCCTCGTCGTCCGTGGGCAGCTGTTCGGCGTCGGGTCCGGGTTGTGAGAGAAGACCGTGATGGTCTGGCCGTCCCGACAGTTCGAAGCTGCCGGGCAGGCTTGTTCAGATTGCTGCGGTCGATAACGTGACCGGGCGCGCGTTGCGCGGGTGACGTGTGGCGTTGTTGCGGCGTTTTCTTCGGCCGCGTGCATGGAGGCGATCCGGCACGCCTATCGGACCGTTTAGGAAGTTCAGGAATGTGTGCTCAACGGGGCAATGGGTACCGCCGATACACCGGATTGCCCCCGAGTGGGGCTGTTCCGCCAGCGCGCCCGCCGCTGCGCGGACAACTCCCCTTCCCCCAAGGTCACCATGAACGAGTTCCTGCAACGCTTCACCGTCGGCAAACGCATGTTTGCCGGCTTCGGCCTCATGCTGCTGCTGATGGCGGCCATCGCCGTGGTGTCGGCCATCTCGCTTTCCACCGTGCAGTCGCA
>NZ_PDWK01000076.1 GCF_010093135.1 Pseudoxanthomonas taiwanensis | reverse complement strand
GCCATGGCGACCCGCGCCGGCTCCCCGCCCCGCACCGTCCTGGTCCTGCGCACCGGCAGCCAGCCGCGCGAGGACCACGAGCGCACCACCCAGGAATGGGTGGCGCGGCGCCTGGCCGAGGCCCTGGGCTGGCGATACGGCGGCGCGTTCGATCCGCAACGCCGGCCGCCCCCGGGAGGCTGCTACCTGGTGCCTGACGAGACCCTCACCTGCGCGCAGGCGCGGCACCTGGGCATCCGCGACGAGGACGATCTGTTCGGCGGGGTGGTGCCGCATCCCTTCGTCGCCAGCAAGGTGATCACCCATCCGCTGCCGGGCGCGGACGCAGCCGCGCCGCCTGGCTGGGAGGCGTCCATGGCCGCGCACCTGGAGGACGCGGGGCTGCCCGGCTTCAGCGTGTTCGACCCGGCCGCGGCCGGGCGCGCCGGGCGGACGCTGCTGGCCCAGGTCGGCCCGATCCGGATCAAGCCGGCGCAGGCGCGCGGCGGCCCCGGCCAGTGCCGCGGCGCCGACGCGGAGGCGCTGCGCGCGGCGCTGGCCACGCTGGACCCGGCCTGCGTGCGCGCCCACGGCCTGGTGCTGGAGCCGGACCTGGCGCAGGCGACCACCTGCTCGGTCGGCGAGATCCGCGTGGCCGGCTTGCGCCTGTCCTACCTAGGCACGCAGTGCCAGGTCGCCGACCGCGACGGCGCGGAGGTGTACGGCGGCTCGCGCCTGCGGGTGGTGGCCGGAGGCCTGGACGCGCTGGAACCGCTGGCCCGCGATCCGGCCGAGCGGCAGGCACTGCGGCATGCCCGCCGCTACGACGCGGCGGTGCAGGCGGCCTACCCGGGCTTCTTCGCCTCGCGCCGCAACTACGACGTGATCGTCGGCACCGACGCCGCCGGCCAGCGGCGCTGCGGCGTGCTGGAGCAGTCCTGGCGGCTGGGCGGCGCCTCGCCGGCCGAGGTGGTGGCGCTGGCCGCCCTCCTGCGTCCGGGCGCGGCGCCCGTGCTGGAGGTTTCCTGCCACGAATCGCACGCGCCGGACCACGGGCCGCCGCCCGGCGCCGAGGTCCATTACCGCGCCGCCGGCGCGGCACGCGGCCCGCTGCTGAAGTACGTCATGGTGGAAGGTTCCCTTGGACATACGGATTGACCCGGTCGACATCGCGGTGGACGCGGACCAGGTGTCGGGCACCCTGCTGGCGCCGGCCACAGCACTGCCCGGCGTGCTGTTCGTGCACGGCTGGGGCGGCAGCCAGGAACACGACCTGGGCCGGGCGCGCATCGCCGCGGGCCTGGGCTGCGTGTGCCTGACCTTCGATCTGCGCGGCCACGAGCGCACCTCCGCGCAGTGGGAAACGGTCAGCCGCGCGCAGAACCTGGCCGACCTGGTGGCGGCCTACGACTGGCTCGCCGCCCGCCCCGAGGTGGACCCGGACGCGATCGCGGTGGTGGGCATCAGCTACGGCGGCTATCTGGCCGCCCTGCTGACCGCGCTGCGGCCGGTACGCTGGCTGGCCCTGCGCTCGCCGGCGCTCTACAAGGACGAAGGCTGGGAGCTGGCCAAGCGCCGCCTGCACGAGGACCCGGACCTGCCCGCCTTCCGCCGGCGCCGGGTGGACTGGCAGGACAACCGCGCCCTGCGCGCCTGCCACGGCTTCACCGGCGACGTGCTGCTGGTGGAGGCCGAGCACGACCAGACCGTGCCGCACACCGTCGGCGAGAACTACGCGGCGGCCTTCGCCCGCGCCCGTTCGCTGACCAAGCGGCGCATCGCCGGGGCCGACCACGCCTTCTCCGGCAAGCCGGAACAGAAGGCCTACACCGAGGTGCTGGTCGGCTGGCTCACCGAGATGGTGCGCGGGGCGCGCGAGCGCGCCGCCGGCGAGCGGGTGGAGGAGCGCAAGCGCGCGCGCCGGGCTGGAACGGGCTGACCCCGTGCCCGCCTGCCCCCTTCCGGCCGTCTTTTCCGGCGCTTTTCCCCCGTTTTTCCTCTTGGCGGCGGCCCGCGCATGGCCTACATTGGCCTTCGCCGACGACGTCGGTGAACCCGAAACCACCCAATCGAACGGAACAGGAAATTTATGGCGAAGACCACCAAGAAGCCGGCCGCCAAGAAGGCCGCGCCGAAAGCGGCCAAGAAGGCCGCCGCTCCGAAGAAGGCTGCCGTCGCTGCCAACAAGCCGCTGAAGGAAGTCCTCGGCAAGTCCGCGCTGATCAAGCACCTTGCCGAAACCAGCGGCGTGGTCGCCAAGGACGTCAAGGCCGTCCTCGCCTCGCTCGAGGCCGCCGTCGCCGGCGCCATCAGCAAGAAAGGCGCGGGCACCTTCACCCTGCCGGGCCTGTTCAAGGTCACCGCGGTCAAGGTTCCGGCCAAGCCGCGCCGCAAGGGCATCAATCCGTTCACCAAGGAAGAGCAGTGGTTCGCCGCCAAGCCGGCCACGGTGAAGGTCAAGGTCCGTCCGCTGAAGAAGCTCAAGGACGCCGCCACGGCCTGATCCGCGCGGTCCAGGACCACGCAGGGGCGGCAGCGATGCCGCCCTTTTCTTTTCCGCCGGATGAACGACGCGGCGCGCCCGGCTGGAACGGTCCATCGTGGCCATGGGCTCGCCTGGGCCGGGGTACGGGCCTATCTTCACTGCACCCTCAGGAGCCCGCCTGCGATGTCTTCTCCCACCCACCGCTACCGGATCACCGTCACCCCGGTCGAGAAGGACGGCCTGCCCTGCACCGGCCGGTGCAGCATCGAGTTCGAACAGGCCAGCGACCAGGACTGGATGCGGCTGGTCGAACGCACCCAGCGCCTCCCCGGCCTGAGCGGTGACGAGCGCACCGCCCTGGCCGTGGCCCTGCGCATGCTCGACGGCCTGGCCCGCCGCCCGCGCGGCGGCGATGACCCGCTGCGCGACCTGCGTGCCCCCGTGGCCGCGCTGCTGGAGCGCATCACCCCGCCCGCCGGGCGCTGATTCCCGGCCCGCCCGCGCGCTATGCTGCCGTCCTCGTCCGGGGAGGCCTGCATGCGCCGCTGGTTGCCGACCCTGCTGGTCCTGCCGCTGGCACACTGCAGCTGCCAGCATTCGCCGCCGCCACCGGCGACTGCCGAGGCTTCCGCGCCTCCCGTGGCCACCCCGGCCGATCCTGCCCCGGCCACGGCCGCAACCGCAGAACCCGCGCGCGCAGCCCAGGAAAGCGCCGCCGCCCGCGAAGCGCTGGCCACCCTGCACGCCTACCTCGGCGCCCTGCCCGGCGATCCCGCACGCGCCGACACCTTCTGGGCCGGCGGCCGCCCGGACGGCGGCGACGCGCCGCTGCGCGAGCTGGCGGGCCTGCGGGCGATGCGGGTGGACAACGGGCGCCCGCGCCCGCTGGACGAAAACCGGCCGCCGCGCGCGTTCGAGATTCCGGTGCACCTGCGCCTGGACGTGGAGGCCGGCCCGGCCCGCGTGGCCGGCTGGTACCGGCTGCGCGTCAGGGCCACGGGCGGCTGGGAGATCAGCTCCGCCTCGCTGCGGCCGGAGCTGGACTGACCGCACTTCTCCGGCCGGGCCCGTGGCAATCGTGTCCGCCTGCAGGAGGCAGGAGCCGCGCCAGCGGCGACCCGGCCGGCATTCCGGCGCCGGCGCTCGACCGCCACCCGTGATGACACGCCCCCCTGCCGTCGCGTCGCGGCGTGCCCGGCTCCTGCCGGGGAGTGTGGCGGCCCGGCGTTGAACCGCCGTCCGGCGGGCGCAGGCCGGGGGGCTCCGGTCCGGTGCATGCGCCGGACCGCATGGGCCCGCCGTGCCTCAGCGCTTGGGCTGGAGCATGGTCCCGGTGCACTTGGGCGAGCCGCAGCGGCAGGCCCAGATCTTCTTCAGGCGCGGGGTATGCCGCTCGGCCAGGGTGATGCCGTAGTTGTAGGCCAACTCCTCGCCGGGACGGATGTCGCGGATGGCCTCGATGAAGATCCGGTCCTTGCGGCGGTCGCCGCCCGGGTGCTCGACGATCACCGCCTCGCAGTTGGGATCGCAGCTGTGGTTGATCCAGCGGGCGGCGTTGCCCTCGTAGTTGGCATCCACCACCCACTCGTCATTCAGGGTGAACAGGAAGGTGTGGCCGCTTTCCGGATCGCCCGAGGTGTCGGCATCCACCTCGGCATGGCTGCGCCGCCGGCCCTTGTACTCGATGATGCGCTCGCCCTTGCGGATCGGCGCCACGGCGAACACGCCGTTGCCGTGGATGGGCGATCTCCTTGCGACGATCTTGCGGGGCATGCGCGTTCCGGGCCGTGGGGGGAAGGAGACGATTCTCGCCCATGCCGGCGCCCGGCCCAAGCCCCGGAACCTGCGGGTGGCCGGGCGGCGGATGCCCCTTCCCGCCCGCCGTGGCGGCCCCGCGCGGCGGCCGCCAGGCGCATTCAGCGCCAGGTTGGCCTTGCCGGCGGCTAAAGCGTACAATTTCGGTACGTTTTAGAGCCGCCCCTTCCGATGCTGCGCGTCACCAAGCTGACCGACTACGCCACCGTCGTCCTGACCGTGCTCGCCGCGCGCCAGGGCGAGGTGCTGAGCGCGGCCGAGCTGGCCGAGCAGTCGGGGCTGGAGCAGCCCACCGTGAGCAAACTGCTCAAGCCGCTGGCCCAGGCCGGCCTGGTCGAGGGCCTGCGCGGCGTGCACGGCGGCTACCGCCTCAGCCGCGACGCCGGGCAGATCACCCTGATCGAGATCGTCGAGGCCATGGAAGGGCCGCTGGCGATGACCGAGTGCAGCCAGCACGAGGGCAGCTGCGGCATCGCCCACCAGTGCGGCGTGCGTGCCAACTGGCGGCTGATCAACGACGTGGTCGCCGACGCCCTGCGCGGCGTGACCCTGGCGCAGATGCTGCGCCCCCCACCCTCCTCGGCAACGCGCCAGCGCGAGATCGCCGCGCGCCTGACCGTCTGACCCCAAGGCAGCCCGATGGCCACCGAAGTCTCTCCCCCGCAGAACGCCGAAATCCTCGAACGGCTGGGCCGCCGCTACGAGGCCGGCTTCGTCACCCCGATCGAGTCGGACTCGCTCCCGCCCGGCCTGGACGAGGACACCATCCGCCAGCTCTCCGCCAAGAAGGAGGAGCCGGAGTGGATGACCGAATGGCGCCTGGCCGCGTACCGGCGCTGGCTGCAGATGCCCATGCCCAACTGGGCCAAGCTGAAGATCGCGCCGATCGACTTCCAGGCCATCAGCTACTACGCCGCGCCCAAGGGGCCGAAGTACAAGTCCCTGGACGAGGTGCCCAGGGAGCTGATCGAGACCTACGACAAGCTGGGCGTGCCGCTGCACGAGCGCGCGCGCCTGGCCGGCGTGGCCGTGGACGCGGTGTTCGACTCGGTCTCGGTGGGCACCACCTTCCGCAAGGAGCTGGCCGAGAAGGGCATCATCTTCTGCTCCATGTCCGAGGCCATCCGCGAGCACCCCGACCTGGTGCGCAGGTACCTGGGCAGCGTGGTGCCGCCGGGCGACAACTACTTCGCCGCGCTCAACTCGGCGGTGTTCTCCGACGGCAGCTTCGTGTTCATCCCCAGGGGCGTGCGCTGCCCGATGGAGCTGTCCACCTACTTCCGCATCAACGCCGGCCATACCGGCCAGTTCGAGCGCACCCTGATCATCGCCGAGGAGGGCGCCTACGTCTCCTACCTGGAAGGCTGCACCGCGCCGATGCGTGACGAGAACCAGCTGCACGCGGCGGTGGTGGAGCTGGTGGCGCTGGATGATGCCGAGATCAAGTACTCCACGGTCCAGAACTGGTACCCCGGCGACGAGGAAGGCCGCGGCGGCATCTACAACTTCGTGACCAAGCGTGCCGAGTGCCGCGGCGCGCGCAGCAAGGTCACCTGGACCCAGGTGGAGACCGGCTCGGCCATCACCTGGAAGTATCCGTCCTGCGTGCTGCTGGGCGACGACTCGGTGGGCGAGTTCCATTCGGTGGCCCTGACCCACCACTGCCAGCAGGCCGACACCGGCACCAAGATGATCCACGTCGGCAAGCGCACCAAGTCCAAGATCGTCTCCAAGGGCATCAGCGCCGGCCGTGGCCAGAACACCTACCGCGGCCTGGTGAAGGTGGACCGCAACGCCGACGGCGCGCGCAACTACACCCAGTGCGACAGCCTGCTGATCGGCAAGCGCTGCGGCGCCCACACCTTCCCCTACATCGAGGTGAAGAACCCCGGCGCCACCGTCGAGCACGAGGCCACCACCTCCAAGATCAGCGAGGACCAGCTGTTCTACTGCCGCAGCCGCGGCATCTCCGAAGAGGACGCCGTCTCGATGATCGTGGACGGCTTCTGCAGGGAGGTCTTCCGCGAGCTGCCGATGGAGTTCGCGGTCGAGGCCAAGAAGCTGCTGGAAGTGAGCCTGGAGGGCAGCGTGGGCTGAAGAAGCCCGCTGCCGCAACCCAATCGCAAGGGCGGGCCGCGCCCGCCACGGAAGACATCATGCTGAAGATCGAGAACCTGCACGCCAGCGTCGCCGGCAAGGAAATCCTCAAGGGCCTGTCGCTGGAGGTGAAGCCGGGCGAGGTGCACGCCATCATGGGCCCCAACGGCGCCGGCAAGTCCACCCTGGGCAACATCCTGGCCGGACGCGACGGCTACGAGGTGACCGCCGGCTCGGTCGAGTTCGACGGCCGGGCGCTGCTGGAGCTGGAACCGGAGGAGCGCGCCGCCGCCGGCCTGTTCCTGGCCTTCCAGTACCCGGTGGAGATCCCCGGGGTGAACAACACCTACTTCCTGCGCGCGGCGCTCAACGCCCAGCGCAAGGCGCGCGACCAGGAAGAGCTGGACTCGATGCAGTTCCTCAAGCTGGTGCGCGAGAAGCTGGCCGTGCTGCACCTGAAGGACGAACTGCTGCACCGCGGCGTCAACGAGGGCTTCTCCGGCGGCGAGAAGAAGCGCAACGAGATCTTCCAGCTGGCCGTGCTCGAGCCGAAGCTGGCGATCCTGGACGAGACCGACTCGGGCCTGGACATCGACGCGCTCAAGACCGTGGCCGACGGCGTCAATGCCCTGCGCACCGCCGAGCGTTCGTTCCTGGTCATCACCCACTACCAGCGCCTGCTGGAGTACATCAGGCCGGACGTGGTGCACGTGCTGGCCGACGGCCGCATCGTCCAGACCGGCGGCCCGGAGCTGGCGCTGGAGCTGGAGAAGCACGGCTACGCCTGGCTGAAGGACCGGATGGCTCCGGAGAAGGTGGCGTGATGAACGCGCTGCTCGATTCCTTCCGCGCCGGCTTCCAGGCGCTGCGCGACCCGGAGGCCCAGCAGCTGGGCGCCGGCCGCCGCGCCGCGCTGGAGGGCCTGCTGGCCGACGGCCTGCCCGGCCCGCGCGAGGAGGCCTGGAAGTACACCACCCTGCGCCCGCTGGAGCGCCGCGCCTTCGCCCCGGCCGACGCCACCCCGCCGGCGTTCGACGCCGCCCTGCTGGCCGGCATCCCCGCCCCGCGCCTGGTGTTCACCAACGGCCGCTTCGACGCCGCCCACAGCGACCTGTCCGGGCTGCCGGAGGGCGCCGGCGTGGAGCCGCTGTCGCGGGTACTGGAGCGCGGGGAGCCGCGCGACGCCAACTTCCTGCTGCGCCGGTACGAGCGCCGCGACGAGCCTTTCGCCCGTGCCAACGCCGCCCTGGCCGAGGAAGGCGCGGTGGTGCGGCTGGACATCGGCGTGCGGTTGCCGGCGCCGCTGCACCTGGTCTTCGTCGGCGTGCCGCAGGACGGCGACCGCGCCTGGCACCTGCGCCATTTCTTCGAACTGCACGAGGACGCCGCGCTGGACCTGGTCGAGTACCAGTTCGGAACCGGCGACCACGCCCACCTGTCCAACGACGTGCTGCACCTGCACGCCGGCAAGCGCGCCGTGGTCCGCCACGCGCGGGTGCAGGCCGACGCCGCGCGCGCGACCCGCTTCGCCCGCACCGACGCGGTGCTGGCGCGCGGGGCGCAGTACCACCGCTTCGACCTGGAGCTGGGCGCGGCGCTCAGCCGCAACGAGCTGAACGTGCGCCTGGAGGGCAACGGCGCCAGGCTGACCGCCAACGGCGTGCTGCTGGGTGACGGCCGCCGCCACGTGGACACCCGCCTGGGCATCGAGCACATCGCCCGCGACACCGCCTGCGAACTGCTCTGGCGCGGCATCGCCGACGGCCGCAGCCGGGTGGTGTTCCACGGCGGCATCAACATCCGCCCGGGCGCCGACGGCACCGACGCCAGCCTCTCCAACAAGAACCTGCTGCTGTCGGCCGACGCCGAGGTGGACACCCAGCCGGTGCTGGTGATCGACGCCGACGAGGTCAAGGCCGCGCACGGCGCCACCGTCGGCCAGCTGGACGCGGACACGCTGTTCTACCTGCGCTCGCGCGGCGTGCCGGCGCCGGAGGCGCGGCGCATGCTGACCGTGGCCTTCTGCCGCGAGCCTCTGCTGGCGCTGGAGGACGACGGCCTGCGCGAACTGCTGCTGGCGCGCCTGGACGCGGCCCTGGCCGCCGCCTGGGGCGCCGGGGAGGGCGCATGAACGGGCCGGCCGTGCACGACGCCGCCCTGCCCCTGCGCGGCGACGGCGGCCGGGTGGACTGGGGGCGCGTGCGCGCCGATTTCCCGCTGCTGATGCGCCAAGTGCACGGCAAGCCGCTGGTCTACCTGGACAACGCCAACACCAGCCAGAAGCCGCTGCCGGTGATCGCCGCGCAGGACGAGTTCTACCGCCGCTACAACGCCAACGTCAGCCGCGCGGTGCACGCCCTGGGCACCGAGGCCACCGACGCCTACGAGGCCGCGCGCGCCAAGCTGGCCGGCTTCCTCAACGTGCGTGCCGACGAGCTGGTGCTGTGCAGCGGCACCACCTTCGCCATCAACCTGGTGGCCTACTCGTGGGCGCTGCCGCGGCTGAAGGAAGGCGACACCATCCTGGTCTCGCGCATGGAACACCATGCCAACATCGTGCCCTGGCAGCTGGTGGCCCAGCGCACCGGCGCCAGGATCAGGGTGGCCGAGCTCCTGCCCGACGGCAGTCTGGACCTGGAAGGCCTGTACCGGGCCATGACCGGCGAGGTGAAGCTGCTGGCCGTGGCGCACGTGTCGAACGTGCTGGGCACGGTCAACCCGGTGCGCGAGATCTGCCGCGAGGCGCGCCGCCGCGGCATCGTGACGGTGGTGGACGGCTCCCAGGCCGCCCCGCACATGAGGCTGGACGTGGCCGCCATCGGCTGCGACTTCTACGCCATCACCGGCCACAAGATGTGCGGCCCCACCGGCACCGGCGCGCTGTGGGCGCGGCGCGAGCACCTGGAGGCGATGCCGCCGTTCATCGGTGGCGGCGAGATGATCAAGGAAGTCAGCTTCGAGGGCACGGTGTTCAACGACCCGCCGCACAAGTTCGAGGCCGGCACGCCGAACATCGCCGGCTTCGTCGGACTGGGCGCGGCGGTGGACTACCTGCAGCGGCTGGGCATGGACAACGTGGCCGCGCGCGAGGCCGGGCTGCTGGCCCACGCCACCGAGGCGCTGCAGGCCGTGCCCGGCCTGCGCATCCTCGGCACCGCGCCGGGCAAGGCGGCGGTGATCTCGTTCCTGGTCGAGGGCGCGCACGCCCACGACATGGCCACCCTGCTGGACCTGGAGGGCGTGGCGGTGCGCTCGGGCCAGCACTGCGCGCACCCGCTGCTGCAGTACTTCGGCGTGGCCGCGACCCTGCGCGCCTCGCTGGCCTTCTACAACACCCATGAGGAGATCGACCGCTTCGTGGAGGCCCTGCTGAAGGTGCGCCGCCTGCTCTGCTAGGCTGGACCACCGCGCGGCGGCCACCGCCGCCGCGCCGTCCACCACCACGCCGTACCCATGTCCCGCCTGCCGCAGTTCCGCTTCCGCCACGCCACGCCCGCCGACATCCCCGCCCTGGTCGAACTGGTCACCTCCGCCTACCGCGGCGAGAGCAGCCGGCGCGGCTGGACCACCGAGGCCGACCTGCTGGACGGCCAGCGCGTGGACCCGGAGCTGTTGCGCCAGGACCTCGTGCGCCCGCGCAGCCTGGTGCTGCTGGCCGAGGGCGGTGACGGCCTGCTGGCCTGCGCGCACGTGGCCGAGGAGGATGGCGCCGGCTACTTCGGCATGTTCGCCGTGCGCCCGGACCTGCAGGGCGGCGGCCTGGGCAAGGCGGTGCTGGCCGAGGCCGAGCGCATCGCCGCCGAGGACTGGGGCCTGCCGGCCATGCGCATGACCGTGATCGACCTGCGCGAGGAGCTGATCGCCTACTACCAGCGCCGCGGCTACCGCCGTACCGGCGTGCACAAGCCCTTCCCCTACGGCGACGAGCGCTTCGGCATCCCCCACCGTCCCGACCTGCGCTTCGAGGTGCTGGAGAAGCCCCTGCGCGAGGTGGTGGCATGAGCGTCACCTGGACCCTGGTCTGCCCCAGCGGCGAGCTGCTGCCGGGCGAGATGCGCAGCGTGTACGACGCGGTCACCGGCACCCCGATCCTGGTGTTCAACCTGGACGGCGAGCTGTACGCGCTGGAGGACCGCTGCAGCCACGAGGACTTCGAGCTGTCCTCCGGGACCTTCGATCCGGCCACCGGCAGCATCGAGTGCATCCTGCATGGCGCCCGCTTCGACGTGCGCGACGGCCGGCCGCTGTGCCCGCCGGCCTACACCCCTGTGGCCCGCTTCCCGGTCAAGCGCGAGGACGGCCACATCTGGACCCGCGACGACCGCTGACCCGTCCGCGACCGGCCCGGCACCGGCATCCCTCCGCCTGCCGGCGCCTCCGCGCCTCCTCCCGGGCTGGCCGGTGTCGTGCGCGACGCCTCGCGGGCCATCCGGCATCCCGGCCCGGCCCTGCTCCTTCCGTGACGCGCCAAAGGGGACGAACGGGATTCGTTTCCCGTTGCATTTGAGAACCATTCCCGTTTAAGATGGCGCCATCGGGCAACCGCCACTTCCCGGGAACGCGCGTGATCCAGAACCGCCAGCCTGCCCCAGCCTGTCCCGCCGCGCCGGCGCCACTGCCGCGCCACGGCGTTGCCCGGGCAGTCGGCGCGCCCCCCACCGCCAGCGGGCATCCGGGCCAGGCGCCGCCGCCGGCCTGAACCGCCAGCCGCGCACTTCCCCCCTCCTTCCCGCTGCAGACCCACGCGCTACGGCCCTGTCTCTTATACCCCTCTGACGCTGCCGCCGACAAGAGAGGGGAGGGCTCTGGTGGTGGGCGGACGCCTCAACAGAACAA
>NZ_PDWK01000075.1 GCF_010093135.1 Pseudoxanthomonas taiwanensis | reverse complement strand
ATCCCGAGGGCCGGATCGCGGCGCGCTCGCGCAGCCCCGAGCGCTATCTCGGCCAGCCGGTCCCGGACTGGGACAAGCTGGTGGCCCTGGGCACCCGCAACGGCGTGTTCGAGGCCCTGTCCAAGGAGCGGCGGCGCGGCGCAGCCCCCCGGGGCCAGCAGGACCAGCAGGGCCAGGATCGGCGGCGCGGCGGGGACGGGGCGCATGGCGGTGCTCCGGCACGACGGGAACCGCCAGCATGGCACAGGACGGGCATGGCGTTGCCAGTTGCCAGCGCGCGCGGCGCGCCTACTCTCCCTCGCAGATGCGGTGCAGGACCACCGTCGCGCGGCCCGCGCCCGGTCCGCGCATCCACGGCACAGCAGCAGGAGGACCATCGCGGGCATGGCGCAGGCCAACAGGCGGCAATCCCGTTCGGCCAGGCCCGCGTCCGGCCTGCGGAGCCACCTGTACCTGCTGGTGGCCGCGGCCCTGCTGCCGATGCTGGGCATCGTCCTGCTGACCATGTGGCATGCGGCCAACCGGCTGCGCGAGGACTCCCGCACCCACCTGGCCGAGATCGCCTCGCTGCTGGCCCACGCGGTGGACCGCAGCATCCTCGACCACATCGCCAACCTGGGCATGCTGCACGAGGCCACGGCCGGCGACGCCGATACCGCCACCCTGCTGTGGCGGCGCGGCAGCGCCGCCGGTCTGGACACCCGGGTGGTCAGCGGGCACGGCGCCGGCACCGAACCGGTGCCGGCGGCGCTGCTGGAGGCCGCGCGCGCCACCGGCAGGCCGCAGGTGTCCGGGCTGTTCTTCCGCGCGGAGGATCCGGCCACGCCGCTGGTGGCCATCGCCGTGCCCGGCAGCGCCCCGGACGCGCCCGGCGCGGCGGTGGTGCTGCGCTCCAACCACCTGATCGACACGGTGGCCACCGCCGCCGCGGACCAGCACCTGCTGGTGGCGGTGGTCGATCCCGAGGGCCGGATCGCGGCGCGCTCGCGCAGCCCCGAGCGCTATCTCGGCCAGCCGGTCCCGGACTGGGACAAGCTGGTGGCCCTGGGCACCCGCAACGGCGTGTTCGAGGCCCTGTCCAAGGAAGGGCAGCAGGTGGTGTTCGCCTTCCAGATGCTGGAGGCCGCGCCGGGCTGGGCGCTGGTGGTGGGCGAGCCGCTGGCCGCATTCCAGGCGCGCTGGCGCGCGCCGCTGCCGGGCATCGGCCTGGGCGCGCTGCTGGCCGCGGCCTTGGGCCTGCTGGCCTGCCACCTGCTGGCCGGCCGCATCCTGCGCCCGGTGGGCAGCCTGGTGCGCCGCGCGCAGCTGATCATCGCCGGGCACGACGCCCTGCCGGCGGCGGCCGACCCGGCCCCGCCGCCGGCGATCCGCGAGCTGGCCACCCTGCAGGAGGGCATCACCAACGCCGAGATCGCCCTGCGCCGGCGCGCCGACGACGCCCGTACCCTGGCCGCCAGCCTGGACCGCAGCCAGCGCATCTACCGCACCGTCGCCGAGGCCGGCGCCCTGGTGTTCTGGCAGGCCCGCCCGGACGGCACCATCAGCACCGGCACCGGCTGGCCCGAGCTGACCGGCCAGCCCGAGTCGGCGGCGCTGGGCCGCGGCTGGCTGCGCGCCGTCCACCCGGACGACCTGCCGGCCCTGGACGCGTCCTGGGCCGGGGTGATCCGCAGCCGCGGGCCGTTCGACCTGGAGTTCCGGGGGCGCGACGCCCGGGGCCAGTGGCGCTGGGTCCGGGCCCGCGGCGACCGCCTGGCCGACGAGGACGGCGGCGGCTGGGTGGGCGTGCTGGAGGACGTGGACGCGCGCCGCCAGGCCCAGGAGCACATCGTCTACCTGGCCCGGCACGATCCGCTGACCGGCGTGGCCAACCGCGGCGTGCTGATGGAACGGCTGGCCGCGGCGGTCGCAGCCGCCCGCCAGGGCCGCCACGCCGCGCTGCTGTGCCTGGACCTGGACCGCTTCAAGGAGGTCAACGACACCCTCGGCCACCCGGTCGGCGATGCCCTGCTGCGCACGGTGGCGGTGCGCCTGCGCCAGAACGTGCGCGGCAGCGACCTGGTGGCGCGGCTTGGCGGCGACGAGTTCGCCATCCTGCTGGAACCGCCCGTCGGCCGCGAGCAGGTCGAGGCCCTGGCCGGGCGCCTGCTGGAGACCGTGCAGGCGCCCTACGACCTGGACGGCCATCGCGTGGTGGTCGGCGCCAGCATCGGCATCGCCATGACCGGCGACCAGGCGCCCACCGCCGAGCACCTGCTGCAGAACGCCGACCTGGCGCTGTACCAGGTCAAGCACCACGGCCGCGGCCACAGCTGCTTCTTCGATCCGGGCATGGACCGGCGCATGCAGGAGCGGCGCCGGCTGGAGATGGAGCTGCGCGAGGCCGTGGCCGCCGGCCAGTTCGAGATCCACTACCAGCCGCGGGTGTGCCTGCCGCAGCGGCGCCTGCGCGGCTTCGAGGCGCTGCTGCGCTGGCGCCACCCCGAACGCGGCCTGCAGGCGCCGGACCGCTTCGTGCCGCTGCTGGAGGAAGTGGGCCTGATGGACCAGGTGGGCTGCTGGATGCTGCGCGGTGCCCTGCAGGAGGCGCTGCGCTGGCCGGAGCACCTGACCCTGTCGGTCAACCTCGCCGGCCACCAGCTCGATCCGGGACTGGACGGATGGCTGCTGGAGGAACTGGCCAGGGCCGGCTTCCCGCCGGCGCGCCTGGAGCTGGAGATCGACGAGGAAACGCTGTGCCGCAGCTTCACCGCGGCCGAGGCCAGCCTGGCGCGGCTCAAGGGGGCCGGCATCTCCATCGTCATCGACCAGTTCGGCACCGGCAGCTCGTCGCTGAGCTGGTTGCGCAGCTTCGTGTTCGACAAGGTCAAGTTCGACCCGGTGTTCCTGCAGGAGCTGGAACGCACCCCGCACGGCCACACCGTGATCGACGCGGTGTCCAGCCTGTGCGCGCGGCTGGGCATCGCCATCGGCATCGAGGGCGTGGAGCGGGAGGAGCAGCTGGCGCTGCTGGGCGGAACCGCCAGCGACGAGGCCCAGGGCCGGCTGTTCGGCTCGCCGCTGGAGGCCGGCGCGGTACTGGAGCTGATCCGCCGCGAGCAGCAGGCCGGCTGAGCCGGCTCAATCGGCCTGCTGCTGCAGGGCCAGCAGTTCGTCCTCGTCGAAGCCGGCCAGCAGCCGCGCCTCCAGGTTGAACGGGCCGCGCAGGTAGCCGCCGGCGTACTCGCGCAGCAGCTCGCGGAAGCGCTGGCGCGGCTCCACGCCGCGCTGCCGGCAGTACCAGTGGTACCAGCGCGAGCCGGCGGCCACATGGGTGACCTCCTCGCGCAGGATCACCTCCAGCGCTTGCACCGTGCGGTCATCGCCCAGCGCGCGCAGGCGCTCGATCATGCCCGGGGTCACGTCCAGGCCGCGCGCCTCCAGCACGCGCGGCACCAGGGCCATGCGCGCCAGGCCGTCGTGGGCGGTCTTCTCGCACATCTCCCACAGGCCGTTGTGCGCGTCGAAGTCGCCGTAGTCGTAGCCGAACTCCTGCAGGCGCCGCCGCAGCAGGGTGAAGTGGCGCGCCTCGTCGTCGGCCACCCTCGCCCAGTCGCGGTAGAACTGCTCCGGCAGGCCGCGGAAGCGGTACACCGCGTCCCAGCCCAGGTCGATGGCGTTGAGCTCGATGTGGGCGATGGCGTGCAGGAACGCCGCCCGCCCCTCCGGCGTGCCCAGCCCGCGCTTGGGCACCTCGCGCGGATGCACCAGGCGCGGGCGCGGCGGCCGGCCCGGCATGCGGATCGGCTCCGGCGGCGGCGCGTCCCCCGGGATCACCAGCTCGCCGCGCTCCAGCGCGGCGAAGTGCGCGTGTGTGAGGGCGACCTTCTCCGCGGGGTCGGCGGCGTCCAGGCACTGGCGGGCGGCTTCGAACAAGGAACGCATGGCGGGGCGCCTTCCGGCGCGGGCTCAGCAGGCGCGGCGCTTGCGCTTGGCCTCGTCCGAGCGCAGCTGGCGGATGCGCTCGAAGTAGCCCGGTTCGATGCCGGTGACGTAGTTGCCGTCGAAGCAGGAGGAGTCGAAGCGGGTCAGGCGCGGGTTGCCCTCGCGCACCGCGGCCTCCAGGTCCTCCAGGTCCTGGTAGATCAGCCAGTCGCAGCCCAGCAGCTTCTCCACCTCCTCGACCGTGCGGCCGTGGGCGATCAGCTCGTCGGCCGAGGGCATGTCGATGCCGTACACGTTCGGGTAGCGCACCGGTGGCGCGGCCGAGGCCAGGTAGACCTTGCGCGCGCCGGCGTCGCGGGCCATCTGCACGATCTGCTGGCTGGTGGTGCCGCGCACGATCGAGTCGTCCACCAGCAGGACCACGCGGTTGCGGAACTCCAGGTGGATCGGGTTGAGCTTGCGGCGCACCGACTTCACCCGCTCGCCCTGCCCCGGCATGATGAAGGTGCGGCCGACGTAGCGGTTCTTGATGAAGCCCTCGCGGTACTTCACGCCCAGCACGTTGGAGATCTCCAGCGCCGCGTCGCGCGAGGTGTCCGGGATCGGGATCACCGTATCGATGTCGTGGTCCGGGCGCAGGCGCAGGATCTTCTCGCCCAGCTTCTGGCCCATGCGCATGCGCGCCTTGTGCACCGACACGTTGTCGATCATCGAGTCGGGGCGGGCGAAGTACACGAACTCGAAGATGCACGGCGCGCGCTCGACCGGCGGCGCGCACACCTCGGCGATCAGCTCGCCGCGCGGGGTGATGACCACCGCCTCGCCCGGCTCCACGTCGCGCAGGCGCTCGTAGCCGAGGATGTCCAGCGCGGCCGACTCGGAGGCCACGCAGTGCTCCACGCCCTCGGCGGTCTGGCGCCGGCCCAGCACCAGCGGGCGGATGCCGTGCGGGTCGCGGAACGCCACCAGGCCCAGGCCCAGCACCACCGCGACCACGGCGTAGCCGCCCTTGACCCGGCGGTGCACGCCGGCCACGGCCTTGATCGCGGCCTGCGGGTTGAGCGCGTGCTGCACGTCCAGCTCGTGCGCGAACACGTTCAGCAGCACTTCGCTGTCCGATTCGGTGTTGATGTTGCGGCGGTCCTGCTCGAACACCTCGCGGCGCAGCGTGTCGGTGTTGATCAGGTTGCCGTTGTGCGCCAGGGCGATGCCGTAGGGCGAGTTGACGTAGAACGGCTGCGCCTCGTCCATGCCCTCCGAGCCGGCGGTCGGATAGCGGCAGTGGGCGATGCCCACGCGCCCTTCCAGCACGCTCATCGAGCGGGCGTCGAACACGTCGCGGACCAGGCCGTTGCCCTTGTGCACGCGCAGGCGCGTGCCGTCGGCGGTGGCGATGCCGGCGGCGTCCTGGCCGCGGTGCTGGAGGACGGTCAGGCCGTCATAGAGTTGCCCGGCAACGTTCTGGTTGCCGACGATGCCAATAATGCCGCACATGCTGGGAATGTCTCCGCGACGGTCGCCGACCGTGAGTGGACGGTGGATCAGGATCGGGACGGCGCGCCCTCGTCCATCGGTGCGGGCCATGCGTCCATGCCCGTGCCCGTGTCGGCCCGTCCGGGGCCGTCATTATCGCCGCTGGACGGGTGGCTGCCAAAGTCCAGCTCGCTGGCGGCCCATTCCGGCAGCCAGCGGGCCAGCCATTGCGCGCCGGGCAGCAGCACCGGCACCACGCGCGATTCCTGCCAGGCCCGCTCGCCGGGCAGGCGGCTGAACGCCATCAGCAGCAGCAGCACGCAGGCCACCAGCGCGCCGCGCGCCAGGCCCAGCGCCAGCCCCAGCGCGCGGTCCAGGCCCGACAGCCCGACCGAGTGCAGCAGTTTGCGCATGGCCCAGCCGACCAGGCCGACCAGCACCAGCACGCCGATGAACGCGGCGGCGTAGCCGGCCAGCAGCTCGCTGGGACCGGGCTGGCCGTCGCTGCTGAACCGGAACGCCAGCTCGCCGCCGTAGCGGAACGCGCACCAGCCGGCGCCGATCCAGGCCACCACCGAGGCGACCGTGCCGACGAAGCCGCGCAGCACGCCGAACAGCGCCGAGGCGGCGACCACGGCCAGCAGGAACAGGTCGATCGCGTTCACGCGCCCTCCCGCGCGGCACGCCCGGCCGGGATCACGGGTGCGAGACCACCATGCCGGTGCCGAAGTTGCCCGCTGCCAGGCGCGCCTTCAGCTGCTCGGCCTCGGCACGCGAGGCCACCGGCCCGACCCGCACGCGGTTGAGCGTGCCGCGGTCGGTGCCCACCGGCTGGACGATGGCGCTGAAGCCGGCGCCGCGCAGGCGGTCGCGCAGGGCGTTGGCCTCGGCGGCGCTGGCGAAGGCGCCCAGCTGCACGGCGAAACCCACGTTCGCCGCCGCCGGCGTGGCCGGCGCCGATGCCGCCGGTGCAGGTGCCGACGTCTTCGCGGGCGTGCTGGCGGTGGCCGGTGCCCTGGGCTGCGCCTGCGCCGGGGCGGTGGCGGCCGGTTTCGGCGCGGCCGCCGTGGAGGTCGTGGCGGCCGGGGCGGGCGTCGCCCGCTCCGGCGTCCGGTCCTGCGCCGTGCGCTCCGGCTGCGGCGCCGGCCGGGTGGAGGCCGCCTCGGCTTCGGTCTGCGCGTCCAGGGCGATCACCTGGGCGTTGACGTCGTTGCGGATGCGGATGGCCTGCAGGCGCCCGGCCTCGGCCAGGGCACGGTCCGGATACGGCCCCACGCGCACGCGCCAGGCCTGGCGGCCGTTGATCGTGGCCTCCTCGATGAAGCCCTCCAGCCCGGCCTGGCGGACGCGGGTGAGCACCGCCTCGGCGTCGCGCTCGCTGGCGTAGGCGCCGAAGCTCACCGCCCAGCGCCCTGCCGCCGTGCCGGCGCCGGCCTGCGGCTCCGTGGCGGCCGTGGCCTCGGCGGCGGGCGCGGCGGCCGCCACCGGCGCGGGCTGCGGCTCCTGCCCCGCATCGCCGCCCAGCAGGGGCAGCTCGCGGGTCTCGTACTCGCCGCCCGGCGCATCGGGCACGCGCATGGCAATGTCGTCCACGCCGCTGTCCGGCGCCGGCCCCTTGATCAGCGGCGGCAGGAAGATGACCGCCAGCGCGACCAGCACGGCTGCGCCGATCAGGCGTTGTTTGAGGGTGGTATCCACGGGCTCGCGGCAGGATTCGGAAAGGCCGCCCGATTATAGGCGCCGCATCGCCGGCCGGCCCCTCACCGCCCTGAACGCAGCGTCCGGATCGCCGCGGCGGCGGTGTGGAACGAGCCGAACACCAGCACCCGGTCGCCGGGCGCGCAGGCGGCCACGGCGCGCGCCAGCGCCGTGGCCACGTCGGCGTCGCGGCTGCCGGCGGCCGCGGCGGTGCCGGCCAGGCGCGAGGCCAGCGCGTCCCCGTCCTGGCCGCGCGGCGCCTCCGCCAGGCCGGCCAGGTGCCAGCGTGCGATCCGCCCTTCCAGGGCCGCGGCCACGGCCGCCACGTCCTTGTCGGCCAGCGCGGCGAACACCGCGGCCGTGGCGCCGGCCGCGGGCGCGGCCTTCAGCCAGGCCGCCAGCTCGCGCGCGGCCTGCGGGTTGTGGGCCACGTCCACCACCACCTCCACGCCGCCGTGCGCGAAGCGCTGCAGGCGCCCGGGCAGGCGCGCGGCGGCCACCCCCTCGGCGTACGCATGGTCGGGCAGCGTGCCCGGCAGCGCGCGCAGCGCGGCGATGGCGGTGGCGGCGTTGGCGCGCTGCACCGGCGCGGCCAGCTGCGGATTGGGCAGCAGCAGCTCGGCGCCGACCTCGCGCCAGCGCCAGTGCCCCTCGTCCACCGGCTCGTGGAAGAAGTCGCTGCCCAGGCGCAGGGCGTTGGCGCCGATGGCGTAGGCGTGGCGCAGCACGCTGGAGGGCGAGTCCACCTCGCCCAGGACCAGAGGCTTCCACGGCCGGGCGATGCCGGCCTTCTCCGCGCCGATGCTCTCGCGGTCGCTGCCGAGCCAGTCGGTGTGGTCGATGTCCACGGTGGTGATCACCGCCACGTCGGCGTCCACCAGGTTGACCGCGTCCAGGCGCCCGCCCAGGCCGACCTCCAGCACCGCCAGGTCCAGCCCGGCGCGCTGGAACAGCCACAGCGCGGCCAGGGTGCCGAACTCGAAATAGGTCAGCGGTGTGGAGCCGCGCGCGGCCTCCACCGCGGCGAAGGCCCCGGCCAGCGCCTCGTCGGAGGCCTCCCGGCCGTCGATGCGCACGCGCTCGTTGTAGCGCAGCAGGTGCGGCGAGGTGTAGGCGCCCACCTTCCAGCCGCCGGCGCGGGCGATGGCCTCGATGAAGGCCACGGTCGAGCCCTTGCCGTTGGTGCCGGCCACGCTGACCACCTGCGCGGCCGGCCGCTCCAGGCCCAGGCGCGTGGCGACCTCGCGCACGCGCTCCAGGCCCAGTTCGATGGTGCGGGGATGCTGGCGCTCGATGTACGCCAGCCACTGCTGCAGGTCCATGCCGCTCACGCCGGATGCCGGAACCACGTCGCCTCCCGCCGCGCCGGCCCGCGCCGGGAGGACCGGCACCTCACAGCGCCCGGTGCCTGGCCTCGCCGAAGAACGGGGTGTGGTGCGCGCAGTCGTTCAGGCGCACCACCTCCAGGCGGTCCACGCGCGGGCCCTCCAGCAGGTTGAGCGTGGTCGGCGCCTGGCGGAAGGTCCACAGCCTGCCGATCGGCAGGCCGAGGACGCGGCACAGCAGGACGCGGTTGACCGCATCGTGCGCCACCATCAGCAGGGTGTCGGCCTCGCCCAGGCCCTCGGTGGCGCGCTGCAGGCCGCGCCAGGAGCGCTCCAGCACCTGCCGCAGCGACTCCCCGCCGGGCATCAGCACGGTGTCCGGCTCCTCGCGCCAGGCGCGCAGGCGGGCCGGGTCCTTCTCGGCGATCTCGGCGGCCAGCAGGCCCTCCCCCTCGCCGTGGGCGATCTCCTGGATGTCCGGGTCCAGCGCCAGCATGCCGGCGCGGTCCTCGCCCAGGGCCAGCTCGGCGGTGCGCCGGGCACGCGACAGCGGCGAGGCCACCGCGCGTGTGATCGGCACCCCGCGCAGGCGTTCACCCAGCGCGCGTGCCTGGGCCTCGCCCACCGGCGAGAGCGGGATGTCGATCTGGCCCTGGTAGCGGCCTTCGGTGTTCCACGGCGTCTCGCCGTGACGAGCAAGCAGGATGCGCATGGGATCCCCGTATGGGCAAAACCCCGCCGCACCGGCGGTGCGGCGGGGTGCGCATCATACCCGTTCGGGGGCGGACGGTGCCGCCCCGGCGGCCGGATCAGGCCGTCAGAGGCCCATCTCCTTCAGCAGCTGCGGGGCCGGGTAGACCTCCTGCATGATCCAGCGCATGTAGCGCTGGTCCACGGCGATCATGCGGGTCATCTTCGGGTCGAACACCCAGTTGGAACTGACCGACTCCCAGTTGCCGTCGAAGGCCAGGCCGACCAGCTTGCCGTGCGCGTCCAGCACCGGCGAGCCGGAGTTGCCGCCGGTGATGTCCAGGTCGGACAGGAAGTTCACCGGCACCGAACCCAGGCGCGGATCCTCCAGGCCGCCGTAGCGCTTGGCCGCCACCGCCTCGCGCAGCGCCTGCGGGGCGTCGAACGGTTCCTCGCCGGTGTGCTTGGCGACCACGCCCTCCAGGGTGGTGAACGGGGTGTAGGCGACGCCGTCGCGCGGCTCGTAGCCCATCACGTTGCCGAAGGTGATGCGCAGGGACAGGTTGGCGTCCGGGTAGACGAAGCGGCCCTGGCTCTTGCGGTAGTCGGCCACGGCCTTGAGGAACACCGGGCGCGCGGCCAGGTTCTCGCCGGCGCGGACCTTGGCCTGCTCCTCCAGCTCCAGCAGGGTCGGCATCACCGCCACCGCGTACTGGATGGCCGGGTCGGTGCTGGCCTCGAACGCCGCGCGGTCGGCGGACAGCCACTTCAGGCGCTCCTCGGTGCTGCCCAGCTTCGTGCCGGCCAGGCGCTCCACAGCGCGCTCCACGGCCCTGGCGTCGTTGCCGCCCAGCCACCGGTCCACCGCGGCCACGCGCTGGGCGGCCGGCAGCTGCACGTACTCGTTGAGCCAGTAGGCCTGCAGCCGGCGGTCCATGGCCGGCACGTAGCGGCGCTCCAGCTGCTTCATCGCGCCCTCGATGGTCGGGATGTCGCGCTCCTGGTAGCCCGGCTCGCGCTCGGCGTCCGGCTTGGCGCGCTCGATCGCCAGGCGGTACAGCTGCACCGCCGCGCCGACCGCGCCGGTGCCGTGGAAGCTGCGCAGCACCAGGTCGCGCTCGCGGGTGGCCTTGGACTGCTCCAGCAGCTCCACCAGGCGGGCGTGGGCCTCCAGCGCGCGGGCGCCCTCGGCGCCCTGCCCCTTCAGCCAGGCCAGCACCGCCGCTTCCTCGGCGTGCTTCTGCCCGGCCGCGTCGATGCGGCGGAAGCCTTCCAGCTGGCCGTCGTAGTTCTTGCTGGTGTTGTTCCAGCCGGCCATGGTGCTGGCGTACTTGACCTGGATCTCCGGGTCCTTCTTCCCGGCCTCCTCGACCATGGCGATCATGTTCTTGTAGTGCCGCGCGATGGTCGGGTAGGTCCACTGCGCGGTGTTGTCGAACTCGGCCGCCAGCGCATAGCGGTTGGTCGAGCCCGGGTAGCCGGCCACCATCACGAAGTCGCCTTCGCCCAGCGGCCTGTCGGCGATCTTCAGCCAGTGCTTCGGCTTGTACGGCACGTTGTCCGGGGAGTACGGCGCCGGCTTGCCGTCCTTGCCGACGTAGGCGCGGTAGAAGGCGAAGTCGCCGGTGTGGCGCGGCCACATCCAGTTGTCGATGTCGCCGCCGTACTTGCCCACGCTCGAGGGCGGCGCGTAGGCCAGGCGCACGTCGCGGATCTCGAGGTTCTTGAACAGACGGTACGTGTTGCCGCCGGAGAAGCTGTACAGGCGGCAGCGGTAGCCCGGCTCGGCCTCGCACCCGGACACCAGCTTCTTCTCCAGCGCCTCCAGGGCGCGGGCACGGGCCAGCGGATCGGCGGCCGCGTCCAGGGCCGCGCGCACCTGCGCGGTGACGTCGGTGATCTCCTCCAGCACGTACACCCGCGCGTTCGGGCCGGCACTGAGCTCCTCGGCCGGGGTGGCGGCGTTGAAGCCGTCGCGGATCAGGTTGCGCTCGGGGGTGGAGTTGAGCTGGATGGCGCCGTAGGCGCAGGGGTGGTTGGTCACCACCAGGCCGTTGGGCGAGACGAAGCTGGCAGTGCAGCCGCCCAGCGCCACCACCGCGCCCATCGGGTCGCCGGTCAGGTCGGCCAGCTGCTCAGGCTTCAGCTTCAGCCCGGCCTGCTTCAGCGGCCCGGCGATTTCCGGCAGCTGCTGCGGGACCCACATGCCCTCGCCGGCAAAGGCGGCGGGGACCGCGGCCAGGGCGGCCAGGACGGAGGCGGTGAGCAGGCGTAGACGCATGGCGATGGTTCCAGGTGAAAGGATGGCCGATTCTAGCGCCCGCCCCCCCAC
>NZ_PDWK01000074.1 GCF_010093135.1 Pseudoxanthomonas taiwanensis | reverse complement strand
CACCTCGCGCCGCGTGCGCTTGCGGCTCCCCAGACCCTCGGCATCACCGAACGACAGCTGCATCGCACTCACCCCGATCACGGTGAGGCATTGTCGCGCAATCGGGCGGAGTTGTTCAGACCTTCCCAAGCGCATGCATGGTCATCGCCATCGGCCGGCGACGGCGCGTGAAAGGCAGGCACGCCCCCGCGCAACCGCATCGCCACCGGGAACGCGACAGCCCGGCGCTTGGCGCGCGGGAACCGGACCCGGTAGAATTGCCGATCGTGTCAGCCCACTGACCCGCCGGAATAGCTCAGCTGGTAGAGCGGCGCATTCGTAATGCGTAGGTCGTAGGTTCGAATCCTATTTCCGGCACCAGTTCCGAACGCCCGGCCCCGTGCCGGGCGTTCGTCTTTCCGGGCGTCCGTGCCGCCTGCCTCGGCGGCGCCGTCCGGGACGCCGCCGGCGCGGCGCCTGCAGGGCCGGCCGCCATGGCCACGCGCGCCGGGTGCTAACGTAACCGCCTTCCCGGCCACCGCATCGCCCATGCGCCGAACCGCCCTGCTGCTGCGCCCACTGCTGTTCCTGCTCCTGGCCTGCCTCGCCCTGCCGGTGCGGGCGGACGGGCCGGACCTGGACAAGGCACGCCGCCAGCTGGAGACGATCGCCACCCGCCTGGAGCGCTACGACAACGACGCCGACCTGGCAGGGGCACGCGAGACGGTGCTGGACATCCAGGCAGCGGCGCAGGCGCTGATCGACGCACGCACCCCGGAGCTGGAGAGCCTGGACGCGCGCCTGGCAGGGCTGGGCGAGCCGCCGGCGGGCCAGCCCGAGCCGGCCGAGGTGGCGCGCGAGCGGCAGGCCCTGCTGCAGGAGCGCGCGGCGCTGGACGCGCAGCTGCGCCAGGCGCGGCTGGCGCTGGTCGAAAGCGGGCAGCTGCTGGACCGCATCGCCGCGCTGCGCCAGCAGCGCTTCGGCGAACTGCTGCTGGAACGGACCCCGCCACCGTGGCGGCCGGCGTTCTGGCGCCAGCTGGGCGCCAGCGCGCCGCGCGACGTCGCGCGCCTGCAGGCGCTGTGGCGGCAGGCGGCCGACGCGGCCCGCGGCCACTGGCGGGAGGGCACCCTGCAGCCGGCAGTGAGCCTGGCGCTGGCGGTGCTGCTGACCCTGGGCGCCGCGTGGCTGGGCCGGCGCCTGCCCGCGCTGGTGGCGGCGCGGACCCCGGCCGGCCCGCTGCGCCGCTCCGGCCCGGCCATGGCACGGGTGCTGCTGGCGCTGCTGGCCACGCTGTGCGTGGTCCAGCTGCCGCGCGGCGCGCTGCTGCCGGAAACGCTGCCGGCCAGCCGCGCCGCGCTGGCCGGGCGGGCGACCGGACTGGCGGTGTTCGTGACGGTGGCCGCCACGCTGGGACGCGCGCTGCTGTCGGTGGACCGGCCGTCCTGGCGGCTGCCGGCCATCTCCGACGAGGGTGCGCGGGCACTGCGCCGGTTCCCGCTGCCGGTGGCGCTGGTGGTGGCCGTGCCCAGCTTCGCCCGCATGGTGGTGGCGCAGGCGCGCACCAGCCTGGACCTGGCGGTGGCGGTCACCGGCCTGACCGCAGTGCTGTGCACGGCGCTGGTGCTGGCGGTGCTGCTGCGCATCCAGCGCCTGCAGTCGGGCGCGGCCGGCGACGGGGCCCCGCGCCCCCACTTCCGGCCGTGGATGAACCTGGCGGTGAGCCTGGGCTGGATCGGCGTGGGCCTGTCCGTCCTCGGCCTACTGACCGGCTACGTGGCCCTGGCGGCCTTCATCGGCCTGCAGCTGATCTGGGCGGTGACGGTGGTGGCCGCCGCCTGGCTGGCGATGCGCTTCGCCGACGACCTGGTGTGCACCCTGCTGGCCTCGCGCGGCGTGGCCGGGCGCCGGATCAACACCCGCTTCGGCATCGAGCCGCGCCTGGTGGACCGCACTGCGGTGCTGCTGTCGGCGGGCCTGCGCCTGCTGGTGGCGCTGGCGGCGCTGATCCTGCTGGCCCTGCCCTGGGGCTCGGGCGGCACCGACCTAGTGGAGCGCACCCTGCGCCTGCTGCGCGGCATCACCATCGGCGAGCTGGTGCTCAGCCCGGGCAACATCGCCCGCGCGCTGCTGGTGTTCGCCGGCGCGAGCCTGCTGCTGTACCTGTTCCGGCGCTGGCTGGAGCGGCGCTTCCTACCCACCACCCGCATGGACGAGGGCATGCGCGCCTCGGTGGCCACCCTGGCCGGCTACGCCGGGATGGTGCTGGCCCTGGCCATGGCGCTGGCGGCCATCGGCGTGAGCCTGGAGCGCATCGCCTGGATCGCCAGCGCGCTGTCGGTGGGCATCGGCTTCGGTCTGCAGGCGATCGTGCAGAACTTCATCTCCGGCCTGATCCTGCTGGCCGAGCGCCCGGTCAAGGTCGGCGACTGGGTGGTGGTGGGCGACGCCGAGGGCGACATCCGCCGCATCAACGTGCGCGCCACCGAGATCCAGACCAGCGACCGCACCACGGTGCTGGTGCCCAATTCCGAGCTGATCACCAAGGCGGTGCGCAACCGCACCTACGCCAATCCCGAGGGGCTGGTGAAGATCCTGCTGCCGCTGCCCTTGGCCACCACCGACGCCGACCAGGTGCGCGCGATCCTGCTGGAGGCCTTCCGCGCCCATCCGGCGGTCATGGAGGCGCCGGCGCCGGGCGTGCAGATCGACAGCATCACCACCGACCGCATCGTGTTCGCCGCCACCGGCTTCGTGCCCTCCCCGCGCCAAGCCTCGGCGGTGCGCAGCGAACTGCTGTTCACCATCCTGCGCAACCTGCGCGACCGGGGCATCCGCCTGGGCTAGCCGGCGCTCGCGCCGGCTCAGTCGACCAGCTGCAGGCGCAGTTCCTTGGGCAGGGCGAAGACCATGTCCTCCGGCTCGCCCTCCAGCTCGCCGACGCTGGTCGCGCCCAGCCCGCGCAGCCGCTCGATCACCCCGTCCACCAGCACCTGCGGCGCCGAGGCGCCGGCGGTCACGCCGATGCACTGTTTGCCCTGCACCCAGGCCGGGTCGATCTCGTGCGCGCCGTCGATCAGGTACGACTCCACGCCCTCGCGCCGGGCCAGTTCGGCCAGGCGGTTGGAGTTGGAGCTGTTCGGCGAGCCGACCACCAGCACCAGGTCGCACTGCCGGGCCAGCACCCGCACCGCGTCCTGGCGGTTCTGGGTGGCGTAGCAGATGTCGTCGTTCTTCGGGCCCTGGATGGCCGGGAACCTGGCGCGCAGGGCCTCGATGATGCTGCGGGTGTCGTCCACCGACAGCGTGGTCTGGGTGGTGTAGGCGATGTTGTCCGGCTGGCCGACCTCGAGCGTGGCCACGTCCTCCACGTCCTCGACCAGGTAGATCCGGCCGGCGCCGCCCTCGCGGTCCCACTGGCCCATCGTGCCCTCGACCTCGGGATGGCCGGCGTGGCCGATCAGCACCACGTCGCGGCCGGCGCGGCAGTGGCGCGCCACCTCCAGGTGCACCTTGGTCACCAGCGGGCAGGTGGCGTCGAACACCTTCAGCCCGCGCCGCTCGGCCTCCTCGCGCACCGCGCGCGACACGCCGTGGGCGCTGAAGATGACCGTGGCGTTGTCCGGCACCGCGTCCAGCTCCTCGACGAAGATGGCGCCACGGCGCTTGAGGTCGTCCACCACGAAGCGGTTGTGCACCACCTCGTGGCGCACGTAGATCGGCGCACCGAGGGTCTCGATGGCGCGCTTGACGATCTCGATGGCGCGGTCGACGCCGGCGCAGAAACCGCGGGGATTGGCGAGCAGGACGTCCATGGGGGTCAGTCGTTCCGGCCGGGACTAGCCGGCCCATAGCTTGGCACGGGGATCATGAACCGGTCTTGCGGCGGCCGTCGGCCAGGCCGGCCAGGGCGATGCCCACAGCGCCGGCGACGATCGCCGTGTCGGCGAGGTTGAACACCGGCCAGTAGTAGTCCCGCCAGTACCACTGGATGAAGTCCACCACGTGGCCGTGGACCAGGCGGTCGATCACGTTGCCCAGCGCGCCGCCGATCACCAGCGCGTAGGGCACGGCCTGGCGCCAGGCCCCGCGCGGGGTGCGCCACAGCCAGGTGCCCAGCAGCGCGCACACCGCCAGGGCCAGCACGGTGAAGAACACGGTCTGCCAGCCGCCGGCGCTGGCGAGGAAGCTGAACGCGGCGCCGGTGTTGTAGGTGCGGTACCAGTTCCAGAAGCCTTCCACCACCGGCACGGCGGTGTACTCGGGCAGGCTGGACAGCACCCAGGCCTTGCTCCACTGGTCCAGGCCGATGACCGCCGCCGACAGCAGCAGCCAGGGCATGGCGTTGGGGCGCGCGGCGGCCATTCTCAGAACCACTTCCGGTCTTCGCCCGGACCTTCGATGTTGGACACGCAGCGGCCGCACAGCTCCGGGTGCGCGGCCACCGCGCCCACGTCGGCGCGGTAGTGCCAGCAGCGCACGCACTTGGGCTTGGTGGTGGGCCGCGCGTTGACGAACACGTCCTCGGTGCCGGCCGGCTCCACGCTCACGTCGCCGCTGATGAACAGGAAGCGCAGCTCCTCGGCCAGCGGCTGCAGCCACGCCACGGTGTCGGCGCCGGCGGTGATGGTGATCTCCGCCTCCAGCGCCGCGCCGATCTGGCCGTTGGCGCGCATCGGCTCCAGCACCTTGGCCACCTGGTCGCGCAGGGCCAGCAGGCGCTCGAAGTCGGCCGCCGACAGCGGCGCGTCGGCCGGCAGCGGGGCCAGGCCCTCGTACCAGGTCTCGAACAACACGTTGTCCTTGCGCTGGCCCGGCAGGTGGCGCCACACCTCGTCGGCGGTGAAGCTCAGGATCGGCGCGATCCAGCGCACGAAGGCCTCGGCGATGCGGAACATCGCGCTCTGCGCGCTGCGCCGGCCGCGCGAGTCCTCGCCCATCGTGTACAGGCGGTCCTTGGTCACGTCCAGGTACAGCGACCCCAGGTCCACGCTGCAGAAGTTCAGCAGGGCCTGCACGATCTCGGCGAAGTCGTAGCGGTCGTAGGCCGCCTTGACCTTCTCCTGCACCTCCCAGGCGCGGTGCACGATCCAGCGGTCCAGCGCGACCATGTCATCCAGCGGGCGCAGGTCGCGCGCCGGGTCGAAGCCGTGCAGGTTGGCCAGCAGGAAGCGCGCGGTGTTGCGGATGCGGCGGTAGGCGTCGGAGATGCGCTTGAGGATCTCCTGCGACAGCGCCATCTCGTTGCTGTAGTCGGTGCTGGCGATCCACAGGCGCAGGATGTCCGCGCCCAGGGTCTTCATGATTTCCTGCGGCTCGATGCCGTTGCCCAGCGACTTGGACATCTTGCGGCCGTGCTCGTCCACGGTGAAGCCGTGGGTCAGGCACTGCCGGTACGGCGCGGCACGGTCGATGGCCACGCCGGTCAGCAGCGAGGACTGGAACCAGCCGCGGTGCTGGTCCGAGCCCTCCAGGTACAGGTCGGCCGGCTTGGGCAGGCCGCGCGCCGGCAGCACGCCCTCGTGGGTCACGCCACTGTCGAACCAGACGTCGAGGATGTCGGTGACCTTCTCGTAGTCGGCCGCCTCCGCGCCCAGCAGCTCGGCCGGTTCCAGCGCGTACCAGGCGTCGATGCCCTTCTGCTCGACGATGTCGGCCACGCGGTCGAGCAGCTCCACGCTGCGCGGGTGCGGCTCGCCGGTCTGGCGGTGCACGAACAGCGCGATCGGCACGCCCCAGGTGCGCTGGCGGCTGATGCACCAGTCCGGGCGGCCCTCGACCATGGCGGTGATGCGCGCCTCGCCCCAGGCCGGGAACCAGCCGACCTGCCTGATCGCCTCCAGCGCGTCGCGGCGCAGGCCTGCCTGGTCCATGGAGATGAACCACTGCGGGGTGGCGCGGAAGGCCACCGGGGTCTTGTGCCGCCAGCAGTGCGGGTAGCTGTGCTCCAGCTTCGCATGCGCCAGCAGGGTGCCGTTGCCGCGCAGGCCCTCGACGATGGCGTCGTTGGCCTTCCAGATGTGCAGGCCGGCCAGCTCCAGCGCGCCGAAGGCCGGGGTGGAGGGCAGGTACACGCCGCGGCCGTCCACCGGGTTGATCTGCGCGGCGGTGTAGCGGTCCACGATGCCGTACCGCTTGCCGACCGCGTAGTCCTCCTGGCCGTGGCCGGGGGCGGTGTGCACGGCACCGGTGCCGTCCTCGGCACTGACGTGGTCGCCCAGGATCAGCGGGATCTCCCGCCCGGCGTAGAATGGATGCTGCAGGAGGATGCCCTCCAGGCACGCGCCCTTGGCGCGGCCGTGGACCACGGTGTCGGCCACGCCGTAGCGGCGCAGCGCGCGGTCGGCCAGGGCCTCGGCCAGCACCAGCCAGCGACGCCCGTCCCCGCGCGCCGGACCTTCCACCAGCACGTAGTCCAGCTCCGGGCCCAGCGACACGGCCAGCGAGGCCGGCAGGGTCCACGGCGTGGTGGTCCAGATCGGCACCGCCACCTCGACGCCCTGAGGCAACTCCACGCCGAAGGCGGCGGCCAGCGCACGCCCGTCGCGCGCGGCGTAGGCCACGTCGATCGCCGGCGAGACCTTGTCCTGGTACTCGATCTCGGCCTCGGCCAGGGCCGAGCCGCAGTCGAAGCACCAGTGCACCGGCTTGGCGCCGCGCACCAGATGGCCATTGGCGACGATCCTGGCCAGGGCGCGCAGTTCGGCGGCCTCGAAGGCGAAGTCGAGCGTCCTGTACGGGTTGTCCCAGTCGCCGATCACGCCCAGGCGCTTGAAGTCCCTGCGCTGCAGCTCGATCTGCTCCAGGGCGTACTCGCGGCACTTCTGCCGGAACTGCTCGGCGTCGAGCTTGACCCCGACCTTGCCGTGCTTCTTCTCCACGGCGATCTCGATCGGCAGGCCGTGGCAGTCCCAGCCCGGCACGTACGGCGCGTCGAAGCCGGCCAGATAGCGCGACTTGACGATGATGTCCTTGAGGATCTTGTTGACCGCGTGGCCCAGGTGGATGGCGCCGTTGGCGTACGGCGGGCCGTCGTGCAGCACAAACAGGGGGCGGCCCTTCGCGTTCTCGCGCAGCCGCGCGTACAGGCCCTCCGCCTCCCAGCGCGCCAGGGTCTCCGGCTCGCGTCTGGGCAGGTCGCCACGCATCGGGAAATCGGTGGCCGGCAGGTTGAGTGTGGCTTTGTAGTCCTGGCTCACGCCGTGGCTCGCAGTCGTTCGGATTCGGAAAGGATGTGACGCGCCTGTTGCGCGTCCAGGTGCATCTGCCGGATCAGCGCCGGCAGGTCGGGGAACTTCTCCTCGTCGCGCAGCCTGGCGACGAACTCGACCTCGATGTGGCGCCCGTACAGGTCGCCGGCGAAGTCGAACAGGTGCGCCTCCAGCAGCGGCTCCACGCCCTCCACCGTGGGCCGGGTGCCGAAGCTGGACACCGAGGGCCAGGGCCGCTCGCCCACGCCGTGCACCCAGGTGGCGTAGATGCCCGACAGCGCCGGCACCTTCGGGAAGCGCAGGTTGGCGGTCGGATAGCCGAGGGTGCGGCCGAGCTGGCGGCCGCGCACCACGCGCCCGCCGATCGTGTACGGCCGGCCCAGCAGCGCGGCGGCGGTGGCGAAATCGCCGGCGCGCAGCGCCTCGCGGATGCGGGTGCTGGAAACGCGCCCGCCGGCGGCCTCCACCGGCGCGATCTGCGCGGCGGAAAAGCCCAGCTCCGCGCCCATGGCCTGCAGCAGGGCCAGGTCGCCGCCGCGGCGGTGGCCGAAGCGGAACTCCGGGCCGATCCACACCTCGCGCGCGCCCAGCCGGCCGACCAGCACCTGGCGGACGAAGGCCTCGGCCGGCATCGCGGCGAAGGCGGCGTCGAAGCGCAGCAGGCCCAGGTGGTCCACCCCCAGCCCCAGCAGGCCCTCGACCCGGCCGCGCGGCAGCAGCAGGCGCGGCGGCGGGTTGGCCGCGGCGAGGAACTCGCGCGGCAGCGGTTCGAAGCTCAGGGCTACCGCCGGCAGGCCCAGCGCGCGGGCGCGCGCGACGGTGTGGCGCACCAGCGCCCGGTGGCCCAGGTGGAGGCCGTCGAAGGCGCCGATGCAGACCACGCTGCCGCGCGGGCACAGCAACCCGCCCTCGACGTCACGGAACAGCCTGCTCATCGGATGGATAGACCGGATCTTCGCCCTGCCGGCGCCATCGCGCCGGCCGCGGGCCGAACCATGAAGTATAGCCTCCGCCGGCCATCCCCACCCCGCTCAGGCGCGCAGGTGGCGCGGCCGCAGGCCCAGGACCAGCAGCAGCGCCCCATAGGCCGCCACGCCGCCACCGACCAGCACGGCCAGGCGCCAGGCCCGCTCCCACCAGGCCCAGGCGTCCCACGCCGGCCACAGCCCGCGCAGCCACAGCACCGCCGCCGCCAGGGCCACGGCGCCGGCACCCACCTGCAGCAGCAGCCGGCCCCAGCCGCGCTGCGGGCGGTACACCCCGGTCCGGCGCAGCAGCCAGCCCAGCTGCAGGGCGTTGGCCCAGCCGGCGATGGCGATGCTCAGCGCCAGCACGGCGTGTCCGCCCTCCAGCCCGGCCAGCGCGTCCAGCGGCCGCCCGCCGGCCGCCGCCAGGGCGGCGCGGCCGGCCTGGGGGCCCCACAGCAGCAGCGCGAACAGGCCCGCGGCCGCGCCGGCGTTGCCCAGCACCGCCACCACCGCCGCACGCACCGGCGTCCTGGTGTCCTGGCGTGCGTAGAACGCCGGGGCCAGCACCTTCACCAGCAGGAAGGCCGGCACCGCCAGGGCCTGCGCCATCAGGCTCAGCGCGCTCATGCGCGCATCCTCGGCGTCGAAGCGGCCGTACTGGAACAGGGTCGCCACCAGCGGCCCGGCGCACAGGACCAGGCCCAGCGCCGCCGGCACGCCGATCAGCACGCACAGGCGCAGGCCCCAGTCCAGGGCGCGCGAGAAGCCTTCCGGATCGGTGGCGGCATGGCGCGAGGACAGGTGCGGCAGGATCACCGTGCCGATGGCCACGCCGAACATCCCCAGCGGGAATTCCAGCAGGCGGTCGCTGTAGTACAGCCAGGTCATGCTGCCGCCGGCCAGCAGGCTGGCCAGCAGCGTGTTGAGCAACAGGTTGAACTGCACCACCGAGGAACCGAACAGGGTCGGCACCATCAGGGTCATGACCTTGCGCACGCCGGCGTGGGCCAGGTCCAGGCGCGGTCGCGGCAGCAGCCCCAGCCGCGCCAGCGCCGGCAGCTGGAAGCCCAGCTGCAGGATGCCGGCGGCGAACACGCCCCAGGCCAGCGCCACCACCGAGCCGCCCATCAGCGGCGCCAGCCCGACGGCGGCGGCGATCATGGACAGGTTCAGCAGCACCGGCGACAGCGCCGGGATGGCGAAGCGCTGCCAGGTGTTGAGGATGCCGCCGGCCAGCGAGGCCAGGGAGATGAACAGCGCGTACGGGAAAGTGATGCGCAGCATCTCCACGAACAACGCGTGGGTGGCCGGGTCACGGGCGAAGCCCGGCGCGATCGCCCGGGCCACCCAGGGCGCGGCCAGCAGCACCAGCCCGGTCACCACCAGCAGCGCCGCCAGCAGCGCACCGGCAACCCGGTCGATCAGCGCGCGCACCGCCCCGGGCCCGTGCTTCTCCCTGTACTCGGCCAGCACCGGGACGAAGGCCATGGAGAACGAGCCCTCGGCCGAGAGCCGGCGCATGAAGTTGGGGATGCGGAAGGCGGCCACGAACACGTCCATGGCCGGGTTGGCGCCGAAGACCACGGCGTAGACCTGGTCGCGGACGAGGCCGGAGACCCGCGACAGGAAGGTCATCGCCGAGAACACGGCGGTCGAACGCAGCAGGCGCGGACCGCTCATCGGCCGCCCCCCGCCCCCGCCGCCCCGGGCCGGTTGACCCAAGTGGTTGAATCCTCCATAATTTCGCGTTCGCTAGGTTCCACCATTTCCCGCAACCAGTTATCCAGGAATCCACTGCCGTGGCCAACATCAAGTCCGCCAAGAAGCGCGCCAAGCAGACGGTCGTGCGCAATGCGCGCAACGCCGCCCAGCGTTCGCAGCTCCGTACCGCCGTCAAGAAGGTCATCAAGGCCCTGGACGCCAACGACGTCGCCGGTGCCGAGGCCGCCTTCGCCATCGCCCAGCCGCTTCTGGACCGCTTCAGCGCGCGCGGCCTGATCCACAAGAACAAGGCTGCCCGCCACAAGGCGCGCCTGAATGCCCGCATCAAGGCGCTGAAGTCCGCCGCCGCCTGAGGCCGCGTTCCGGGCAACAGCGTCCGCATGCACGAAAAACCCGGCTCCGGCCGGGTTTTTCGTTGCCTGCCACCGGGTCTCAGCGGGCCGCATCCGCGTCCCGCTCCTCGGCCTCCTCCGCGCGCAGCCGGTCCAGGAAGGCCATGACCTCGAGCATGATCGGCCAGGTGCCCTCGCGGCCCAGGGCCGAGACCAGGAACCAGGGGCCGGTCCAGCCGAGCTCCTCGACCACCTCGCGCGCCCGCGCGGCGGCCTCGTCCTCGAACATCAGGTCGGCCTTGTTGAGCACCAGCCAGCGCGGCTTGGCCAGCAGCTCCGGGTCGTGCTTGCCCAGCTCGCGCTCGATGGCGCGCACCTGCTGCGCCGGCGAGACGCCCTCCACCCCGCCCTCCATGGGCGCGATGTCCACCAGGTGCAGCAGCAGGCGGGTGCGCTGCAGGTGGCGCAGGAACTGGGTGCCCAGCCCGGCGCCCTCGGCCGCACCCTCGATCAGGCCCGGCACGTCGGCGATGACGAAGCTGCGGTGCGGCTCGACACTGACCACGCCCAGGTTCGGGTAGAGCGTGGTGAACGGGTAGTCGGCCACCTTGGGCGTGGCCGCCGACACCGCGCGAATGAAGGTGCTCTTGCCGGCGTTGGGGAAGCCCAGCAGGCCCACGTCGGCCAGCAGTTTCAGCTCCAGGCGCAGGGTGCGGCGCTCGCCCGGCGCGCCCGGGGTGGCCTGGCGCGGGGCGCGGTTGACCGAGCTCTTGAAGTGCATGTTGCCCAGGCCGCCCTTGCCGCCGCGCGCCACCAGCAGCCGCTGGCCGTGGCGGACCAGGTCGCCGATCACCTCATCGGTCTCGACGTTGGTGACCACGGTGCCGACCGGCACGGTGATGACGATGTCCTCCCCGCCCTTGCCGTACATCTGCCGGCCCATGCCGTTCTGGCCGCGCTGGGCGCGGAAGATCTTCTGGTGGCGGAAGTCCACCAGGGTGTTCAGGTTCTCGTCGGCCTCCAGCCAGACGCTGCCGCCGTCGCCGCCGTCGCCGCCGTCCGGCCCGCCCAGCGGGATGAACTTCTCGCGGCGGAAGCTGACGCAGCCGTTGCCGCCATCGCCGGCGATCACTTCGATTTCAGCTTCGTCGACCAGTTTCATGGCAGGGGCGGACCGGGGGTTGGGAAGGAGGACGCGGGTGCAAGTCTAGCAGCTTGTTGAAATTCTCCCGCGCCAGAGCTTGCTTTCAAGCCCTCTGTTTGCGATATCGACCTCAGCCATAGTGGAGGGCGTGGGATGCGCGGTGCAGACGTCACTCAGGAATCGTTGTTCACGGTCGCCAAGCTCGCCGACTTCGTCCCGGCGAACCATCCGCTTCGATCCATTCGGGAGCTGGCCGATGAGGCGCTCAGGCGCATGAGCGGCCTGTTTTCGGCGCTGTACGCCGATACCGGCCGCGCCTCCATCGCGCCGGAGAAACTGATGCGGGCGCAGCTGCTGCAGCTGTTCTACTCGATCCGGAGCGGGCGGATGCTGATGGAGCAGCTCCACTACAACCTGCTGTTCCGCTGGTTCGTCGGTATCGCGATCGACGAGCCGGTCTGGGATCACTCCGTGTTCTCGAAGAACCGGGATCGTTTGAACGGAAACGAGGTGGCGAGCGAGTTTCTGGCCGAGGTGGTGCGGTTGGCGGAAAAGCGGGGCCTGATGTCGGACGAGCATTTCTCGGTCGACGGCACGCTGCTGCAGGCGTGGGCCTCGCACAAGAGCTTCCGTCCCAAGNATGGGACGCCGAAGGACCCACCGGGTGGTGGGCATCGCAACGC
>NZ_PDWK01000073.1 GCF_010093135.1 Pseudoxanthomonas taiwanensis | reverse complement strand
GACAGGGCGGCGCCCCGTCCTGGGCCAATTGCCCGTGCCGGCCCCGTTCGCTAGGCTGGCTCATTCGCTTCCGCAGGCCCCACACTGATGGACAGCATCAAGATCCGCGGCGCGCGGACGCACAACCTCAAGAACATCGACATCGACCTGCCCCGCGACCGGCTGATCGTGATCACCGGCCTGTCCGGCTCGGGCAAGTCCTCGCTGGCCTTCGACACCATCTACGCCGAGGGCCAGCGCCGCTACGTCGAGTCGCTGTCGGCCTACGCCCGGCAGTTCCTCAGCGTGATGGAGAAGCCGGACGTGGACCACATCGAGGGCCTGTCCCCGGCCATCTCGATCGAGCAGAAGTCCACCTCGCACAATCCGCGCTCGACGGTCGGCACCATCACCGAGATCTACGACTACCTGCGCCTGCTGTTCGCCCGGGTGGGCACCCCGCGCTGCCCCGATCACGGCTACCCGCTGGAGGCGCAGACGGTCAGCCAGATGGTGGACCAGGTGCTGGCCCTGGACCCGGAGCGGCGCTGGATGCTGCTGGCACCGGTGGTGCGCGACCGCAAGGGCGAGCACGTGCAGGTGTTCGAGCAGCTGCGCGCCCAGGGCTTCGTGCGGGTGCGGGTCGACGGCGAGCTGTACGAGATCGACGCGGTGCCGGCCCTGGCCCTGCGCCAGAAGCACACCATCGAGGCGGTGGTGGACCGCTTCCGCCCGCGCGAGGACATCCGCCAGCGCCTGGCCGAGTCGTTCGAGACCGCGCTCAAGCTGGGCGACGGCATGGCCATGGTCATGTCCATGGACGACCCGGCCGCGCCGCCGCAGCTGTTCTCCTCGCGCTACTCCTGCCCCCTGTGCGACTACTCGCTGCCGGAGCTGGAGCCGCGCCTGTTCTCCTTCAACGCGCCGATAGGCGCCTGCCCGTCCTGCGACGGCCTGGGCGTGGCCGAATTCTTCGATCCGGCGCGGGTGGTGGCGCACCCGGAGCTGTCCCTGGCCGCCGGCGCGGTGCGCGGCTGGGACCGCCGCAACGCCTACTACTTCCAGCTGATCAACTCGCTGGCGCGGCACTACCGCTTCGACGTGGACACCCCGTGGAACGAGCTGCCCGAGCACGTGCGCCAGGCGGTGCTGTACGGCAGCGGCGAGGAGGTCATCACCTTCACCTACCTCACCGAGGCCGGCGGCCGCACCCAGCGCAGGCACCGCTTCGAGGGCATCATTCCCAACCTGGAGCGCCGCTACCGCGAGACCGAGTCGCCCGCGGTGCAGGAGGAGCTGGGCCGCTACATCAGCGAGCGGCCATGCCCGGAGTGCGGCGGCGCGCGCCTGAACCGCGCCGCGCGCAACGTGTTCGTGGCCGACCGCTCGCTGCCGGAGCTGGTGGTGCTGCCGGTGGGCGAGGCGCTGGAGTTCTTCCGCTCGCTGAAGCTGTCCGGCTGGCGAGGCGAGATCGCCGCCAAGATCGTCAAGGAGATCAACGAGCGCCTGGGCTTCCTGGTGGACGTCGGCCTGGACTACCTGACCCTGGAGCGCAAGGCCGACACCCTCTCCGGCGGCGAGGCCCAGCGCATCCGCCTGGCCAGCCAGATCGGCGCGGGCCTGGTCGGCGTGATGTACGTGCTGGACGAGCCGTCCATCGGCCTGCACCAGCGCGACAACGAGCGCCTGCTGGCCACCCTCACCCGCCTGCGCGACCTGGGCAACACCGTGATCGTGGTCGAGCACGACGAGGATGCGATCCGCGCCGCCGATCACATCGTGGACATCGGCCCGGGCGCCGGTGCGCACGGCGGCGAGGTGGTCGGCCAGGGCACCCTGCAGGACATCATCAAGTCGCCGCGCTCGCTCACCGGCCAGTACCTGTCCGGCAAGCGGAAGATCGAGGTGCCGGCCAGGCGCCACAGGCCCAACCCGAAGATGACGCTGCGCCTGTACGGTGCCTGCGGCAACAACCTCAAGAACGTGGACCTGGAGATTCCGGCCGGCCTGTTCACCTGCGTCACCGGCGTGTCCGGCTCGGGCAAGTCCACGCTGATCAACGACACCCTGTTCGCGCTGGCCGCCAACGAGATCAACGGGGCCTCGCACACACCGGCGCCGTACCGCGAGATCGAGGGGCTGGACCTGTTCGACAAGGTCGTGGACATCGACCAGTCGCCGATCGGCCGCACCCCGCGCTCCAACCCGGCCACCTACACCGGCCTGTTCACGCCGCTCCGCGAGCTGTTCGCGCAGGTGCCGGAGGCGCGCGCGCGCGGCTACTCGCCGGGCCGCTTCAGCTTCAACGTGCGCGGCGGCCGCTGCGAGGCCTGCCAGGGCGACGGCCTGATCAAGGTCGAGATGCACTTCCTGCCGGACGTGTACGTGCCCTGCGACGTGTGCCAGGGCAAGCGCTACAACCGCGAGACGCTGGAGATCCTCTACAAGGGCTACAGCATCCACGACGTGCTGGAGATGACCGTCGAGGAGGCACTGCGCCTGTTCGAGAACGTCCCGGCCATCGCCCGCAAGCTGGAGACCCTGGTGGACGTGGGGCTGAGCTACATCAAGCTCGGCCAGAGCGCGACCACCCTGTCCGGCGGCGAGGCGCAGCGCGTGAAGCTGTCCAAGGAGCTGTCACGGCGCGACACCGGCCGCACCCTGTACATCCTCGACGAGCCCACCACCGGCCTGCACTTCTACGACATCGAGCACCTGCTGGGCGTGCTGCACCGCCTGCGCGACGAGGGCAACACGGTGGTGGTCATCGAGCACAACCTGGACGTGATCAAGACCGCCGACTGGGTCATCGACCTGGGCCCGGAGGGCGGCCAGCGCGGCGGCCAGATCATCGCCACCGGCACCCCGGAGGAGATCGCCGCCAACCCGGCCTCCTACACCGGCCGGTTCCTGGCCAAGCTGCTGCCGGACACCAGGGCGCGCGGCAGCAAGCCTGCGGCCGTGGCCCGCGATCCGGCCCTGCCCCCGCGCAAGGCGCAGAAATCCCCATGCAAGGGTAATTCCTAAGCAAACCGGACCAAATCTGAGAGGATTTGGTCATGAAGCGATGTCCCGGATGTGCAGGTTGTCGGCACTATCGCCCGGGGGACGGACGTCTGAAGTGCCGCGCCTGCGGGCTGCGTTTCACGTGGACGTCGGTGTGGGACTCGGTACGACTGCCCACAGCGACGAAGGCACGCCTGCTGGAGTTGTTCGTGCTGGGCGTGCCGTCGTACCGGCAGCGGTTCCTGTCCGATACCAGCGCGGTCTCGCGGGAGCGGTTCCACCGACTGGTGCGTGGCTGCTGTGCGCTGGTGGAGCAACTGCGCGAGCCGTTCGAAGGCGCCATCGAGTGCGACGAGACCACCTTCGGTGGCGCCCGCAAGGGCAAGCGGGGCTGGGGCGCTGCGGGCAAGGTGATCGTGTTCGGGCTCGTCAAGCGCAACGGCTGCGTCAAGGCGATGCCGATCCCGGCCCATGACCGGGCATCGATCATGCGCGAGATCGAGGCGCACACCCGGGAAGGCGCGCTCTACTACACCGACGAGTGGCAGGCCTATGCCACGCTGAAGCTGCGCGGCGAACACGTGATGATCCGCAAGGAGAAGGGTCGGCCTGCCGGGCGAGATCACATCAACGGCATCGAGGGCTTCTGGAGCTACGCCAAGAACTGGCTCTACATGTACCGTGGCGTGCCCCGGCAATACTTCCATCTGTACCTGGCCGAAGTTTGCTACCGGTACAATCATCGGCACGAGAACCTGCAACCTTTGCTGTACAAGCTTCTCAAGCAGATCTCGATCCAGGAACTACGTCCAATTCTGGTCCGGAAAGGTTAGGAATTACCCATGCAAGACCAAGACCGCATGACCCAGCCCAACCCCCACCCGCAACCGCGCGTGCTGGCACGCGTGCCCATCAGCGTGCGCTGGCGCGACATGGACGCCATGGGCCACGTCAACAACGCCAAATACGTCTCCTACCTGGAGGAGGCGCGCGTGCGCTGGATGAACACCGTGCCCGGCGTGTCCATGAGCGACCGCATCGCACCGGTGGTGGCGGCCACCAACGTCAACTACCGCGCCCCGATCGTGTGGCCCAACGACATCGTGGTGGAGCTGTTCGTCGAGCGCGTCGGCAACAGCAGCGTGACCATCGGCCACCGCATCCTCGACCAGAAGGACGAGTCGGTGCTGTACTCGGACGGCAACGTCGTGGTGGTGTGGATGGACACCCGGACCGGGCGCAGCGCCCCGCTGCCCGAGGCGATCCGCGCCGCGGTCGCCGCCTGAACCGCCGGCACGGCCGGTGCCCGCTGCCTGGCGTGCATCCCCGCGGGCGCCGCGTCCGCGGCGGCCCGGACGGGGCATCCGCAGGCGGTGCCCGACGCAACGCCTGCGGATGCCCGTCGCCTTGCGCAGGCATGCCCCCTCCCCGCGCCCCGGTTGGCGGCGGTCCCGGCCACGTCCGCGTTGAACGCGGGCATGGCAGACGCCGGCCGGGTCGCCGCGGACGCGGCTCCTACAGCGAAGGGGTGGCGCGGGGGTCGCGCACCGCCAGTGTGTCCACCGGCGAGGCTTCCAGCATGCGCTGGGCGGTGCTGCCGAGCAGGATGTCGAACACGGCACTGCGGCCATGCGAGGCGACCACCGCCAGATCCACCGGGTACTGCCCGGCGTACAGGCCCAGCAGGATGGCCGGATCGCAGCGCTCGACCACCAGGCTGACCGCGCTGGCGCCGGCCGGCGGCCGGCAGCGCTCGAGGAAGGCCTGGCCCTCGGCCAGGGCGTCGGCCTGCGCGGTGGCCAGCAGTTCGTCGCGGCCGCCATCGACCAGCCCGGCCATCGGCACTTCGTAGCCGTGCAGCACGCTGATGGCCAGGTCCGGGAACAGCGCCACGGCGGTACGGAAGGCGTGCTCCGAGGACGGCGACCAGTCGCTGGCCACCGCCATGCGCCGGTACGGCCCGTGGGTGCGCCGGCGCACCACCAGCACCGGCAGCCTGGAGCGCCGCACCAGCTGGTCCACGGTCGAGCCCGGCACCAGGCGGCCGAGGCCACCGGCGCGCGCCACGCCGGCCACGACCAGGCCGCAGCCCTCCTCGTCCGCCACCTGCAGCAGGCGCGTGGCGACCGGCCCGCCGCGCTCCACCCGCAGGGTGACCTGCACGCCGCGGGCGGAGGCGTCGTCCAGCAGCTGCTTTTCGGCGGCGCGCACCGGGTCGGTGCCGCGGTACCAGGAAGGCGGATCGCGCAACAGCATCGCCTCCGCCGCGACGGGGTCGCCCTCGACCACGTGCGCCACCACCAGGCGCGCGTCCCACGCCTGCGCCAGCAGCACGGCACGGTCCAGTGCGCGGTCGCTGCGCGGGCCCAGGTCGCTGGCCAGCAGGATGGCGCGCGGCCGGCTGCCCTCCATGGTTGCGTTCATGTCACCCCCCCTTACGTTCCGTCGCAGGCCCCATCCACGCGGGGCGTTGCCTTCAGTGGCCGTGGTGGTGGTCCTGGTGCCCGTCCCGGCCGCCGGGCGCGCCCGCGCCCACCCCCAGCTCCGCCGCCCCCTCGGCGCCGTCCTCGAGCCCCAGCACCAGCGGCACGCGCTGTCCGGCGGCAACCGCCCCGCGCGGCTGCATCAGCATCAGGTGCAGACCGCCCGGCTGCAGCACGGCCTCGCCGCCGGCCGGCAGGGCGAGCTTTTCCAGCTCGCGCATGCGGCTGACCCCGTCCACCACGGTGGTCTCGTGGATCGAGACCTCGGCGAAGACCGGGCTGCGCGCGGCCACCACGGCCTGCGCCCGGCCGCAGCCGTTGGCGATGCGGCCGAAGCCGGCCAGCATCGGCCGCGGCGCCGGCGGGAGACGGATCCAGCCCTGCTCCATGCGCACGCAGGCGCCGGCGGGCTTGCCGTCGCCCGGCGTGGCGGCACGGACGGACGCGGGAACGGAGGCGGCCAGGGCCAGCAGCGCGGCCGGCAGGAGGTTTCGGATGTCCATGCGCCTATGATACCGGCCCATCCCGCCACATTCCGGACCGCTCCATGACCTCTTCCGTGCAGACCATCGACCACGGCCGCATCCGCGAACTGCGCCTGGCGCGCCCACCGGTCAACGCTCTGGATCCGGCGCTGTGCCGCGCACTGATCGCCGGCCTGGACCAGGCCGTGGCCGAGGACATGGATGCGGTGGTGGTGTCCGGCGCCTCGGGCATCTTCTCCGCCGGCCTGGACGTGCCCTACCTGATGTCGCTGGGCGAGGACCGCCACGCCCTGCACGCCGCCTGGGGCGCGTTCTTCGGCGCCGCGCGCGCCCTGGCCGGACTGCGCATCCCCGTGGTGGCTGCGATCACCGGACACGCCCCGGCGGGCGGCTGCGTGCTGTCGCTGTGCTGCGACTACCGGGTGATGGCGCGCTCGCCGGACCCGGCCAGGCCCTTCACCATCGGCATGAACGAGACCCAGGTCGGCCTGGCCGTGCCGGACGGCGCCCAGCACCTGATGCGCCGCGTGGTCGGCCAGCACCGCGCCGAGCGCCTGCTGGTGTCCGGCGCCATGGTCCCCGACGAGGAGGCCCTGCGCATCGGCCTGGTGGACGAGCTGGCCACGATGGAGGAAGTGGTGCCACGCGCGCTGGCCTGGCTGGAGCCGCTGCTGCGCCTGCCGCGCGCGCCGATGCTGCAGACCCGCGCCCTGGCCCGCGCCGACCTGGTGCGCGCGCTCGACCCCGAGAACCTGCACCTGGACCGCTTCGTGGACGGCTGGTACGACCCGGACACCCAGGCCGGCCTGCGCGCCCTGCTGGCCAGGCTGGGCAAGCGCTGAAGGCGCGGACTCAGCGCGGCGGGTCGAGGTGCTCGGCCAGCACCCCGGCCAGCCAGTCCATCACCTCGCGCACCCGCCGCGGCGTGTGCCGCTGCAGCGGGTACAGCAGGCTGACCGGCATCGGCGCGGCCGGCAGCTCCGGCAGCACTTCCACCAGGCGGCCGTCGGCCAGCGCCTCGCGCACCGCGAAGCGCGGCACCTGGATCAGCCCCAGGCCGGCCAGGGCGGCGCCCACGTAGGCCTCGCCGCCGTCCACGGTGACCGCGCCGGGCAGCTCCAGGGTCGCGTGGCCGCCACCGGGCAGCGGGTACTCGAACCCCTCCGGGCGGTGCCCGAAGGCCACCGTGAACTGCACCAGGCGGTGGCCGCGCCGGAGGTCCTCCAGCGTGCGCGGCACGCCATGCCGGGCCAGGTAGGCCGGACTGGCGCAGCTGACCACCGGCACCACGCCGAGCCGGCGCGCCACCAGGCTGGGATCGGCCACCTCGCCGGTGCGCACCACGCAGTCGTAGCCTTCGCGCACCAGGTCCACCCGCCGCTCGCTCGCCCCCAGCTCGATCTGCAGCCCCGGGTGCGCCTCCAGGAACGCGCCCAGGCGCGGCAGGACCAGGTGCCGGGCCATGCCCGCCGACATGCCGATCCGCACCCGCCCGCCCAGCTGGCGCGCCTCGCGCCGGAACATGGTGTGCAGCTCCTCGGCCTCGCCGAGGAAGTCGCGGCAGCGCTCCAGGAACGCGGCGCCGTCGGCGGTCAGCCGCACCCGCCTGGGGGTGCGGAGAAACAACTGCGCACCCAGCGCCGCCTCCAGCCGGCGCACCGCCGCCGACACGCTCGCTTTGGGCAGACCGAGGCTGTCGGCGGCGCGGGTGAAGCCGCCCAGCTCGGCCACGCGCGCGAAGATCCGGTACTGGGTGAGCCAGTCCATGATTGTTCTTATTGTTCTTCCCTTGCGAACAACGTAACCAATTACGTCCGGTTTATCAGCCAGCCTGCGACCAATAACCTGTGCCCACTCCCCACCCCACGGAGCACGGCCATGAGCGCTTCCCCCGCCCCCGTCACCCTGATCACCGGCGCCAGCCTCGGCCTGGGCCGCAGCGCCGCCACGCACCTGGCCCGCGCCGGCCACGACCTGATCCTGACCTACCACCGCCAGACCGGGGCGGCCGAGGCCGTGGCCGCAGAACTGCGCGGCCTGGGCCGCCGGGTGGCGGTCCTGCCGCTGGACGTGGGCGAGGTCGGCGGCTTCCCCGCCTTCGCCGCGCAGGTGCGCGAGGTGCTGGCCGGCTGGGGCCTGGCGCGCTTCGACCACCTGGTCAACAACGCCGGCACCGGCCTGCACGTGCCGTTCGCCGAAACCACCGCCGAGCAGCTGGACGCGATGTACCGGATCCACTTCAAGGGCCCGTACCTGCTGAGCCAGGCCCTGCTGCCGCTGATCGCCGACGGCGGCCGCATCCTCAACGTGTCCAGCGGCCTGGCCCGCTTCAGCGTGCCCGGCGCGTCCGCCTACGCGGCGATGAAGGGCGCGGTCGAGGTGCTGACCCGCTACCTGGCGCGCGAGCTCGGCGCGCGCGGGATCCGGGTCAACACGCTGGCCCCGGGGCGCGATCGAGACCGATTTCGGCGGCGGCCGCCTGCGCCAGGACCGCGAGCTCAATGCCTGGGTCGCCGCGCAGACCGCGCTGGGCCGCACCGGGCAGCCGGACGACATCGGCGGCGCGGTGGCCGCGCTGCTGGCGCCGGGCGCGGGCTGGATCAACGCCCAGCGCATCGAGGCCTCGGGCGGGATGCTGGTCTGAACGCGGCGCGCGGCGCGCTCAGGCCGCGCCGCGCGCGACCGGCCGCGACGGATCGGCGATCCAGCCGCTCCAGGAGCCGGGATAGACCCGCGCCCCGCCCAGGCCGGCGTGTTCGAAGGCCAGCAGCAGGTGGCAGGCGGTCACGCCCGAGCCGCACATCAGCACCGCCTCGCGCGGCGCCCGCCCGTGCAGCAGCGGCTCCAGCTCGGCGCGCAGCTCGGCGGCCGGGCGGAAGCGCCCCTGGCGCAGGTTGGCGGTGAACGGCCGGTTGAGCGCGCCGGGCACGTGGCCTGCGACCGGGTCGATCGGCTCGACCTCGCCGCGGAAGCGCTCGGCGCCGCGCGCGTCCAGCAGCCAGCCGGGTGGCTCGCCGAGGCGTTGCAGCACCTCGGCGGCGGTGGCGATGCGCGTGGCGTCGAAGCCGGCGGCCGGATACGGCGGCAGCGGGTCCGGCGCCGCCGCGTCCGCGGTCTCGGGCAGGCCGGCCGCGCGCCAGGCGGCCAGGCCGCCGTCGAGCACGGCCACGCGTTCGTGCCCCAGCAGTCTCAGCAGCCACCAGGCACGCGCCGCGGCCATGCTGCCGTCGCCGGCGTCGTACACCACCACCTGGTGCTGCGGGCCGATGCCCCACTGGCCCACCCGCCGCGCGAAGGCGTCGGCCCGAGGCAGCGGATGCCGGCCCTGGCCCTGCACGCCATGGTCGGACAGGTCCCGGTCCAGGTCGGCGTGCACCGCGCCGGGCAGGTGCGAGGCGGCGAAGGCGGCGGCGCCGGCCTGCGGGTCGGCGAGCACCGCGCGCGCATCCAGCAGGCGTAGCCGCGCATCGCCCAGCCGCGCCGCCAGCGCAGGCACGTCCACCAGGGTGGTCCAGTGCATGGGCGTCATCTGCCCTCCTCCAGGCGTCGCCTCAGGTTGAAGAGGATGGCCGCGGTCGCGCCCCAGATGCGCTGCGCCGGCCAGTCGTATTCCAGGACGGTGCGGGTGCGCCCGCGGTACTCCATCGGGATGCTACGCAGGTGCCCGGGCGCCATCAGGTAGGACAGCGGCACCTCGAACACCTCGGCCACCTCGCCCGGGTGCGGCTGCGGGCGGAAGCCCGGATCCACCGCCGCCACCACCGGGGTGACGCGGAAGCCGCTGACGGTCACGAACGGGTCCAGGTAGCCCAGCGGCGCCACCTGCGCCTGCGGCAGCGCGATCTCCTCGGCGCTCTCGCGCAGGGCCGCGGCCAGGACGCCGGGATCGCCCGGCTCGATGCGGCCGCCGGGGAAGCTCACCTGCCCACCGTGGTGGCGCAGGCCGTCGGTGCGCCGGGTCAGCAGCACATAGGTGCCGTCCTCGCGCGGCACCAGACCCACCAGCACCGCGGCCTCGGCCAGGCCGGATGGCAGCAGGTCCTCCAGCTCGGCGCGGTTCCAGCCCGGATCGGCGGGGGGCCGACGCAACGGGTGCAGCACCCGGGCCAGCCGCGGCCGTTCCGGCAGGCGCCGCAGGAACGGGGGCAGTTCGCGCTCGCGTGCGGGCAGTACGGTTTCCATGATCCAGCTGCGTTCGACCTCGGCCATGCGCGACCAGGCGGCGATCTCCGCCCCCGTGCGCAGGCAGCCGGCGCACAGGCCGTCGTCGCCGAGCCGGCACAGGCCGATGCACGGGCTGGCAGGGGCGGCGGCGGACGGAGCCGGTGGACTCACGGGCGGTCGTGCATGCAGGAGGGGAGACTAGCGCGGAACGCGGCCGCCTGCCTGGCGCAGAAACGGCTGCGCCGGCATCGAAGCCGGCGCAGCGCGTGGAGCCTGAAGACGGATTACTTGACCGAGACCAGCTTGATCTCGAACACCACCGCCACGTTCGGCGGGAACGGCGTGCGCGGGTCGGCGCCGTAGGCCTTGTCCGGCGGCAGCGCCACTTCCCACTTGGAACCGGCCGGCATCTGCAGCAGCACCTCGCGCATGGCCGCCATCTCGACCTCGCTGACCTTGATGGCCGGGATCTGCTGCGGCGGACGCGCCTGCTCCGGGCGCTGGCCGAACGGGAACGGACCGGCCACTTCCAGCTGCACGGTGCTGGACTGGTTGGGCTTGGCGCCGTTGCCCGCCTCCAGCACGCGGTACTGCACGCCGTTGGCCAGGGTCTGCACGCCCGCCCTGGCCTTGTTCTCGGCCATGAACTGGTCGGACTTGGCCTTGTTCTCGGCGGCCATCTTCTCGTAGCGCTGCTTGGCCTCCTCGGCGCGCTGCTGTTCGCGCTTCTGGAAGGCCTCCAGCGCCGGGCGCAGCTGCTCGGCGGTGATGGCCGGCTGCTTCTTGGCCATGGCGTCCTGCAGGCCCTTGACCACCGAATTGACATCCAGCTGCTCGCCGCGGTCCGCGAGCTCGGCCAGATTGCTGCCGTAGTCGTAGCCGAAGTAGTAGCTGAGCTTGCCCTTCTCGGACGTGGTGTCCTGGGCGAAGGCGCCGCCTGCAAAGGCGAGGGCCGCAACGGCGACCGCGATCGAACGCAACTTCATCTGAATGTCTTCTCCGGAAGGGGTTGACGCCGGACCCGCGGGCCCGGCGGTGGCGGACGCGCTAGGATAGCCGCCGCGCAGGCGGCCCGCCACAACGGCGGACCGTGGCTGTGCGACCGCGGCGACGGACGGAAGTTCCGCGCCGCGCATCGGACCCCTTGCACCAGGAGATCCCATGACGGCCAGTCCCGTCCTCGGCCGCGACGACGGCCCCGTTCGCATCCTCACCATCGACCGCCCGGACAAGCTGAACGCGCTGAACCGGCAGACCCTGGAAGCCCTCGACGCGGCCTTCACGCAGGCGGCCGCGGACGGGACCGTGCGCGTGGTGGTGCTGACCGGCAGCGGCAGCAAGGCCTTCGTGGCCGGTGCCGACATCGCCGAGATGAGCGCCCTGTCCGCGGTCCAGGCCCGCGAGTTCTCCCTGCTGGGCCAGCGCCTGATGCGCCGGATCGAGCGCATGCCCAAGCCGGTCATCGCGATGGTGAACGGTTACGCCCTGGGTGGCGGCCTGGAGCTGGCCATGGCCTGCCACCTGCGGGTGGCCGCCGACGGCGCGCGCATGGGCCAGCCGGAAGTGAACCTGGGCCTGATCCCCGGCTTCGGCGGCACCCAGCGCCTGCTGCGCCTGTGCGGCCGCGCCGCGGCACTGGAACTGTGCCTGCTGGGCGCCCAGGTGGACGCCAACCGCGCCCTGCAGCTCGGCCTGGTCAACCGTGTGGTGCCGGCGGCCGAGCTGGAGGAGCAGACCCTGGCCCTGGCCCGGCAGCTGGCCGCCTCGGCCCCGCTGGCCCTGCGCGGCGTGCTGGACGCGGTGGTCACCGGCGGCGAGTGCGGGCTGGAGGAAGGCCTGGAGTTCGAGAGCGCGCAGTTCGCCCTGCTCTTCTCCACCGAGGACATGCGCGAGGGTACCCGCGCCTTCCTCGAGAAGCGCAAGCCGCAGTTCCACAACCGTTGAAGCGCGATGGGCAGCTCCCCCGACCGGCTGCGCCTGCTGGCGCTGCTGCAGGAAGACGACCTGGACGGCGCGCTGGAGGCGGGCCTGATGGACTACGCCGCGCGCGCGGACGATCCGGCCGACGCGCCGCTGCTGGCCGCGCAGCGGCGCCTGCGCAGCGCCTGGGCGGCACGCGAACGCCACCGTGCCCGCGCCGCGCGCCTGGCGCGCATCGCCGCCGAGCGCGAGGCGCGGCGGCGCGCGGCCGCGCCCGCCGCCGGTGCACCGGCGGCGG
>NZ_PDWK01000072.1 GCF_010093135.1 Pseudoxanthomonas taiwanensis | reverse complement strand
GTCGGGTCCATGCGCGGGGCTCCGGTGGCCTGGGGCCGATGGTAGCCCGGTCCGGCGCGCCGCCGCCGCCAAGTGGAGTGCGTTGCTGCGCTGCGGTACCCTTGGCGACTTTGCCGCAGCCGTTCGAGCCGCAATGTCCGCCGTTCCCGAAACCGCCTCCTACGATCCGCGCAAGGTCGAGGCCGCCGCCCAGAAGTTCTGGGAGGACACCCGCGCCTTCGAGGTCGACGAGTCGTCCGACAAGCCCAAGTTCTACTGCCTGTCGATGCTGCCGTACCCGTCCGGTGCGCTGCACATGGGCCACGTGCGCAACTACACCATCGGCGACGTGATCAGCCGCTACAAGCGCATGATGGGCTACAACGTGCTGCAGCCGATGGGCTGGGACGCGTTCGGCCTGCCGGCGGAGAACGCCGCGATCAAGAACAAGGTCGCGCCGGCCAGGTGGACCTACAGGAACATCGAGCACATGCGTGCCCAGCTCAAGTTGCTGGGCTACGCCATCGACTGGTCGCGCGAGTTCGCCACCTGCACGCCGGACTACTACGTGCACGAGCAGCGCATGTTCGTGCGCCTGATGCGCAAGGGCCTGGCCTACCGCAAGAACGCGGTGGTCAACTGGGACCCGGTGGACCAGACCGTGCTGGCCAACGAGCAGGTCATCGACGGCCGCGGCTGGCGCTCGGGCGCGCTGGTCGAGAAGCGCGAGATCCCGCAGTGGTTCCTGCGCATCACCGACTACGCCCAGGAGCTGCTGGACGGCCTGGACGACCTGCCGGGCTGGCCGGAGGCGGTCAAGACCATGCAGCGCAACTGGATCGGCCGCTCCGAGGGCCTGGAGATCCAGTTCGACGTGGTGGACGCCGAGGGCCGGCCGCAGGAGCCGCTGGTGGTGTTCACCACCCGCCCGGACACGCTGATGGGCGTGACCTTCGTCTCCATCGCCGGCGAGCACCCGCTGGCGCAGAAGGTGGCCGCCAACAACCCGGAGCTGGCCGCGTTCCTGGCCGAGCTGCGCAAGGGGGGGGTGTCCGAGGCCGAGCTGGAGACCCAGGAAAAGCGCGGCATGGACACCGGCCTGAAGGCCGTGCACCCGATCACCGGCGAGAAGGTGCCGGTGTGGGTGGCCAACTTCGTGCTGATGGGCTACGGCACCGGTGCGGTGATGGCCGTGCCCGGCCACGACCAGCGCGACTTCGAGTTCGCCAGCAAGTACGGCCTGCCCAAGGTGCAGGTGATCCGCCTCAAGTCCCCGCGCAACGAGGAGGAGGCGACCTGGGATCCGCACACCTGGCGTGACTGGTACGGCGACAAGACCCGCGAGGACCTGGAGCTGGTCAACTCCGGCGAGTTCGACGGCCTGGACTACCGCGGCGCCTTCGAGGCCCTGGCCGAGCGCTTCGAGCGCCAGGGCCGTGGCCAGCGCCGGGTCAACTACCGCCTGCGCGACTGGGGCGTGAGCCGCCAGCGCTACTGGGGCTGCCCGATTCCGGTGATCTACTGCCCGCGCTGCGGCGCGGTGCCGGTGCCGGAGGACCAGCTGCCGGTGCTGCTGCCCGAGGACGTGGAGTTCACCGGCGTCGGCTCGCCGATCAAGACCGACCCGGAGTGGCGCAAGTGCAAGTGCCCCGAGTGCGGCGCCGACGCCGAGCGCGAGACCGACACCTTCGACACCTTCATGGAGTCGAGCTGGTACTACGCACGCTACACCTCGCCCAAGGCGCGGGAGATGGTGGACCGCCGCGGCAACTACTGGCTGCCGGTGGACCAGTACATCGGCGGCATCGAGCACGCCATCCTGCACCTGATGTACTTCCGCTTCTTCCACAAGCTGATGCGCGACGCGCGGCTGGTGGACAGCGACGAGCCGGCGGTGAACCTGCTCACCCAGGGCATGGTGATCGCCGAGACCTACTATCGCGAGGCCGGGAACGGTGCGCGCGAGTGGTTCAACCCGGCCGACGTGGAGGTCGAGCGCGACGAGCGCGGCCGCGTGGTCGCCGCGCGCCTGCGCAGCGACGGCCTGCCGGTGAAGATCGGCCCGGTCGAAAAGATGTCCAAGTCGAAGAACAACGGCGTGGACCCGCAGGCCATGGTCGAGAAGTACGGCGCCGACACCGTGCGCCTGTTCTCGATGTTCGCCGCTCCGCCGGAGCAGTCGCTGGAGTGGAACGAGGCCGGCGTGGAGGGCATGGCCCGCTTCCTGCGCCGCCTGTGGAACCAGGTGCACCGCCACGCCGAGGCCGGCCCGGCCCCGGCGCTGGACGTGGCCGCGCTGGACGCCGGGCAGAAGGCGCTGCGCCGCAAGACCCACGAGACCATCGCCAAGGTCAACGACGACTACGGCAAGCGCTACAGCTTCAACACCGCCATCGCCGCGGTGATGGAGCTGTCCAACGCCCTGGCGAAGTTCGACGACGCCAGCGGGCAGGGCCGCGCGGTGCGCCAGGAGGCGCTGGAGGCGGCGGTGCTGCTGCTCAACCCGATCACCCCGCACGCCTGCCACCACCTGTGGCAGGTGCTGGGCCACCCGGAGACGCTGCTGGAGGACGTCCCGTTCCCGCAGCCGGACCCGGCGGCGCTGGTCCGCGACGCGGTGACCCTGGCGGTGCAGGTCAACGGCAAGCTGCGCGGCACCATCGAGGTGGCCGCCGACGCCCCGCGCGAGCAGATCGAGGCGCTGGCCAAGGCCGAGCCCAACGCGGCCAAGTACCTGGAAGGCCTGACGGTGCGCAAGGTCATCATCGTCCCGGGCAAGATCGTCAACATCGTCGCCAACTGATGCGACGGCGGGCGCGCGGCCCCGGCCGCCGCCCGCCCCCGGCGTTTCCGTCCGCCCGCGCGGACGTCCCGGGCCGCCGCGCCACCGGCCCGGGCGCCGGACCCTCTCAAGCGGCGTTCACGGAGGATCGGTCAGGCTGCGCGCCTGTTGCCGCTCCCGGACCGCTCGTCCAGACTTGCCCCATGACCCGATCCGCGCCCACCACCGTCCGGTTCCTGCTCCTCCTGGCCGCCGCGCTGCCCCTGGCCGGCTGCGGCTTCCACCTGCGCGACCGCCTGGCCCTGCCGGAGGAGACGCCGCCGGTGCGGGTGGTGTCGACGACCCCGTACAGCGAGCTGGTGACCATCCTCGAGCGCAGCCTGCGCAATGCCGGCGTGGAGGTGGCCGAGGACGAGGTGCGCCGGGACGTGCCGGGCAGCGTGGCACGCCTGGAGATCCTGTCCGAGCGCTGGGGCGACCTGCCCATCGCCGTGGACGAGCGCGGCCGCGCCCAGGAGTTCAGCCTGCGCTACGCCACCGTGTTCGCCTTCCGACTGGCCGACGGGACCGAGCTGGTGCCGCAGCAGTCGGTGGAGCTGGCGCGCGACTACGTCTCCCCGCCGGTGAACGCCACCGGCACCAGCACCGAGCGCGAGATCCTGGCCGACGAGCTGCGCCGCGAGATGGCCGCCTCGATCCTGCGGCGCGTGGACAGCGTGGTCCGTGCCGGCGTGGCCCACCGTCCGGGCGAGGCGGCGCAGCCCGCGCCTGCCGACTGATGGAACTGCGGCCCGAACAGCTGGCCGCCCAGGCCGGCAAGCAGCCCCTGCAGCCGGCCTATCTGATCGCCGGTCCGGAACCCCTGCACGTGCTGGAGGCCGCCGACGCGGTACGCGCCCGCGCGCGCGCCGACGGCGCCGAGCGCGAGGTGTTCGAGTTCGACGGCCGCGAGCCGGATTGGAACGCGCTGGCGGCCAGCTTCGCCGCGCCAGGCCTGTTCGCCCCGCGCCGCCTGCTGGAGGTGCGCCTGCCCGGGGGCAAGCCGGGCAGGACCGGGGCGGAGGTGATCGGTGCCTTCTGTGCCGATCCGCCGCCGGACACCCACCTGCTGATCGTCGCCGACGAGTGGAGCAAGGCCCACCACGGCAAGTGGGTGGACGCCATCGCCCGCTGCGGCGTGGTCGCCATCGCCTGGGCGGTCAAGCCGCACGAGCTGCCGGCCTGGATCGACCGCCGCCTGCGCGAGCGCGGCCTGCGCGCCACTCCCGAGGCGGTGCAGGGCCTGGCCGAGCGCGTGGAGGGCAACCTGCTGGCGGCCGCCCAGGAGATCGACAAGCTGGCGCTGCTGGCGCCGGAAGGGACGCTGGACCTGGCCACCATGCAGTCGCTGGTGGCCGACGCCGCCCGCTACGACGTGTTCCGCCTGCTGGAGGCGTCCCTGTCCGGACAGCCAGCGCAGGTGCGGCGGATCCTGGCCGGGCTGCGCGCCGAGGGCGAGCAGGTGGCCGGGCTGATGCCGATGGTGGTGCGCGAGCTGCTGCGCGGCGCCGCCCTGGCCCAGGCCCAGGCGCGCGGCGCCAACCTGGCCGCGGAGATGAAGGCGCAGGGCCTGTGGGAGGCGCGCCAGGCGCCGTTCCGCCGCGCCCTGCAACGGCATTCCGCGCCGCTGCGCTGGACCCGCTTCGTCGCCTACGCCTCGCGCATCGACCGCGCGGCCAAGGGCCGCGGGCCGGGTGACCCGTGGCAGCTGCTGGAGCGCCTGCTTTTGGCCGTGGCCGAGGCGCCGGCCACGCGCCTGCTGGCGGGGGGGGGGCGCTGACGTGCTCCGGCTCTGGTACGGCGGCACCTTCGATCCGGTGCATGCCGGGCACCTGGCCATTGCCCGCGCCGCCGCCGCCGCCTTCGGCGTGCCGGTGATCCTGGCCCCGGCGGCCGATCCGCCGCACCGGCCGCCGCCGGGCGCGGCCGCGGCGCACCGTGCGCGCATGCTGGAACTGGCGGTGGCGGGCGATCCGCGCCTGCGCGTGGACCTGCGCGAGCTGCACCGCCCGGGGCCGTCCTGGACCGTGGACACCCTGCGCGGACTGCGCGCCGAGCTGGCCGCGGACGCGCCGCTGGCCCTGCTGCTGGGCGCCGACAGCTTCCGTTCGCTGCCCACCTGGAAGGAGTGGGAATGCCTGCCGGAGCTGGCCCACCTGGTGGTGGCCGAGCGCGCCGCCGGCGGCGACCTGGACGTGCTGCCGGAGGCGCTGGCCGCGGCGATGGCGGGGCGCTGGACGGAGGAGCCGGCGGCGCTGGCCGCGGCCCCGGCCGGACGCGTGTACCGCCTGCGCCAGCCGCTGCGCGGCGAGTCGGCCACCGCGGTGCGCCGGGCCATTGCCGCCGGCGAGCCGGACTGGGAGGCACAGGTGCCGGCGGCGGTGGCCGCCTACATCCGCGACCACGGCCTCTATCGCGCGCCCTGAACACGGCGCCCGCCGCCGCGCCGGTATAATCGGCACGGTCGTCCCGACCCGAGAAGAACCTCTTGAGCAGCCAGGCCCACGTCATCAAGACCCGACTCCCCGAACCGCCGCCGTCCGCCGAGGCGTTGCTGGCCACCGTCCGCGCCGCGGTCGAGGAGCTCAAGGCCAAGGAGGTGGTCGAGATCGACGTGCGCGGCAAGACCAGCGTCACCGACCATCTGGTCATCGCCTCCGGCACCTCGACCCGGCACGTGAAGTCCATCGCCGACGAGGTGATCAAGCAGACCAAGCAGCAGCTGGGCGTGACCCCGCTGGGCGTGGAGGGCGAGCGCGAGGCCGAGTGGGTGCTGGTGGACCTGGGCGACGTGGTCGTCCACATCATGCTGCCGCGCGTGCGCGAGTTCTACGCACTGGAGCGGTTGTGGACCGTCGGCGACCAGCCGCGCGACGAACTGGCCGGCTGAGCCGGCGCTCCGTTTCCTTCCGTGCGACTGCCGGGCCGCCGGCCGTGGTGGCGCGGCGGCGTATCATCCCCGCATGAAGGCCCGACTGATCGCCACCGGCGAGCGCGCCCCGTCGTGGGTGGCCGAAGGCTTCGCCGAGTACCGCAAGCGCCTGTCGCACTGGCTGCCGCTTGAGCTGGTCGAGATCGAGCCTGGCCTGCGCGGCAGGGGCCGCGACCCACAGCGGGCGATCGGGGAGGAAGGCAGGCGGGTGCTGGCCGCCCTGCCGAGAAACGCGCACGTGGTGGCCCTGGACGTGCCCGGGAAGCAGTGGAGCTCGGAGCAGCTGGCCCGGCGCCTGGCGCACTGGCGCCAGCAGGGCCGCGACCTGGCCTTCCTGATCGGCGGCCCGGAAGGGCACGCGCCCGAGGTGCGTGCCGCCGCGCACGAGCTCTGGTCCCTGGGACCGCTGACCCTGCCGCACATGCTGGTGCGGCTGGTGGTGGCCGAGCAGCTGTACCGCGCTGCGGCGATGCTGGCCAACCATCCCTATCACCGCGCCTGAGCGCATGCCGGCCCGCCGGGACGGGCCGGTCCTCTCCTTTTCTTTCCGTTCCGTTCGACACCCGGCCTGCGGCGTTGCCCCTGCCGGTCGGCGTGCCGCGCCCTCCGGGCAGGCGATGCCGGATCGGGCGCGTTTGTTCTGCTGGTGGATTTGCAGGGGTGCGATTGCTCCTGTTCAGTTTCGAGGGTGGAGAAAATCGAAATAACAATTTGTTATTTGTCAAGGCATTCCCCTTGCCCGGATTGGCGGCTTGGTTGTTACATTCGCATTAATCCGGGGTGAAGGTTTCCTCGGAAATCTCGCGTCGGGTTGTTCGTCTTTCCAGATCCTTTAGGGGACCGAATATGGCGTATGTGAACAGGGGACGCATTCCCAAGAGCCTGAGGCGCACCACGCTCTGCATCGCACTGGGCATGTGCTTTGCGGGCGCCGTGCAGGCGCAGTCCGTCACGGGCAGCATCTTCGGCGTCGCGCCGGCCGAACCGGGCACCACGGTGGTCATCCAGAACCTGGATACCGGGCAGACCCGAACGCTGAACGTGGATTCCAACGGCCGTTACCGTGCCTCGGACCTTCCGGGTGGCAATTACCGGGTCACCCTGCAGAAGGACGGCCAGACCATCAGTGTCCGCGACAACGTGCTGGTGACCATCGCCGGCGGTACCGAAGTGTCGTTCCGCGGCGACGTGCAGACGCTGGAGCGCGTGGAGGTCACCGGCGCCTACATCCCGGTGGTGGACGTGTCGCAGGTGGACACCCGCACGGTGTTCACCGCCGACCAGCTGTCCAAGATCTCCGTCGGCCGCGACATCGCCAGCGTCGCCCTGCTGGCGCCGGGCGTGGTGCGCAACGACAGCTACCGCGACGGCAACGGCCAGACCATCCCGAGCTTCGGCGGCGCGGCCTCCTCGGAGAACGCGTACTACATCAACGGCTATCCGGTCACCAACCCGCTGACCTCGCTGGGCTACACCACACTGCCGTTCGACGCCATCGGCCAGCAGCAGATCCTGACCGGCGGCTACGGCGCCGAGTTCGGCCGCTCCACCGGTGGCGTGATCAACATCGTCACCAAGCGCGGCACCAACGAGTGGAAGGGTGGCGTCTACACCATCTGGACGCCGGAGGCGCTGCGCTCCTCGCCGCGCAACTACTACTACCCGAACACCGGCTTCTATGGCCCGGACCATCCGGATCCGACCCGCCGCACCGACGGCACGCTTTACCAGTACCGCAAGAAGAACCTGTCCTGGGAAGCCACCCTTGGCGCCTACGTCAGCGGCCCGCTGGTCAAGGACCGCCTGTTCATCTACGCCGACGTCGAGCAGACCCGGCGCGAGGGCGCGGGCGTGGCCAGCACCCGCACGGCGGCGCCGACCACGACCAACGCCTACCAGGAGTACCAGTACGAGTATCCGCGCTGGGCGGTGAAGCTCGACTGGAACATCAACGACTACCACATGCTCGAGTTCACCGGCATTTCCGACGTGACCGAGTACGAGTCGGCCGGCTACACCTTCAACTACGAGGACTTCACCCACGGCACCGAGCAGAACGCCGGCACCAGGGACAAGGACGATTCGAAGCTGTACGTGGCCAAGTACACCGGCTACCTGACCGACGACCTGACCCTGTCGGCGCTGTACGGCCGCCAGAAGATCGAGCATTCCCAGGATCCGTGGGGCTACGACCCGACCTGCCCGCGCACCTCCTCCAGCGCGGCCAGCCGCCATCCGTCCATCCCGGCGGCCAACTACGCCGGCTGCTGGACCGCGGGCACGGTCAGCCTGCCGGGCGCCTACGACGAGACCGAGGGCTGGCGCCTGGACGTCGGCTACCGCCTGGGCAACCACGACATCCGCATCGGCTTCGACTCGATGGATGCCGAGTCCTACACCGGCACCGAGTACGGTGGCGGCTTCGTCTGGGTGTATTCGCGCACCAACAATCCGAACGCCCCGATCGACGCCTCGCACGGTGTGGGCGCTCCTGCGGCCGCCGGCGGCCTGGGCACCCAGGGCTACTACGTCCGCCGCCAGTACTACACCCAGGTGGCCAAGGTCCGCACCGAGCAGTCGGCCCAGTACATCGAAGACCGCTGGCAGGTCACCGACAACTTCCTGCTGGTGCTGGGCCTGCGCAACGAGCAGTTCACCAACTACACCGGCGGTGGCGAGCCGTACGTGAAGCAGCGCCACCAGCTGGCCCCGCGCATCGGCGCCTCGTGGGACGTGAACGGCGACTCCAGCCTCAAGCTGTTCGCCAACGCCGGCCGCTACCACCTGGCCCTGCCGAACAACGTGGCCGTGCGCGCCGCCTCCGGCTCGCTCTACACCCAGGAGTACTTCACCTACACCGGCGTGGACGAGAAGGGCAACCCGACCGGTCTGGTGAACGTCCCGGTCACCGACGTCGGCTACCTGTGCCCGGGCAGCAGCACCGTGATCTCGTCCAACCTGGAGTGCGGCAACGCACCCGACCCGCGCACCGTGGCGGCCGTGGGCCTGAAGTCCCACTTCCAGGACGAGTTCATCGTCGGCATGGAGCAGGACCTGGGCAACAATCTCGCCTGGGGCGCGAAGCTGACCTACCGCGACCTGAAGAGCGCCATCGACGATACCTGCACCCCGGCGCTGGGTGGCGGCTGCTTCATCTTCAACCCGGGCCGCGGCAACACGTTCTGGGAGGAGCAGGCCGACGGCAGCTTCCAGAAGGTGCACTACACCGCCGAGGAGCTGGCCCTGCCCGACCTGAAGCGCCGCTACTACGCGCTGGACCTGTTCGTCGAGCACGCCTTCGCCAACAACTGGTGGGGCAAGGTCGAGTACACCTTCTCGCGCAACTGGGGCAACACCGAGGGCCAGCTGCACTCCGACCTGGACACCGGCTCCGGCGGCCAGTCCGACGTGTCGGTGACCCAGGACTGGGACCTGCCGCAGCTGATGGTCGGTGCCAGCGGCCCGCTGCCGAACCACCGCAAGCACCAGCTGAAGGCCTTCGGCTTCTACCAGTGGTCGCCCGAGTGGCGCACCGGTGCGTCGCTGATCGTGGCCTCCGGCCGTCCGCGTTCGTGCACCAGCTACTACCCGACCGCGGATGCGGGCCTGTACAACGGCTCGTACTACTACTTCTGCGGCCTGGCCGGCACGGGCACGGACCCGAGCTCGCCCGGCTACGTGCCGCCTTCGGATGACTACCGGTTCTCGCCGCGCGGCTCGGCCGGGACCAATCCCTGGACCTACCAGCTGAACCTCAACGTGGCCTACACCCCGAACTGGGCCAACAACAAGCTGACCTTCCAGATGGACGTGCTGAACGTCCTGAACCGGCAGGTCGCGGCCCCCTGGTACGGCCGTTACGCCTCCGACCGCGTGACGCCGGATCCGCGGTTCGGCCAGGAGCTGCTGTACTCCTCGCCGCGCGCCGTGCGTCTGACGGCCCGTTACGACTTCTAAGCCTGGAGGTTCTCTCCTGATTCGGCCGCCGGCCCGCGCCGGCGGCCTTTTTCTTTTCCCGTCCGGCGTGCGCGCATGCGGGCCCGGCCGTGGATTCCGGGCGGGGAGACCCGCGTACCGGGGCGCGCGGGAGACGCATGCCGGCCGCATCCTGCCCGATGCAGCCAATTCCCCATGCCGTCGTGCCCGGACCGTCCCGGATGAAACCAAACCTCCCGCCCGCTGGATGCCCGTGATGGCGGGGCCAGGCCGTGGTGGGAGCCTTCCACCGGAGGGCAGGCGTCCGTCCCGTCACCGATGCATTGGCGGGGAGCGCCCGCGGTGCCGCTATTTGGTTTTATCAAACACTGAATCGTTTATTTCACGCCGGAAAGAAAAACGATGCCGATCAACGGTTTTGCAATGAAAAGGTTTCTCATGAATCCAAATGCGCACTGTTTATGGCTGAAAAAGAGCTGGTTATATTCCAGTTAACCGGTGCCTCGTTCATGCTCCATTAGTGTTCACAGTGCCGGCTGGCCCGGCACTTGCTGCTCCGTGCGCTCTTCGTGTGCCGGGTCGCGATCCAGTCCTTATCCAACTACAGGGGATGGTGGAGTGACCGACATGAAGAATCCTTCTCGCGCGAAAAGCATCAGGCGGAGCATGCTCAGCCTGGCGCTGGGCATGTGCATCGCCGGAACCGCCTGGGCGGCCGACCCCGGTGGCCTGCGCATCACCATCACCGGTGCCGACGGCAGGCCTGTCGCCGGCGCCACGGTGAGGGTCAGTTCTCCGGACAGCCTGGTGAGCAAGAGCGGCGTGACCGGCGAGGACGGCACGGTGCGCCTGCAGGGCCTGGACCCTGCCACCAACTACACGGTGCAGATCAACGCCGACGGCTACAACGAATACACCGCCTCCAACGTAGCGGTCGTGTCGGGCAGGAACCTGAGCCTGGGCTACAGCCTGGGCGGCGGCGGCAGGAGCGTGGACGCCACCACCCTGGATGCCGTGGTGGTCACCGGTGCCTCGCTGGCCGCCATCGACACCACCTCTGCCACGGTGGGTACGACCCTGACCCTGCAGATGGTGGAGTCGCTGCCCACCGGCCGCAGCTACCAGAGCTACCTGCAGCTGGTCCCGGGCGTGAAGCCCAGCCCCAGCGGAAATCCTTCGTCCAAGTCCGGCGTCAACTACCAGGATATCGGCGGTGCGGCCGGCACCTCCTCGGACAACGTCTACATCATCGACGGCGTGGACGTCACCGACCCGGACACCGGCACCTTCGGAGCGAACTTCAACTCGGAAATCATCCAGGAGCAGCAGGTCATCACCGGCGGCGTGCCGGCCGAGTACGCCGGCGGCGCGGGCCTGATCTCCAAGGTGGTCACCAAGTCCGGCGGCGACGAGTGGCACGGCTCGATCAACTACTACCTGCAGAACGACTCGCTGGTGGCCCGCGACAAGCACAGCACCTCCGGCGGCTTCTCCACCTACGACACGGCGCTGACCCTCGGCGGCCCGATCATCAAGGAGAAGCTGTGGTTCTTCGCCTCCTACCAGAAGAAGGGGCGTGAGGAGGACGTGCTCAACGGTTCCACCGGCGAGTTCATGCGCACGGTCAAGACCGACCAGGACCTGGCCTTCCTGAAGGCGACCTGGCAGATCACCGAAGCCGACCGCCTGACCGCGATCTTCTTCAACGACCCGTACACCCGCAACGGCAGCACCTCCTCGACCACGCTCAACAACCGCGACACCGCGCGCGAGCAGGGCGGCGACAACTACAAGCTGGAGTACACCCGCACCGGCGAGAACCTGCTGCTGAGCGCCTATGCCTTCACACACGAGGGCGAGGTGTCGAACTTCCCGTCGGTCACCGACATCTCGCTCAACAACGTGGCCTTCCGGCGCCCCTCCACGGTGGAGGAGCGCAGCCAGGGCGGCGGCGGCACCATCCTCATCACCGAGCGCAACCGCGACGAGTTCGGCCTGAGCGCCGAGTACTTCCTGGACACCTCGTTCGGCACGCACACCATCAAGGGCGGCTTCACCTACACGGAGAACGAGTACTTCGAGGATTCGCGCATCTCCGGCGACGGCGCCCGCTACAGCTCCATCGCCGCCGAGAATGCCGGCGTGTCGTTCGCCGACTTCGTGGGCTCAGGCTGGTCGGGCACCCGCTCCATCGTACAGGGCGACATCCCGCGCATCCTCGGCACGACCGGCGGCTTCGGCATCGCCAACGCCAGCGCCGCGGACCAGGCCTACTTCACCAGCCTGCTGGACGCCAACGGGGACGGCACCATCTCCCCGGACGAGGTCATGGCCTACCGGTTCACCGGCACCGCAGGCAACCCCACCGGCCAGGTGAACAACTACCGCATCATCGAGGTCGCGGCGGCGCCGTACAGCGTCAAGACCAAGGGCAAGGCGTTCTACCTGCAGGACACCTGGACGCTGAACCAGTGGACGGTCAACGCCGGCATCCGTGCCGAGGAATGGATCCACTACGACTCCCGCGGCGACAAGTCCGCCAAGTTCGACTGGGACGTCGCGCCGCGCCTGTCGGTGGTGTACGACCTGTTCGGCGACGGCCGCAGCAAGATCTGGGCCTTCGGCGGCCGCTACTACGACCCGATCCGCACCAACATGGCGGACTTCGCCGGCAACCTGACCGGCCCGGAGCTGCACGAGCAGATCTTCCTCGGCGACCGCTGGCTGACCTTCCGCAGTCGTGGCGGCCCGAAGACCCCGGACGCCCTGTTCGCGCCGTCCACGAAGACGCCGTACACGGACGAATTCTTGATCGGCTACTCGACCACCTTCCGCAACGACATCAGCCTGTCGGTCACCTACACCGAGCGCAAGACCCGCGACGTCCTGGAGGACTACGACCTGACGCTGTACTCGGACCCGGACGTGCCCACGGGTGATCCCGACTGGTTCGGCTATGCCGGCCCCGGTTCGCTGTACTACCTGCCGTACTCGTACTTCGGCTACAGCGAGAAGCCGGATTCGAACTACGTGATCGCCACGCTGGCCGGCGGCAAGCGCGACTACCGCGGCATCGAGGTCACCCTGCAGAAGTTCAAGACCGACCGCTGGCAGGGCATGGTGTCGTACACCTACAACGACGCCAAGGGCAACACCAACTCGGACTCCAACGCGGACTTCCAGGGCGACTGGATCGCGCTGGACCCGCGCGCGCCCAACATGTACGGTCCGCAGCCCGGCAACATCAAGCACCAGTTCAAGGCCTTCGGCTCGTACGAGTTCGACATCGGCGTGGAGCTGTCAGCGGTGTTCAACTGGAACAGCGGCATGCTGTACACCACCTCGCAGCTGATCTCCTCGCGCTACCTGCCGATCATGGACGAGGACGGCTACGAGCACGGCGGCGTGTGGGACACCTGGGTGCTGCCGAACACGGTCGGCGCCAACACCGGCCCGTCCTACTACACCCTCGACGTCCGCGCCAAGTACGTGAAGGAACTGGCGGTGGGCCAGCTCGAGTTCTTCGTGGACGTGTTCAACGTCCTCAACAAGCAGATGGCCATCAGCCACATGGCCCTGGCCGACGGCGACGGCGTGTACGACTTCGGCCGGCCCAACGCCTGGGTCGAGCCGCGCCGCGCCTATGTGGGCGTGCGCTATTCGTTCTGAACCGCGGGCGGTTTTTCCACTGGGTGGGACCGGCGCCTTCGGGCGCCGGTTTTTTTTGGTTCTTCTCCCAACTGAGGGGAGAGAGGCGCACGGCCGACCCGGCAGAATTGTTGTTCTCGAGGCAACAAAACGGGGCCGGCCGTGGCCGAAGTGGATTGTATGTCCCAGCTGGGTGGCTGGAA
>NZ_PDWK01000071.1 GCF_010093135.1 Pseudoxanthomonas taiwanensis | reverse complement strand
ACAAGCGCCGCAACGAAATCGAGCGCCTGTTCCGCCGTCTGAAAGGGTTCCGCCGCATCTTCAGCCGCTTCGACAAGCTCGACGTCATGTTCGCGGCCTTCATCCACTTCGCACTGATCGTCGAATCGTTGCGATAGTGTTAACAGGCCCTAGTCAGTCCCAGGCCAGCTCGAACCAGGCCGAGGCGGCCTGGCCGGGCTCGATCACCCGCGGTTCCAGGTTGAAGGCGTCGGCGGGGCCGGTCTGCGGCTCCACGCAGGTGGCGTGCGCCGGCTCGTCGAACACCACCCAGTGCCGGCAGTCCGACGTCAGGCGCAGGCGCCGGCCGTCGCGGTGCAGCACCACCGGCGCCTGGTTGAGGAAGCAGTCGTCCCACGGTCCCGGCGCGGGTGGCACGGTCGGCAGCACGGCGATGCCCTCGGCGTCGCGCGGGTACATGGCGCCGGGTGCGAACTCCAGCCGCTGCGGCTTGCGGAACCAGGGATGCCAGCCCAGCACCACCGGCATGGCCTGCGCCCCGGCGGCCACCTCCAGCTCCAGGCGCAGGCGGCGACCGTCGAGCAGGATGCGCTGGCGCGCGTGGCCGCCGAACGGCCAGCGTGCGTCCTCCGGCAGCGCCAGCGCCAGCTCCAGCCGGTCGGGCGCGTGCGCCACCACCTGCCACGGCAGCACGTAGCCCACGCCGTGGATGGCATGGTCGCCGAGGGTGGCCGGCAGCCGGTACTCGGCGCCGCGGAGGGCGAAACGGCCGCGGCGGATGCGCCCCGCCCAGGGCAGCATCGGATAGCAGCCCCAGGCGATGGCGGCGGTGCTGCCGTGTTCGCCGTGGCCGACCAGCTGCGGCTCGCCGTCCACCGCGATCTGGGCGATGCGGCCGCCGGCCGCCGGCGCCCCCGTCACCGCCAGCGCGCCGGTGCCCAGCTCCAGCAGCGGGCCTGGCGCCAGCGGGTCGGTGGCCAGCATCGTCGGCTCAGCCGCCATAGGGGTGGATGGTGCGGATGCGGCCCTGCTCGTCGTAGTGCAGCTCGGTGACCTTGACCGAACGCAGGTGGGTGACGCCACCGGACAGCACCGAGTCGTGGTAGTACAGCCACCACCTGCCGCCGAACTCGACGATGGAGTGGTGCGTGGTCCAGCCCACCACCGGCTCCAGGATGCGGCCCTGGTACACGAACGGACCGTACGGGTCGTCGGCCACCGCGTAGCACAGGTAGTGGGTGTTGCCGGTGGAGTACGACAGGTAGTAGCGGCCCTGGTACTTGTGCATCCATGGCCCCTCGAAGTAGCGGCGGTCGTGGTCGCCGGCGCGCCGCGGCACGCCGTCCTCGTCCACGATGACCACCTCGCGCGGGGCCTCGGCGAAGTGCTTCATGCCGTGGTCCAGGCGCGCCACGCGCGGGCCCAGCGCCGGCTCGTCCGGCGCCGGCTCGGCATGGGCCGGGTCGTAGCGGTTGTCCCGGTACTTCTGCAGCTGGCCGCCCCACAGACCGCCGAAGTACATGTAGTGCTCGCCGTCGTCGTCGCGGAACACCGCCGGGTCGATCGAGTAGCTGCCCGGGATCGGTTCCGGCTCGGGCCTGAACGGGCCTTCGGGGCGGTCACCCACGGCCACGCCGATCTGGAAGATGCCGTCGGCGCGCTTGGCCGGAAAGTAGAAGTAGTACCTGCCGTCGCGGGTGGCCGCGTCAGGCGCCCACATCTGCCGGTCGGCCCAGGGCACGTCGGCCACGTCCAGGACCACCCCGCAGTCGGTCACCGGGCCGTCCGGGCTGTCCTGGCGCAACACGTGGTAGTCGCGCATCTGGAAGTGGCCGCCGTCGTCGTCGAACGCGGCGCCGGTCTCGATGTCGTGCGAGGGGTAGATGTACAGCCTGCCCTCGAACACGTGCGCCGAGGGGTCGGCGGTGTAGATGTGGGTCACCAGCGGCTGGGCGATGGAGCGGGCCGCCAGCGCCTCGATCTCCTCGCGGGTGTATTCCTTGTCTGCCATGGTCTTGCTCCTCGGGGACGGGTCAGGCCGGCTGGCCGCCGCGGCGGGCGGCCAGGTCGCGCTCGATGCGCGACTCCATCGCCTTGTCGATCTCGTAGAAGAACAGCAGCGCCACGCACAGCAGGAACGGCAGCGAGGCGTACACGCTCACCGCCAGGCGGATGCCGTCCAGGGCGGCGGGCGGCTGCGCGGCCTGGTCGGGCACGTAGCCGTAGTGGGCCAGGATGCCGGCCACCAGCGCGCCGCCCACGCTCAGGCCGACCTTCAGGCCGCACAGGATCGCGGAGAAGATGATGGCGGTGGCGCGGCGGTTGTTCCGCCACTCCGAGTAGTCGGCCACGTCGGCCACCATCGCCCACAGCAGCGGCACGGTGACGCCGTAGAAGAAGCCGTGCAGCACCTGCGCCAGCATGGCCGCGCCCGCGGCCTGCGGCGGGAAGAACCAGAACACCAGCAGGCACAGCGTGGACAGGAACAGGAAGACGCCGAACACGTTGCGCTTGCCGAAGCGGTCGGCCAGCGGCTTGGAGAAGCCGATGCCGACGATCATCAGCACGATGCCCGAGCCGTTGAACAGGCTCAGCGCCGAGGTCGGCGCATCCTCGGGCCAGTGGAAGCCGGCCAGGCCCATGCCCGTCAGGGCGGCGTTGAGGCCTGCGATGAAGCCGTTGAAGCCGATGTTCTCCAGGAAGGCGGCCAGGGCGGCCTCGTCCATGTAGTACTTGAAGTAGTACACGTACATGCCGCCCTTCAGCGCCAGGGTGATGAACACCAGGATGGTGCCGGCCAGCATCACCAGCCAGGGCCGGTTGTGGACCAGGTCGGCCAGGTCCTGGCGGATGCTGGACTTCTGCTCCGGCGCCGGCACCACGCGCTCGCGGGTGGTGAAGAAGGTGGCCAGGAAGAACACGGTGCCGACCACGGCGAACAGCAGCATCGCGTTCTGGAAGCCGCGCACGCGGTCGCCGTCGCCCAGGATCAGCACGATCGGCAGCAGCAGTGCCTGTACGATCAGCTGGGCGATCATCACCGCCACGAAGCGGTAGGACGACAGGCTGTTGCGCTGGGCCATGTTGCCGGTCAGCACGCCGGAGAGGGCGGCGTACGGCAGGTTGTTGGCCGCGTACACCAGCACCAGCAGGGTGTAGGTGACCGCGGCGTAGATGACCTTGCCCCCGGGCCCCAGGTCCGGGGTGGTGAAGGCCAGCAGCGAGAGTACGCCGAAGGGCACCGCGGTCCACAGGATCCACGGCCGGAACTTGCCCCAGCGACTGTGGGTGCGGTCGGCCAGCACCGCCACCAGGGGCGTGAACACGAACGCGCCCAGCAGGCCGACCACGAAGATGATCTGCGCCGCGATGCCGGCGGGGATGCGGTAGACGTCGGTGTAGAAGAACGCCAGGAAGGTGACCAGGGTCTGGAAGATCAGGTTGGCGGCCAGGTCGCCCAGGCTGTAGCCGACCTTTTCCCGTACCGTGAGGATTTCGCTGCTGCTATCGGTCACGTGGCGCTCCGTGGTGGAAGCCTGCGGCCGCCCGCGGCCGCGGATGGTGAACGGCCCGCCCGGTGCCAGGCACCGGAGCGGGCCGCTGGTGGGTCACCTCGTCACGGCGCTCGATCGCCGCTCAGAAGCTGCCGCGGATGCCGACCATGACCGTGGTGCCCGGGTCGTAGAGGTCGTTGACCGCGTTGTCGTGCCAGAAGTTCGAACGGCGCTCCTCGCCGGTCAGGTTAAGCACGTTCAGGGTCAGCTGCGGCTGGCTGCGCACGTTCCTGAGCGTGTAGCTGGCCGACAGGTCGAGCTGGCCGCGGTCCTCGCCGTAGATCTGCGCCGGCCCGATGCCCTGCTGGTTCGGACCGGTGCCGACCGCGCCCTCGGCCCAGCTGTAGGACAGGCGCACCGAGGCGACCGCGTTCTCCCAGTACAGGGTGGCGTTCCACAGCGACGGGGACACGCCGTACACGTTGCCGGCCAGGGCGTCGGCGTCCTTGCCCAGGGTCTTGATGTCCAGGTCGGTGTAGTTGGCCATGAAGCCCAGGCCGTCGAACACGAAGCCCAGCGGCTGCACCCAGATCAGCTCCCAGCCGCGGATCTCCAGCTCGGCGTCGGCGTTGACCTGCTGCTGCACGTTGACCGTGGCCACGTCCGGGCCGCCGCGGCTGTTGAGGGCCTGCTGCTGGGCGTCGGTCAGCGAGTCGAACGGGATGCCGAGGTTGCGGAACGGCATCGTGGTCACGCCCTGGTAGGTGTAGCCCTCGACACGCTTGTTGAACAGGGTCAGGCCGACGAAGCCCTCGGCACCCGTGTACCACTCGCCGCCCAGGTCGAAGTTGGTGGAGATGTACGGGGTCAGGTTCGGGTTGCCCTGGTTGGCCACCTGCGCCGACTGGTCGGTGAAGGTGGTGGCCGGCAGCATCGAGCTCGGGTTCGGGCGGGTCATGGTGCGCGAACCGGACATGCGCAGGACCACGTTGTCGGCCACGTCCCAGGCCGCGCTGAACGAGGGCAGCCACTCGGTGTAGTCGCCCTCGAGGGTCTGCCAGAAGCGCTCGCCGCCGATGGTCACCGGGCCGCTGATCTTCTGGTCGGTGGCCACGTAGCGCACGCCGGCGTTCAGGCGCAGCGCGCGGCCGAGGACGTCGGCCTCGGTGTTGACCTCGATGTACGCGGCCCTGGTCTGCTCCTTGAAGCCGCCGGTGGCGCCGCCGGTGTTCGGGCCGGCCGCCTCGGGCGCCGCGTCGCGGTAGCGGGCGTAGTTGGTGTCGCGCATGAAGCGGTCGAAGTCGACCGTCACGAAGCCGGCCGGCCCCGGCAGGATGTAGCCGGCCAGGTCGGCGTCGGTGACCTGCGAGAACGCGTACGGCTGCCAGTCGCTGCCGGTGTCGCCGAAGCCCTGGATGCGGCGGAAGTTCTCGTCCCAGGCCACGCCCAGCTTGACGTTGTTGCGATCCTCGCCCAGCTGCAGGTCGGCGCGCACGCCGCTGGTCTCGGTCACGCGCTTCTCGTTCTGCGCCCAGACGCGGCCGCCGCCGTCCCAGGTCCAGCCCAGGTTCGGGTCGTTCAGGTCCAGGTCGGTGGTCCAGCGCGGGATGCCCCCGTCGTTGGTGTACTGCAGCGTGGTGAACGGCGAGTTGAACAGGATCGTCGGCGACTCGCGGAACATCCAGCTGCGGCTCATGTTGGCCTGCACGTCCAGCTTCGCGTTGCCGTCGTTGAACCAGAAGGTGCCGCCCGGGGTGATGTGCCAGTACTGCACGTCCTCGCGGTACGGGCGCGCCTCGAGGAAGAACTGGGCGTTGGTGAAGGTGGCGCTGGTGACGACGTTGTTGGCGTCCACCTTCATGTCCAGCGGGATGATGTTGCCGTTGCGGCCGATCAGGTTCAGGTCGATGCGATCGTTGGTGCGGTGCGCCTTGGCGTACAGCACGTCCAGGTAGAAGTTGGCGTTCTCGTTCGGGCGCCACTCGACCGAGCCCAGGAATGCGTCGCGGTCGCGGTCGCCGGACATGTGCACCGGGCGCCCCAGGCGCGGGATCAGCGCCTCGCCGATCTGCTCGATGCTCAGCCCCGGGTTGTTGGCCAGCAGCCAGTCGCGGTCGATGACCTGGCCCGGGGTGAGCCCGGCGCCGAGGGTGGCGGCGTTGTCGGGCACGGTGTCGGGGATGCGCCAACCGTTGCCGCCGTTGCGGTCGCACACGCTGCCGCGCGGCGGGAAGCCCGAGGCGCCGGTGCCGCACTGCACGTTGGTCAGGTTCGGGTTGGTCCAGCCGATGGTCTCAAAGCCTTCCACGCCCAGCCGGCCGCGGGTCGAGGTGACGCCGGCCAGCACGCCGAAGGTGCCTTCGTCGTTGGTCCAGCTGCCGATCACCGAGCCGCGCGGGCTGGTCTTCTCGCTGATGTCGTTGTAGTCGGCCTGCAGCGAGTAGGTCACGTGCCCGCCGGCGCCCAGGTCGAACGGGCGCATGTTGCGCATGTTGACCACGCCCGCGGCGCCGCCCTCGGGCAGGCTGGCCACCGGCGACTTGTACACGGTCAGCTGGTTGAAGAACTCGGTCGGGAAGAGGTTGAGGTCGACCTCGCGGTTCTGGTTGGTCGCGTCCAGGCCGATCGAGGCGGTCGCCACCGACGCGCCGTTGATCGTGGTCTTGGTGAAGCTGTTGCCCAGGCCGCGGATGCCGATGTTCAGCCCTTCGCCGTTGACGTCGCGGGAGAGCTGGATGCCCGGGATGCGGGTCAGCGACTCGGCGATGTTGGTGTCAGGGAACTTGCCGATGTCCTCGGCAAAGATCGAATCGGTGAAACCGGTGGACTCGCGCTTGGCCTCGGTCGAGTACTGCAGGCTCTGGCGGAAGCCGCGGACCACCACGGCGTCCAGCTGCTGGGCCTCCGGTTGCGGCGCGGGCGCGGCGGCCGGGCCGGCGTCCTGGGCGATCGCAGCGCCGCTGGCCATGGCCAGGCACATCAGCCCCAGCGCGCGCGAAAGCTCGGTCTTGCACAGTTTCTTGTTCACCGTACTCCCTCCCGTTTCTGGTGATTCGCCGTAGCGCGGTGATGCCGCGGCGATCCGGTTCAGTTGTCTGTGCTCATTGGTTTTGCTGCATCGCGGCAAAAAAGCCGGTTCTGCGAGCGGCGCGATGGTAGCGCTCCCACATAGGGCACGCAAGACAAGCGCGATCCATGCTGCAGTGCAATGCAAAAAGCGCGCGATTCCACGTGCATACGTCGTATCGGTACCCGTGGACCGGCGCCGAGGGCGCACCGGTTTGGCCCACTTTTCCCACGTGTGTTAATGATAGCGATACCAATGACGGCAACCGGCCCGCGCCGGAGGGGAGCATTCGAAAATGCTGCATCGCAGAATCGAACGCAAGGTGCTGCGGCACAGCACGCGCGGAGCGCAGGCATGAGCGCCGAGCCCGTTCCGGCCGGGAACGTTCCGGCCGCTCGCGTGGGCCGCTACCGCTGGCGCGTGTGCGCCATGCTGCTGGCGGCCACCACCATCAACTACGTGGACCGCCAGGTGCTGGGCGTGCTGGCCCCGTTCCTGCAGGACCACATCGGCTGGAACGAGATCCAGTACGGCTGGATCGTCACCGCGTTCCAGGCCGCCTACGCCATCGGCCTGCTGTGCGCCGGCGCAGTGATCGACCGGCTGGGCACGCGCATCGGCTACGCGCTGGCCATCGGCATCTGGTCGCTGGCGGCGATGGGCCATGCGCTGGCCGCCAGCGTGGCCGGCTTCATCCTGGCGCGCTTCGCCCTGGGCCTGGGCGAGGCCGGCAACTTCCCGGCCGCGGTCAAGACCGTGGCCGAATGGTTCCCGAAGCGGGAGCGAGCCTTCGCGGTGGGCATCTTCAACGCCGGCTCCAACATCGGTGCGATCCTGGCGCCGCTGGTGGTGCCGGTGGTGGCCGCGGCCTGGGGCTGGCAGGCGGCGTTCCTGTGCACCGGCGTGCTCAGCGCCACCTGGCTGGCGCTGTGGCTGGCCCGCTACCGTCCGCCCGAGCAGCAGCCCCGCCTGTCGGCCGCCGAACTGGCCCACATCCGCTCCGACCCACCCGAGCCCACGGTGAAGGTGCCGTGGCTGCGGTTGCTGCGCCACCGCCAGTCCTGGTCGTTCGTGGCCGCCAAGTTCATCACCGACCCGGTGTGGTGGCTGTTCCTGTTCTGGCTGGGCAAGTTCCTGGCTTCCGAGTACGGCCTGTCGCTGGCCACCATCGGCCCGCCGATGATCGCCGTGTACCTGATGGCCGACGTGGGCAGCATCGCCGGTGGCTGGCTGGCGGGCCGCTTCGTGCGCATGGGCTGGAACATGAACCGCGCGCGCAAGGGCGCGATGCTGGTGTGCGCGCTGTGCGTTGCGCCGGTGGCGCTGGTAACCCAGGTCGACAACCTGTGGCTGGCGGTGGGCCTGATCGGCCTGGCCATGGCCGGCCACCAGGGCTGGTCGGCCAACGTGCTGACCCTGCCTTCGGACATGTTCCCGCGCCAGACCGTGGCCTCGGTGGTCGGCATCGGCGGCTTCGCCGGTGCGGAGGGCGGCATGGCCATGTCGCTGTTCACCGGCGCGCAGCTGCAGGCCACCGGCAGCTACGGCACGATCTTCCTGGTCGCCGGCTCGGCCTACGTGGTCGCGCTGCTGGTGGTGCACCTGCTGGCGCCGCGCCTGGAGCCGGCGCGCCTGGACCTGCCGCGCGACCCCGCCCCCTGATCCGCCGGGGCACCATGAACGAACCCGCGGCCGGCGCAAGGCCGCGGCGCTGCAAGAGGCTCGCGATGACCAAGCCCCATCTCGCCCTGCTGCTGGGCGCCCTGTTCCTGCTGCCCTCCGCCGCCCGGGCGCGCGAGGACTGCCGGCCCCCGGCCGCGGTGTGCGCCCCCCGCACCGCCGGCGCGCTGCCGCTGATCGAACGCGGCACGCCGCTGCCGGTGCTGGTGGATGCGGCCGACTTTCCGGCGGTGCGGCTGGCCGCGGCGGCGCTGCGCGAGGACCTGGCCGCGGTGGCCGGCCGCGCCGCCCCGGAGGACGCCACGCCGCGGATGGCCGTCATCGCCGGCACCCTGGGCCACAGCCCGCGCGTGGACCGCATCGTGCGCGAACAGGGCGTGGACACCACGGACGTGGCTGGCACCTGGGAGGCCTACCTGCTGCAGGTGGTGGAGCGGCCGGAGCCGGGCATCGAGCGCGCCCTGCTGGTGGCCGGCGCCGACCGCCGCGGCACCGCCTACGGCCTGTACGAGCTGTCGCGCCGGATCGGCGTCTCGCCCTGGACCTGGTGGGCCGACGTGCCGCCACCGCGACGCGAGGCCCTGTACATCGCCCCCGGCCGCTTCGTCGACGCGCCCAAGGTGCGCTACCGCGGCATCTTCATCAACGACGAGGACCCGGCCCTGGGCGGCTGGAGCAAGGCGACCTTCGGCGGCACCAACCACCAGTTCTACGAGCGCGTGTTCCAGCTGCTGCTGCGCCACAAGGCCAACTTCCTGTGGCCGGCGATGTGGCTGCCGCGCGCCTTCTACGACGACGATCCGAAGAACGCCGAGCTGGCCGACGCCTACGGCGTGGTGATCGGCACCAGCCACCACGAGCCGATGATGCGCGCGCACCACGAATGGGCGCGCTATGGCCAGGGCCCCTGGGACTACCGGCGCAACGCGGAAACGCTGCAGGCGTTCTGGCGCGGCGGCATCGAGCGCCTGCAGGGCCGCGAAGCCGTGGTCACCCTGGGCATGCGCGGCGACGGCGACGAGCCGATGAGCGAGGAGACCGCCACCGCCCTGCTGGAACGGATCGTGGCCGACCAGCGCCGCATCATCGGCGAGGTCACCGGAAAGCCCGTCGAGCAGACCCCGCAGGTGTGGGCTCTCTACAAGGAAGTGCAGGACTACTACGACAAGGGCATGCGCGTGCCCGACGACGTGACCCTGCTGTTCTCCGACGACAACTGGGGCAACATCCGCCGCCTGCCCGACCCGGCCGACAGGCGCCCGGGCGGCTACGGCGTCTACTACCACTTCGACTACGTCGGCGGCCCGCGCAACTACAAGTGGCTCAACAGCACCCAGATCGAGCGCGCCTGGGAGCAGATGCGCCTGGCCTGGGCCCATGGCGTGGAGCGGCTGTGGGTGGTCAACGTCGGCGACATCAAGCCGCTGGAGCTGCCGATCAGCGCCTTCCTCGACCAGGCCTGGGATCCGGACGCGGCCGACCTGGAATGGATCAGGACCTACCCGGCGCGCTGGGCGGCCGAGCAGTTCGGCCCGGCGCATGCGCAGGCCATCGGTGACATCCTCACCCGCTATACCCGGCTCAACGCGCGGCGCAAGCCGGAACTGATCGACGCCGCCACCTGGAGCCTGGTCCACGACCGCGAGGCCGGGCGCGTGCTGTCCGAATGGGATGCGCTGGTGGCGCAGGTGCAGGCACTGGCGCCGAAGATCCCGGCCAGCCATCGCGACGCCTGGTACCAGCTGGTCGAATACCCGGTGCTGGCCAGCGCCAACCTCAACCACCTGCACGTGGCGGTGGCGCGCAACCGGCTCTACGCCGCCCAGGGCCGCGCTTCGGCCAATGCCTGGGCGGACCGGGCGCGCGAACTGTTCGCGCGTGATGCCGAACTGCAGCGCGTGTACGAGCAGGACATCGCCGGCGGCAAGTGGATCCACATGATGAGCCAGCCGCGCATCGGCTACACCCACTGGCAGTCGCCGCCGCGCAACGTGCTGCCGGCGCTGGCCAGCGTCGACGCGCCGGAAAAGGGCGTGACCGGCGTGGCGGTGGAAGGCGATCCGCTGGCCTACCCCGCCCTGCTCAAGGCCCCGCGCCTGCCGGAGCTGGATCCGGTCGCCGCCCCGACCCGCGAGGTGGTGGTGTTCAACCGCGGCCAGGCACCGATTGCCTTCACAGCCACCAGCCGCACGCCTTGGCTGAAGGTGTCCCCGGCCGCCGGCGAAGTGGCCGACGAACAGCCGCTGCGGCTGGAGGTGGACTGGGACGCGCTGCCGGAAGGCCGCCACGAGGGTGTGGTCTACATCCGCGGCCAGGACTGGACCGAAGTGTACGTGACCGTGCCGGTGCACAAGCCGCCACGGCACGCCGGCGCACGCGGTTTCGTCGAGGGCAACGGCGTGGTCGCGATCGAGGCCGAGCACTACGCCCGCGCGGTGCCGCCGCCCGGCGGGCGGTGGCAGGTGATCCCCACCCTGGGCCGCACCCTGTCGGCGGTCGCCGCCTGGCCGGCCACCGGCGAACCGCTGGTGCCCGGCGGCGACGGCGCGCGCCTGGAATACCCGGTGGTGATGCACGAGGACGGCGAGGTCGAGCTGCGCGTGCTGGTCTCGCCGACCCTGGACGTGCGCAACCGCGGCGGCCTGCGCTACGCGGTCTCGGTCAACGACGAGCCGCCGCAACTGGTCAACATCCGCCTGGATCCCAGCCCCGGCGATCCGGACTTCACCGCCTGGGAAGCGGCGGTGATCGACAACGGGCCCGTGGCCCGTTCCCGCCACCGCGTGCACGCCGGCGCCAACACGGTGAAGCTGTGGCTGGTCGATCCTGCGCTGGTGTTCCAGCGCATCGAGCTGGCGCGCCGGCCCCTGCCACCCACCACCCTCGGGCCGGTGGAGAGTGCGCGCCGCTGAGGCCCGCTCCCCGCCCCCGCATCCACGAACCGAAGAGCGTCCCATGAGTACCCCCGGCCGCCCCCTGCACCTGCACGAAGACCGCCTGTTCCCGTCCGACCCGACCCAGCGCGCGATCGCCCGCCGCCTCTACGCCGAGGTCGGCACGCTGCCGATCATCAGCCCGCACGGGCACACCGATCCGGCCTGGTTCGCCGGCAACGCACCCTTCGCCAACGCCACCGAGCTGCTGCTGGTGCCGGACCACTACCTGTTCCGCATGCTCTACAGCCAGGGCATCGGCCTGGACGCGCTGGGCATTCCGCGCGCCGACGGCAGCCGTGCCCCGGTGGACCCGCGCGAGGCCTGGCGCCTGTTCGCCGCGCACTTCCACCTGTTCCGCGGCACGCCCTCCTCGCTGTGGCTCAACCACGTGTTCCACGACGTGTTCGGCCTGCGCGTGCGCCTGGATGCCGATACGGCCGACCACTACTACGACACCATCACCGCCGCGCTGCAGACCGCGGACTTCCGCCCCCGCGCCCTGTTCGAGCGCTTCGGCATCGAGGTGCTGGCCACCACCGAGGGCCCGCTGGACCCGCTGGCCCACCACCAAGCCATCCGCGACAGCGGCTGGAACGGCCGGGTGATCACCGCCTACCGCCCGGACGAGGTGGTGGACCCCGAGTACGAGGCCTTCGCCGACGCGCTGCGCCGCTTCGGCGAGATCACCGGCGAGGACGTGTACACCTGGGACGGCTACCTGCACGCCCACCGCCAGCGCCGCGCCTTCTTCAAGGCCATGGGCGCCACCTCCACCGACCACGGCCACGAGAGCGCGCTGACCGCCAACCTGTCGCGTGCCGAGGCCGAGCGCCTGTTCTCGAGGATCCTCAAGGGCGGCTTCTCACGCGAGGAGGCGGCACTGTTCCGCGGCCAGGTGCTGACCGAGATGGCGGCCATGAGCCTGGACGACGGCCTGGTAATGCAGCTGCACCCGGGCTGCTACCGCAACCACAACCCGCACCTGTTCGCCCGCCACGGCCGCAACGTCGGCGCCGATCTGCCGCTGGCCACCGATTACGTGCACGCGCTCAAGCCGCTGCTGGACCGCTTCGGCAACGAGCCGGGCTTCACCTTCATCCTGTTCACCCTGGACGAGAGCACCTACTCGCGCGAGCTGGGGCCGATGGCCGGACACTACCCGTGCCTCTACCTGGGCCCGGCCTGGTGGTTCCACGACTCGCCCGAGGGCATGTGGCGCTTCCGCGAGCAGACCCTCAGCACGGCCGGCTTCTACAACACCGTCGGCTTCAACGACGACACCCGCGCCTTCCTCTCCATCCCGGCCCGCCACGACGTGGCCCGCCGCATCGACTGCGCGGTGCTGGCCAGGCTGGTGGCCGAGCACCGCATGGACGAGGACGAGGCGGTGGAGACGGCCATCGACCTGGCCTACCGCCTGCCCAAGCGCGCCTACCGGCTGTAGGCGCGCGGCGCGCCCGTCAGGGCCCGGCCTGGGGCAGCGGCCGGGCCAGCAGCAGCAGGCACAGCGTGCCCATCACCAGCGCCACCAGTGCATCGAGGGCGCGCCAGGCGCGCGGGCTGCGGAACACCGGCGCCAGCAGCCGCGAGCCGTAGCCCAGCGCGGTGAACCAGCCCACCGAGGCCAGGCTGGCGCCGGCGGCGAAGGCCCAGCGCCCGCTGCCCGGATAGCGCGTGGACAGGCCGCCCAGCAGCACCATGGTGTCCAGGTATACGTGCGGGTTGAGGAAGGTGAAGGCCAGGCACGCCAGCAGCGTGGCGCGCCGGCCGCCCTCCGCGTCCACGCCCGGCGCCAGCCCGCCCGAGCCCTGCCAGGCGCGGCGCGCGGCCAGCACCGCGTAGGCGCCTAGGAAGGCCGCGCCGCCGAAGCGCAGCGCCTGCAGCAGCACCGGCCATTGCCGCACCAGTGCGCCCATGCCGGCGGTGCCGCAGGCGATCAGGGCCATGTCGCCGAGGACGCAGGTGACCACCACCAGGCCGACATGGCGGCGCAGCAGGCCCTGGCGCAGCACGAACGCGTTCTGCGAGCCGATGGCGACGATCAGGCCGGCACCGGCGGCCAGGCCGGCGGAAGCGGCGGACAACAGCATGCGGCAACCCCGGGACGGAGGGAGGGCGGCCAATGCTGGCCTGCCGCGGTGCTGAAGGCTAGCTAATAATTCTTTCCCGCCCTTAGCGTTTCTTATCCTCCATGGACCTGCTCCACCCGCAGCTGACTGCCTTCGCCGCCGTGCTGGAGGAAGGCAGCTTCGAGGCCGCTGCCCGGCGGCTGTCGATCACGCCCTCGGCGGTGTCGCAGCGGATCCGGGCGCTGGAGGACCGGCTGGGCCAGGTGCTGGTGCTGCGCCAGTCGCCGTGCCGGCCAACCCCGGCCGGCGAGCGCCTGCTGCGCCGGGTGCGGCCGATGCAGGCGCTGGAAGCCGAGGCGCTGGCCGACTTCATGGCCGTCCCCGGCGCGCCGCCGCACGCGGTCCCGGTGGCGGTGAACGAGGACTCGCTGCAGACCTGGTTCCTGCCGGCGCTGGCCGCCCTGCACCGGGACCACGGCTACATCTTCGACGTGCGCGTGGACGACCAGGACCACACCCTGGCGCTGCTGCGCGACGGCAGCGTGCTCGGCGCGGTCACCGGCCAGGCGCGGCCGCTGCAGGGCTGCAACGCGCTGCCGCTGGGCGCCATGCGCTACCACCCCATCGCCTCGCCGGACTTCGCCGCGCGCCACTTCCGCGGCGGGATGGACGCGGAGGCGCTGGCGCGGGCGCCGCTGATCGTGTTCAACCGCAAGGACGAACTGCAGTGGCGCTTCATCCGCCGCATCACCCGCGCGCGGCTGGCGCCGCCGGTGCACTACCTGCCCTCCTCCACCGGCTTCGTCGAGGCGGCGGCGCTGGGCCTGGGCTGGTGCCTGGCGCCGGAATCGCTGATCGGGCCGGCACGCGCGGCCGGCCGCATCGTCATCCCCGATCCGAAGCGCTGGCTCGACGTGCCGCTGTACTGGCAGCACGCGGCGGTGCGCTCGCAACTGCTGGAGCGGCTGGGCCGCGCCCTGCGCCGGGCGGCGGCCGGACACCTGCGCTAGCAGCCTGTTGAAATTCGACCCGGCGAAGCCCCCGACTCGGTCGGCAGCGCGGATTTCTCGCTGCTCAAGCGCTCCGCAAGCGCGTCCCGCGCTCTGAAACAAGCCCGCTTTCGGACTTCC
>NZ_PDWK01000070.1 GCF_010093135.1 Pseudoxanthomonas taiwanensis | reverse complement strand
CCCCCCCGCCTGGTCCCCTCCCCCCCACCGCGGGGGGTGAGTGGCCCCGCCGCCGCCGCTGGCAACTGCCACCGCCCTCCCGCGCCTTGCCCATGCTGGCGGTTCCCGTCGTGCCGGAGCCCCCCCATGCGCCCCGTCCCCGCCGCGCCGCCGATCCTGGCCCTGCTGGTCCTGCTGGCCCCGGGGGGCTGCGCCGCGCCGCCGCCCACGGCCCCCGGTGCGGCCGCCAAGCGCCCGCCCGGCCAGGAACAGGCGCCGCCGCCAGCATGGCGCGCGTTCGGCAACGAGCCGTTCTGGAGCGCGCACGTGGAGGGTGGCCGCCTGCTGTTCACCGCGCCGGAGGACATGGAGGGCCGCGCGTACGCCGGCACCGCCACGGTGCTGGAGGACGGCCTGCAGTTCGAGGGCGCGGGGGTGGTCCTGCGCATCCGGGCCGGCGCGTGCAGCGACGGCATGTCCGACCTGGAGCACGCCTACACGGCGCGGCTGCAGCTGGACGGAGCCCGGTACGCCGGCTGCGCCGAGGCGGCGAAGTAGGGCGGGCTACAGCCGCTCCAGGCGCATTCCGGACGCGTCCACCCGCAGCACCGAGCCCTGCTCGTACCAGTCGCCCAGCACGATGCGGCGGCAGGGCCGCCCGTCCACCGTGAGCAGGTGCTCGGCCGGGCGGTGGGTGTGGCCGTGGATCAGGGTGGAGACGCCGTAGCGGGCCAGGCAGGTCTCCACCGTGGCCGGGGTGACGTCGGTGATGGTCTCGAAGGCGGCGCGATCGGATTTGAGCTCGCGCTGGCGGGCCATGCTGGCCTGGCGCGCCTGGTTGGCGAAGGCCAGGCGCGCTTCCAGCGGCTGGGCCAGGAAGCGGCGCTGCCATTCCGGGTCGCGGGTCTGCGCGCGGAAGGCCTGATAGGCGGTGTCGTCGGTGCACAGCAGGTCGCCGTGCATCAGCAGCACCGGCTCGCCCTGCAGCGACACCACCGCCGGGTCGGGCAGGATGCGCAGGCCGGCGCGCGCGGCCCAGGCCGGGCCGACCAGGAAGTCACGGTTGCCGCGCATGAAGTACACCGGCACGCCGGAGGCGGCCAGCCCGCGCAGCGCCGCGGCCACCGCGACACCGGCCTCGGAGGGATCGTCGTCGCCGACCCAGCTTTCGAACAGGTCGCCGAGGATGTACAGCGCCTGCGCCCGCGCCGCCTCGCCGCGCAGGAAGCCCAGGAACAGATCCGTGATCGCCGGGCGCGCGGGATCCAGGTGCAGGTCGGACACGAACAGGGTCGTCATGCGCGGATTCTAGCCGCTGCCGGCCGCCCGGCAGCCGGCGGCGGCCGGAGCATGCGGCGGGCGCGGCCCCGGGGACGGCGCGGCGGGCCGGGAGGCGGGGGAGGGGGTAAAATCAGCGCATCCCTTCCTCCGAGTTTCCCATGACCTGCCGTACCCGTTTCGCCCCCAGCCCCACCGGTTACCTGCACATCGGCGGTGCCCGCACCGCGCTGTACTGCTGGCTGGAGGCGCGCCACCACGGCGGGCAGTTCGTGCTGCGCATCGAGGACACCGACCGCGAGCGCAGCACCCAGGCGGCGATCGACGCGATCCTGCAGGCCATGGACTGGCTGGGCCTGGACTACGACGAGGGCCCGATCTACCAGACCCACCGCCTGGAACGCTACCGCGAGGTGGCCGAGCGGCTGGTGGCCGAGGGCAAGGCGTACTACGCCTACGAGACCAGGGAGGAGCTGGAGGCCATGCGCGAGGCGGCCATGGCCCGCGGCGAGAAGCCGCGCTACAACGGCGCCGCGCGCGACCTCAACCTGCCGTACCGTGACGACCCCAACCGCGTCATCCGTTTCAAGAACCCGACCGGGGGCGTGGTCGCCTTCGACGACCTGATCAAGGGCCGCATCGAGATCGCCAACAGCGAGCTGGACGACATGGTGATCTTCCGCCCGGACGGCTACCCCACCTACAACTTCGCGGTGGTGGTGGACGACTGGGACATGGGCATCACCGAGGTCATCCGCGGCGACGACCACATCAACAACACCCCGCGCCAGATCAACCTGTACCACGCCATCGGCGCGCCGGTGCCGAGGTTCGCCCACATCCCGATGATCCTGGACGAGGCCGGCGCCAAGCTGTCCAAGCGCACCGGTGCGGCCGACGTGATGCAGTACAGGGACATGGGCTACCTGCCCGACGCGCTGCTGTGCTACCTGGCGCGCCTGGGCTGGTCGCATGGCGACCAGGAGATCTTCAGCCGCCAGGAGTTGGTCGAGCTGTTCGACGTGCGCGACTGCAACTCCAAGGCCTCGCGACTGGACATGGCCAAGCTGGGCTGGGTCAACCAGCACTTCCTGAAGAACACCGACCCGGCGGAGATCGCCCCGCACCTGGTCTACCAGCTGGAGAAGCTGGGCCTGGACCTGTCCAGGGGGCCCAAGCCGGAGGACGTGGTGGTCGCGCTGCGCGAGCGCGTGCAGACCCTGAAGGAGATGGCCGAGAAGGCCGTGGTCTGGTACACGCCACTGGAGACCTACGACGAGGCCGCGGTGGCCAAGCACCTCAAGCCCGGTGCGGAAGTGCCGCTGGCCAGGGCGCGCGAGCTGCTGGCGGCGCTGCCGGAGTGGAACGCCGACGCGGTCATGGCCGCGCTGCAGGAGGTCGCGGCCTCGCTGGAGCTGGGCATGGGCAAGGTGGCCCAGCCGCTGCGCGTGGCCATGACCGGCACCCAGGTCAGTCCGGACATCTCCTGGACCGTGTACCTGGCCGGCCGCGAGGAGGCCCTCAAGCGCATCGACGCGGCCATCCAGAGGATTCCGCAGGGCTGAACGCACGGGAGGGAACATGGGCCACAGGCACGCCTGCACCGATCCGCACCACCACGTCGACGACGCCGACGCGTTCGTCCAGGCGGTGGAGCGCGCCTGCGTCGAGCGCGGCCTGCGCCTGACCCCGATCCGCTCGCGCGTGCTGCGGCTGATCGCCGACGCCGGCAAGCCGGTCAAGGCCTACGAGCTGCTGGAACGGGTGCGCGAGAGCAAGGGCGCCGGTGCCGACGCCCCGCCCACGGTGTACCGCGCGCTCGACTTCCTGATGGCCAACGGCTTCGTACACAAGCTGGAGTCGGTCAACGCCTTCGTCGCCTGCCACCACCCCAACAGCGCCCAGCATTCGGTGCCGTTCCTGATCTGCGACCGCTGCCACAGCGCGGTCGAGCTGGAAGACCGCGAGGTGGTGGCGCAGCTGGACGCCCGCGCCAAGGCGCTGGGCTTCCAGCCGCAGGCGCAGACCCTGGAAGTGCACGGCCTGTGCGCGCGCTGCGCACGGGTCGGCTGACCGGCCGAACGACCGCCGCCGGCGCGGCGGGACGTCCCTTGGGGCGCGCGGGGCCGGTCCGGCCGGGCCCCGCGCGGCCTGCTCAGAACCAGAGGCGCACGCCGAAGGCCACGGCCCGGCCGGGCAGCGGCGCGTACTGGCGCAGCAGCGAGGTGTGCGGCCGCGCCTCGCGGTCGGTGAGGTTGCTGCCGTCCAGGAACAGCTCCCACGCCGTGCCGCCGTCGCCGCGCTCCCGGCGCCAGGCCAGGTGGGCATCCACCAGGGTGTAGGCCGGACTGGGCGCCTCGTGCGCGGCCACGTCGTCCTGGCGCATGTGGCGCACCGCGCCCAGCGCGGCGCGCCAGCCGTCGCGTTCCCAGGCCAGGCTGGCGCCCAGCCGCGCCGGCGCGGTCCGCGGCAGGTGGCCGTGGTTGGCCAGCTCGGCCTGGGGGTGGTGGAAGTGGTCGCCATGCGGCACGGCGAATGCGGCCTGGCGGCTGCCGTGGCCGTCCAGGCGGCCGCGCACCGCGTCGCCGAACAGGCGCAGGTCCCAGGTGCCGCTGGCGTCGTCGGCCAGGTGCAGCACCGCCTGGGCCTCGGCGCCGGTGAACACGGCATCGGCCTGGGTCCACAGCCGCACCGGCACGTCGTGCTCGGCCACGCCGGTGTCGGCCAGGTGGATGAAGTCGTCGAAGCGGCTGCGGTACACGGCCAGCTCCAGGTCGAAGCGCTCGCCGTGCGCGTGCAGGCCCAGCTCGGCGCGGCGGGCGCGCTCGGTGTCCAGGCCGGCGTCGCCGATCTCGATCGAGCCGGTGGCCACGTGCAGGCCGGCGGCGTACAGCTCCTCGCGGGTGGGCGCACGCTCGGAGCGGTCCAGGCCGAAGCGCAGGTCCAGCGCCGGCGCCAAGCGCCAGATCGCCGCCGCCGACAGGTTGGTGGCGCCGAAGCGGCGCGCCGGCGCCGCGCCCGCCGGGGTGACCTCGACGCGGTCGTGGCGGGCGCCCAGCTCCAGCTTCAGCGGACCGAAGCTGCGGTCCTGCAGCACGAACAGGCCCAGGTTCTCGGTGAGCGTGGACGGCACGAAGGCCTCGGCGCCGGCCGCGGCGAAGTCCACCCGGCCCTGCTGCACGCCGAAGGCGCCGCGCCAGCCGGCCAGCGGCCGCTGCACCGCCTGCAGGCGCAGGTCGTGGCCGCGGCTGGCGAAGCGCGTGCCGGCCAAGCCGTCCTCCAGCTCCAGATGCTCGTAGTCGCTCCAGGCGCCGTGCAGGTCCACGCGCTCGAGGAAGGCCGTCGGCGCGTACACGCCGCCCTTCAGTTCCACCCGGTCCTGGGCCAGGTCGATGCGCACCCGCGGCGCGTGGTCGTCGCCGTGGGCGTGCGCATCGTCGTCGTGGTCATGGTCATGGCCGTGGTCGTCGCCGGCGTGGACGTGGGCGCCGGGCGGGATGCCGTAGTCGCTGCGGTAGGTACTGGCGGCCAGGCCGAGGTAGCCGCGCCCGCCCAGCCAGGTCGCGCCCACGCCGCCGGCGCGGGTCTGCTGCGCGCTGTTGGGCAGGGTGCCGCGCGCCTCCTCCCCGCGGTCGTGCTCATGGTCGTCACCATGGCCCGCGTGGGCCCGGGCCAGGCCCGGGATGTCGTAGTCGCCGGTGTCGCGCAGCAGGCCGTCCACGTGCAGCACCAGGTTGCCGCCGCTGACGCCGTCCAGGCGGAACATGCCGGTGCGCTCGCCGTTGACGGTGTTGCCGCGCAGCTCGGCCCGTCCGGACAGCGGCCGCTCCGGCACCGCGCGGGCGATGCGCCCGTCCACCACGTTGACCGCGCCGCCGATGGCGCCGCTGCCGAACAGCAGCGTGGCCGGGCCCTTCAGCACCTCGATCTGGTCCGCCAGGAACGGCTCCACGGCGCTGGCGTGATCGGCGCTGACGGTGGAGGCGTCCAGGCTGCCCATGCCGCTGGCCAGCACCTGCACGCGCGGGCCGTCCAGGCCGCGCAGCACCGGCCGGCCCACGCCGGGGCCGAAATAGGTGCTCTGCACGCCGGGCAGGCCGGACACGGTCTCGCCCAGGGTGGCGGCGCGGGCCCGGTCCAGCGCCGCGCCCTCCAGCACTTCCACCGGCCGCGCCTGGGACTCGGCATCGCCCGGCAGCGGCGAGGCGGTCACCTGCACGGCCGGAAGCTCGGTGGGTTCGTGGGCGGCCGCCGGCAGGGCCAGGCAAGCCAGGGCGACGGCGGCGGCCAGGCGGGCGGGGCGGGGGACTGGATGCATTGCGGGGACAACCTCCGGATGACAACGGGAAGGGAATGTTATAATGTATCTATATCGGTCAACACCCTCCCGGAAGTCATGCCCCCGTCTCCCCGCGACCTGCTCGACCGCTTCGGTGCCGCCGGCTCCCTGCTGTGCGCGGTGCATTGCGCGCTGGCGCCGCTGCTGCTGGCTGGCGTGCCGTCGCTGGGCCTGTCGCTGTGGTTCGACGACGATCTGGAACGGGCCCTGGTGTTCTCGGTGACGGTGCTGGGCCTGGCCAGCCTGGGCTGGGGCTACCGCCGCCACCGCGCGCTGCGCGCGCTGGGTGTGCTGCTCACCGGGCTGGTGGCGCTGTGGGCCGGGCTGCTGTATCCGCCGCTGCACGAGGCGGCGGTGCCCCACGCGGTGGCGATGACCTTCGGCGGCACCCTGCTGGGCGTGGCGCACGTGATCAACCTGCGCCTCAACCACGGCCACGTGCACGACGCGGGCTGTGCCCATTGAGCCCGCCATGCTAGGCTTGACGGTCTGTCGCGCTCCGGCGCGCCTGCCGTTTTGTGAATTTCGAGGAGAGGAAAGAATGGGCAAGGGTGACCGCAAGACCGCCAAGGGCAAGCGCTTCAACAGCAGCTACGGCAACGCCCGGCCGCGTCGCGCCAAGCTCGCCGGCGTCGGCGCCGCCGCTCCGGCGGCCAAGAAGACCGTGGTGAAGGCGGCGGCCAAGAAGGTCGTGGCCAAGAAGACGGTGGCCAAGGCCGGCTGAGCCCCTGCCGGTTCGCCAATCCTCCGGAACGCGGCGCCTGGCGCCGCGTTCCGCGTTTCGGGGGGCGGAAAAGCGGCGGTCAGGCGGTGCCGTGCACCTGCCGCCCCCCGGCCCAGACCTGCGCGGCCAGCGGCCCGCCGAGCCAGTAGGCCAGTTCGGCCGGGCGGCGGATGTCCCACAGCACGAAGTCCGCGCGCAGGCCCGGCGCCAGCCGGCCGCGGTCGTCCAGGCCCAGCGCCCGTGCGGCATGCACCGTGGCCCCGCGCAGCGCCTCCTCCGGGGTCAGGCGGAAGTACGTGCAGGCCAGGGCCATGGCCAGGCGCAGCGACAGCAGCGGCGAGGTGCCCGGGTTGCAGTCGGTGGCCACGGCCATCGGCACGCCGTGGGCGCGGAAGGCCTGCAGCGGCGGCAGCCGGGTCTCGCGCAGCACGTGGAAGGCACCGGGCAGCAGCACCGCCACGGTGCCGGTGCGGGCCATGGCGGCCACGCCCGCCTCGCTGCTGTATTCGACGTGGTCGGCCGACAGGCCGCCGAACTCCGCCACCAGCGCCGCGCCGCCGCCGTCGCTGAGCTGGTCGGCGTGCAGCTTCACCGGCAGGCCGAGGGCGCGCGCGGCCTCGAACACGCGCCGGGTCTGCGCGGCGGTGAAGCCGATGCGCTCGCAGAAGGCGTCCACCGCATCCACCAGCCCTTCGGCGTGCAGCCTCGGCAGCCAGTCGCACACCGCCTCCACGTAGGCGTCGGCGCGGCCGGCGTATTCGGGCGGCAGCGCGTGCGCGCCGAGGAAGGTGGTGCGCACGGTGATGCCCAGTTCCCGGCCGATGCGCCGGGCCACCTGCAGCATGCGCCGCTCGCTCTCCAGCTCCAGGCCGTAGCCGGACTTGATCTCCACGGTGGTCACGCCGTCGGCGAGCAGGGCGCGGGCGCGCGGCAGCGACTGCGCCAGCAGCGCTGCGGCATCGGCCTGGCGGGTGGCGCGCACGGTGCTGACGATGCCGCCGCCGGCGCGGGCGATCTGCTCGTAGCTGGCGCCCTGCAGGCGCTGCTCGAACTCGCCGGCGCGATCGCCGCCGAACACCAGGTGGGTGTGGCAGTCCACCAGGCCGGGCGTGACCCAGCGGCCGCCGGCGTCGTGCACCGTGCGGGCCAGTTGCGCCGGGTCGCCGGGCAGGGCCGCGCGCGGGCCGGCGAAGCACAGGCGGCCGCCGCGCCAGCCCAGCGCGCCGTCCTCGACCACGCCCCAGCCGGCCTCGCCGGCCAGGGTGACCAGGTGCGCGTGCAGCAGCAGGCCGTCCCAGGGTGCGGATGCGTCGTCCATGCCCGCATTCTACGGGGCGGCCGCGCGCGTACGGGTGCGTCGCCAGCGGCGCGGGATTCCGGCGAGAATGCCGGCATGGACATTGGACACGATCTGGCGCTGGCGTGGACGCCGCAGGGCTGGCGTCCGCGGACCGTACCCGTGGCGGAGGACGGCCGCATCGCCGGCTTCTCCGGCACCGCGCGGGGCATCGTCCTGCCCGGTGTTCCCAACCTGCATTCGCACGCCTTCCAGCGCGCCATGGCCGGCCTGGCCGAGTGCCAGACCGATCCGCGCGATTCGTTCTGGACCTGGCGCGAGACCATGTACCGGATCGCCGCGCGCTTCGATCCGGACAGCCTGCAGGCGGTGGCCGCGCAGCTGTATGCCGAGATGCTGGAGGCCGGCTACACCACGGTGTGCGAGTTCCACTACCTGCACCACGCGCCCGACGGCCGGCCCTATGCCGACCCGGCGGCGATGTCGCGCGCGCTGCTGGCCGCCGCGCGGCAGGCCGGCATCCGCCTGACCCTGCTGCCGGTGCTGTACATGTCCGGCGGCTTCGACCGCCGCCCGCTGGCCGAGCGCCAGCGCCGCTTCGGCCACGACCTGGACGCCTTCCTGCACCTGGTGGAGACGCTGCGCGCGGAGGAGGCGGGCGATCCCCTGCTGCGCGTGGGCGTGGCCTTCCACAGCCTGCGCGCGGTGCCACCCGAGGCGCTGGCCGCGGCGCTGGAGGCGCTGCCGCCGGACCTGCCGCTGCACATCCACATCGCCGAGCAGGTGGCCGAGGTCGAGGACTGCCTGGCGGTGCACGGTGTCCGCCCGGTGCGCTGGCTGCTGGACCATGCCCCGGTGGACCGGCGCTGGACCCTGGTCCATGCCACCCACCTGGACAGGGAGGAAACGCGGGCACTGGCCCGCAGCGGCGCCACCGTGGCGCTGTGCCCGACCACCGAGGCCAACCTCGGCGACGGCCTGTTCCCGCTGCGCGACTACCTGGACGCGGGCGGGGCCTGGGGCATCGGCTCGGACTCGCATGTCTCGGTCAGCCCGGTGGAGGGACTGCGCTGGCTGGAGTACGGCCAGCGCCTGCACGGCCTGCGCCGCAACGTCGCCGTGGCCGCGGACAGCCCCGGCGTCGGCCGGACCCTGCTGCGCGGCGTGTANGCCAGCGGCGCCAACGCCACCGGCCAGCCGGTCGGCCAGCTGGCGCCGGGCATGGCCGCGGACTGGATCGTGCTGGACGCCGCCGCGCCGCTGTTCGCCGGCGCGCGCGAGGCCGACGTGGCCGAGCGCTGGCTGTTCGCCGGCAACGTCAACGTCGTGGACGAGGTGTACGTGGCCGGCCGGCAGGTGGTGGCCGGCGGACACCATCACGCGCGCGAGGCCATCGCCGCCCGCTACCGCCGCGCGGTGGCGCGCCTGCTGGCCGACTGATCCGCTCCCGTCAGGCGGGCTTCCGTCGCCCGGCCGGCGGCATCCGTCGCGTGTATGCACGGCGGGGCCGCGGGGCGGCAGCATGTGTCCATCCCCGAGCAAAGGAGCTCGCCACCGGCCATGCGTGGGCGATGTCCGATGCCGACCTGGCCGGGATCGTCCGCCAGCGCCTGGAGGGCGACCGCACGGGCGCCTGCATGGCGGTCGCCGTGGTGGAGAAGGACCATGTCGCGCGCACCTTCCAGTGCGCCGATCCGGCCGACGCCGGCCGCATCGGTCCGGACGCGGCCTTCGAGATCGGCTCGGTCAGCAAGACCATGACCGCCACGCTGTTGGCCGACCTGATCCTGCAGGGCAGGGGATCGCTGGACGACACCCTGGCCTCGTGGCTGCCGGAGGGCACCCGGGTGCCGGACTACCAGGGCCAGCCGATCCTGCTGCGCCACGTGGTCACCCACACCTCCGGCCTGCCACGGCTGCCCCCGCGGCTGGACGAGGCGCGCATGGACGATCCGTACGCCGGCCTCGACGCGGAGGCGCTGCTGGCCTCGCTGGCCGACGTGGAGCTGGAGGCCGCCCCGGGCACCCGCTTCGCGTACTCCAACTTCGCCTCGATGCTGCTGTCGTACGCGGTGGCACGCCGTGCCGGCGTGGACTTCGAGACCCTGCTGCGCGAGCGCCTGTTCGCCCCGCTGGGCATGGACCACGCCTACATCGACCGGCCACCACGGGGCGTGCGTCCGGCCACCGGCCATACGCCCACCCGCCAGCCGGCCCCGCCGTGGCGCTTCGCCGCCGACCTGGCTGGTGTGGGCGGCGTGCGCGCCACGCTGGAGGGCATGGTCCGTTACGTACAGGCCGGGCTGGGCCGGAGCGGGGCGCCGATCGCGCGGGCCATGGCCATGACCCGCGAGCCGGTCTCGCAGACGCCGCCGATGGGGATGAACTGGATCATCGCGCCGGTGCCGGGACGCAACGTGCTGGTGCACGAGGGCGGCACCGGCGGCTTCTCCTCGTTCGTGGCGCTGGACCCGCAGCGGCAGCGCGGCGTCGTGGTGCTGTCCGACACCGCCTGGACCTCGCTGGGCGGCCTGGGCAGTCTGGCCAACCATCTGGTCGATGCGTCGCTGCCGCTGGGTGGGCCGCGCCGTGAGGTCGCGCCCGAGCCCGCCCTGCTGCAGGCGCTGGAGGGTGAGTACCGGCTGGAGGGGGTGGCGCCGATGCGCCTGCGCCAGCGTGACGGGAAGCTGTTCGCCGATGTCGAGGGGCAGGGCGAATTCGAACTGGGCTACGACAGCGCCGGCGACTTCTACCCGCTGCAGTTCGACGCCCTGCTGCGTCCGCACCGCCGCGCCGATGGCAGCTGGGGGCTGACCTGGCTGCAGGGAGGGGGCGAGATCCCGGTGGTGCGGGCGGACCTGGAACTTCCGTCGGCGGAAGACATGCCCGGGTACGCCGGCACCTACCCGCTGCTGCCCGGCTTCAGCCTGACCGTGCGCGAGGAGGGCGGGCAGCTGGTGGCGCAGGCCACCGGACAGGGCGCGTTCCCGCTGCGGGCGGTGGCCAGGGACCACTTCGAGGCACCGGTGTTCGGCATCGAGATCCGCTTCCTGCGCGACCGGTCCGGCGAGGTGGCCTCGCTGGAGCTGCACCAGCACGGCAACGTGCTGCGCGGGCGGCGGCAGTGAGCGGGGACGGGCCGCGGAGGACGCGCATGGGCGCCTGTCCCGGATATTCCCTCGGGCGCAGCCTGCCGCCGGAGGTGCTGGTCGGCGGCAACACGGTGTGGAGCCGCTACCGCCAGTACCCGGTCTTCAGCCTGCGCTGGCTGGCCGGACGCAGCCGGCTGTTCTGCGGTGTGATCGCGGTGGTGGCCGCCTTCCTCGGCGCCGGCATCGGGCTGGTCTTCCGCGACGCGGGCCTGGGCGTGCACGTGGCCCTGGTGCAGTTCTTGGCCTTCAGCCTGATGGCCACGCTGGGGCCGGCACTGGCCACCTGGGTGCGTCACCGCGGCTGGCCCGAGCCGCGCGAGCGGGTCGGCGTGGTGCTGGCGGTGCTGGCGGGCGTGGTGCTGAGCCTGGGCGTGGACCACATCACCTCGGGCCACATCGACGCCCTGGTCAAGCCGCACCTGCCCGGCCTGCACGGTGGCGCCGAGCCCCGGCCACCGGATCTGGGGCCGGTGCTGGGCGCGGTCACGGTGGCGCTGAACATCCTCGCGCTGCTGGTCGTCTACGGCCTGTTCGGCGGCGGCCTGGCCCTGCGCGCGTACTTCAGCGAGCGCCGCCGCTGGGAGGAGCACCGCCATGCCCGCGAGCTGGAGGCGCTGGCCGCGCGCGTGCACGAGGCCGACCTGCGCCTGGGCGTGCTGCAGGCGCAGGTGGAGCCGCACTTCCTGTTCAACACCCTGGCCTCGGTCCGCGCGCTCGTGCGCCAGGACCCGGCCCAGGCCGAGGCGACGCTGGATGCGCTGGTGGCCTTCCTGCGTGCGGCCATCCCGCGCCTGCGCGGCGACCACCGCCTGCTGTCGACCCTGGGCCAGCAGCTGGACCTGTGCGCGCGCTACCTGGAGCTGATGCGGGTGCGCATGGGCGGTCGTCTGTCGTTCGTGGTGGAGGCGGAGGAGGCGCTGCGCGCGCTGCCGTTTCCGCCGTCGCTGCTGATCACCCTGGTGGAGAATGCGATCAAGCACGGCATCGAGCCGCGCCCGGGGCCGGGCCGGGTCGAGGTGCGGGCAAGCGGAGAGAATGGAAGGTTGCGCGTGGCGGTGATGGACGATGGTGCCGGGCTGCAGCCGGGCCTGGGCGGCGGCATGGGGCTGGCCAACGTGCGCGAACAGCTGGCGCACCGCTTCGGCGCCGGAGCCTCGCTGCACCTGGAACCGCGCGCCGGCGGCGGGGTGGTGGCATGGATCGAGGTGCCGGTGGCGGCACTGGCGGGGGTGCCGGCATGAGCCGGGTCACCGCACTGGTGGCCGAGGACGAGGCGCCGCAGCGCCGCGCTCTGGTCGAGCAGCTGGGCCAGCTGTGGCCGGAGCTTTCGCTGTGCGCGGTGTGCGAGGACGGCGTGGCCGCGCTGGAGGCGGCGCGCGCGCAGCGCCCGCAGGTGGCGTTCCTGGACATCCGCATGCCCGGGGTCGGCGGCCTGGACGTGGCCCGCGAGGTGGTCGCGCACGGCGGCCTGGTGGTGTTCACCACCGCCTACGACGACTACGCGGTGCACGCCTTCGAGGCCGGCGCGGCCGACTACCTGCTCAAGCCGGTGCAGTCCGAACGCCTGGCCCAGGCGGTGGCGCGCCTGCGCCAGCGCCTGGAGGAGCGGCGGGCCGGTGCCGCGGCGCCGGACCTGCAGGCGCTGCTGGAGGAGCTGGAGGCGCGGCTGCGCCCGCGCGGCGAGCGCCTGATCCGCTGGATCACCGCCAGCGTCGGCGACAGCGTGCGCATGATCGGCATCGACGAGGTGCTGTTCTTCCAGGCGCAGGACAAGTACGTGCGCGTGGCCACCGCCACGGGCGACGCGGTGATCCGCACGCCGCTGAAGGAGATCGTCGCCGGGCTGGATCCGGACGTGTTCTGGCAGGTGCACCGCGGCGCCGTGGTGCGGGTGGCGGCGATCGACCGGCTGGTCCGCAACGAGCTGGGCCGCTACGGCCTGCGCCTGCGCAACCCCCCGGAAACGCTGCCGGTCAGCGCGCCGTTCCTGCACCGCTTTCGCGGCATGTAGGAGCCGGCGCGTCCCGGGACGCGCCGGCGGGGGATCAGAACAGCAGCGAAGCCATCTTCCGCCGGTACTGGCCGACCAGGTCCTCGTCCTCGACGATGCGGAAGGCGTCGATCAGCGCCTTGCGCGGCAGGCCGTCCTCCCAGTCGCGGTTGCGGCGCAGCAGCTCCAGCAGGTGCTCCAGACCGGCGGCGGCATCGCCGCCGACCAGGTGGGGCACGGCCAGCAGGTGGCGCGCGCGCAGGTCGCCCGGATCGGCGGCCAGGGCCTGCTCCAGCGCCGCCGGTGCGGGGGCGTCCTTCAGCAGGGCCGCGAAGCCCAGGCGGGCGCGGGCGCGCACCGCGCGGTCGTCGGCCGCCAGGTTGGCCGGCAGGCCGTCGAGCAGGCGCTCGGCCTCGGCCACCTCGCCGGTGCGCAGCAGGGCCAGGGCCAGCTCCAGCTTCAGCTCGTCCTTGTCCGGCTCGGCCGCCACCGCCTGGCGCAGGCGCGCCACCTCGGCCTGCGGGTCCGGCGGCACGGCCTCCGCCTCGGCCGGGGCTTCGCCCAGCGGCTCGATGCCGTGGTGCTGCAGGAACTGGCGCAGCTGGCCTTCCGGCAGCGCGCCCTGGAGGGCGTCCACCGGCTGGCCGCCGATCAGCAGGAACACGGTCGGCACCGAGCGGATCTGGAAGGCCGCGGCGATCTGCCGCTCCTGGTCCACGTCCACCTTGGCCAGGACGAAGGCGCCGCCGTATTCGCCGGCCAGTTTCTCCAGGATCGGCCCCAGGGTCTTGCACGGGCCGCACCAGGTGGCCCAGAAATCGACCAGCACCGGCACCTGCAGCGACTTCTGCAGGACCTCGGTCTCGAAGGTGGCGGTGGTGACATCGACGACGTGGGGCAGCGGGGCCATGGCGGGCTCCATGAAGTGGAGGGATGCGTTGCAGATGGTGCCGGCGGCGGCGCCTTGCAAGGCGCCGCGGCACGCGCGGCGCGGGAACGTTGCAGTTTAACCGCCGCAACGTGACGATGTGCGGATGATCGCACCTGGCCGTTCCATCCGTCCGTCCTCCGTGCCACCGCGCCGTGCGCCCCTGCGGAAGGGGGCGCCGTGAGCGCGCGCCGGGCCGTGGCGGTGCCGCTGGCCGCGTTCGCCAGCTGGGCCCTGGCCGGAGTGGCCGGCGGCCTGGCGGTGGACGGCTACTCCCACCTGCGGCACCCGCTGGCGCTGCTCGGCGCGCACCAGCTGCTGGGGGCCCCGTTCAACCTGTTCGCCTTTGTCCTGCCGGGGCTGGCCGGCGTCTGGGTGGCGCTGCGGCTGCGCGACGGCCTGCCGGCCGCCACCACCCCGAAGGCGGCGGGGATCGGCGGCTGGCTGGTGCTGCTGGCGGCACTGGGTTTCGTCGCCCAGGGCCTGCTGCCGCTGGACCTGGACCGGCTGGACGGCGGCGGCAGCCGCTGGCACGCCACCGCCTGGCTGCTGTGGGCGCTGGCCTTCCCGGTCGGGGCGGGGCTGCTGGGCGGCGGGCTGTGGAACGCCCCCGGAGCGCGCCGCCTGGCACTGGCCAGCCTGGCCGCCGGCGCGCTGGTGCTGGCCTGCGGCTTCCTCGGCAGCGGCTGGGTCGGCGCCGGCATCGCCCAGCGCCTGGCCTTCGCCGCCTGGCTGGCCTGGCAGCTGCCGGCGGCGGCCGGCCTCAGCCGTGGCGCAGCTTGAGCGCCAGGATCATCAGCGCCAGCGCCAGGGTCACCAGGTTGGACAGGATCATCGGCCAGGAGCCCAGGTACAGGCCGTAGGCCAGCCAGAAGCACACCCCGGTGGCGAACACCACGTACATGCCCAGCGAGATCGAGCGGGCGTCGCGGCTGCGCAGGATCTTGAGGGCCTGCGGCACGAAGGCCAGCGTGGTCAGGGTGGCGGCCACGTAGCCCAGCCATTCCCCGCTCATGCCGCCACCGGCCGGCGGGGGGCGGGGGCGGCATGAGCCTGGCGCTTTTACCCATCTGTCGCTGCCGGACGAAAGAGAGGGTGTG
>NZ_PDWK01000006.1 GCF_010093135.1 Pseudoxanthomonas taiwanensis | reverse complement strand
GGGCCGCCGCCGCCCCGGGGGCCGGGGCGGCGGCGGCCCCTTCCGGCCCGGGCCCGGGCGCCGGGGCCGGGTTATCCTGTCGGCCATGCTCTACCTGGCCTCCAAATCCCCCCGGCGCGCCGAGCTGCTGGACCGGCTCGGCGTGTCCTACCGCCTGCTCGACGTGGACGTGCCCGAGGTGCGCGCCCCGGGCGAGGCGCCGGCCGACTACGTCCGCCGCGTGGCGCGCGACAAGGCCCGCGCCGGCTGGGCGCAGGTGGCCGGCGAGCCCGGCGCCCGCGTGCTGGGCGCCGACACCGAGGTGGTGCTGGACGGGGAGGTGTTCGGCAAGCCGGCCGACGCGGACGACGCGGCCGCCATGCTGCGCCGGCTGTCCGGCCGCACCCACCAGGTGCTGTCGGCGGTGGTGGTGGTGGACGCGGCCGGCGAGCGCGAGGCGCTGTCGGCCACCGAGGTGCGCTTCGCGCCGCTGGCGGAGGCCGAGATCGCAGCCTACGTGGCCACCGGCGAGCCGCTGGGCAAGGCCGGTGCCTATGCCATCCAGGGCCGCGCGGAGGCGTTCGTGGAGCATCTGTCGGGCAGCTACTCCGGCGTCATGGGCCTGCCGCTGCGCCATGCCGCACGGCTGCTGGCGGCGGCCGGGGCGGTAACGGACGGGGTCGCGGCCCCGGTGTTCGGGTGAGGGCAGCCGTGTCGGAAGAGATCCTGGTCAACGTCACCCCGCGCGAGACGCGAGTGGCCGTGGTCGAGAACGGCATGCTGCAGGAGCTGCACATCGAGCGCGGCTGGCGGCGCGGCGTGGTGGGCAACATCTACAAGGGCCGCGTGCAGCGGGTCATGCCCGGCATGCAGGCCGCGTTCGTCGAGGTCGGCCTGGAGCGGGCCGCGTTCCTGCACGCCAACGACGTGGTCCGGCCGGACGCGGACGATCCGCAGTCGCCGGTGCCGTCCATCGTGGACCTGCTGCGCGACGGGCAGGAGATCGTGGTACAGGTGGTCAAGGACCCGATCGGCACCAAGGGCGCGCGCCTGACCACGCAGATCAGCATCCCCAGCCGCTACCTGGTGCTGCTGCCGCAGTCGCGCACCGTGGGCGTGTCGGCGCGGATCGAGGACGAGGCCGAGCGCCAGCGCCTGAAGAGCATCGTCAGCGAGCTGGCCGCGGCCCACGGCGGCCACGGCTACATCGTCCGCACCAACGCCGAGGGCCAGCCGGCCGAGGCCCTGGCCGAGGACATCGCCTACCTGTCGCGGGTGTGGAACGTGGTCGAGCGGCGCGGTCTCGAGGCGCCGCCGTGCAGCATCATCTACGAGGACCTGAGCCTGCCGCTGCGCTCGGTGCGCGACCTGATCCGCAAGGACGTGGAGAAGGTGCGGGTGGACTCGCGCGACACCTACGACCGCCTGCAGGCGTTCGTGGCCAAGTACATGCCGGTGCTGGCCGAGAAGATCGAGCTGTACACCGGCGACCGGCCCATCTTCGACCTGTACGGGGTAGAGGACGAGATCGGCCGCGCCCTGGACAAGCAGGTGCCGCTGAAGTCCGGCGGCTATCTGGTCATCGACCAGACCGAGGCGATGACCACCATCGACGTCAACACCGGCTCGTTCCTGGGCCAGCGCAACCTCGAGGAGACGGTGTACCGCACCAACCTGGAGGCGGCGCAGGCGGTGGCCCGGCAGCTGCGCCTGCGCAACCTGGGCGGGATCATCATCATCGACTTCATCGACATGGCCGACCCGGAGCACCGGCGGCAGGTGCTGCGCACCCTGGAGAAGTCGCTGGCGCGTGACCACGCCAAGACCACCGTGTACGACTTCTCGCCGCTGGGCCTGGTGGAGATGACCCGCAAGCGCACGGTCGAGAGCCTGGAGCGGCAGCTGTCGGAGACCTGCCCGCAGTGCGGCGGGCGCGGCACGGTCAAGACCGCCGAGACGGTCACCTACGAGATCTTCCGCGAGATCACCCGCGCCGTGCGCCAGTTCGAGGCCGCGCGCCTGCTGGTGATCGCCTCGCCCAAGGTGGTGGCGCGGATCACCGAGGAGGAGTCGGCGGCGGTGGCCGAGCTGGAGGAGTTCCTCGGCAAGACCATCCGCTTCCAGGCCGACGAGCAGTACATGCAGGAGCAGTTCGATGTGGTCCTGCTCTGACCTGCGGCGCTGATGCCCACGCCGCTGCGCCGCCGCCTGCGCCTGGCACGCCGCTGGGCCGCCTACCTCCTGGCCCTGGCGCTGGTCGCCCTGGCGCTGGTGCTGGGCGCGGCCGGCCAGCTGCTGCCGCTGGCCGAGCGCCACCCGGAGCGGGTGGCGGCCTGGCTGGGGGAAAAGGCCGGGCGCCCGGTGGAGGTGGAGCGGGTGGCCACGCAGTGGACCCGGCGCGGCCCGCTGCTGCGCCTGGAGGGGCTGCGCATCGGTGGCGCCGACGGCGTCACCATCGGCCAGGCCGAGATGCTGGTCTCGCTCTACGCCGGCCTGCTGCCCGGGCGCGGCTTCACCGAGCTGCGCCTGCGCGGCCCGGCGCTGTCGCTGCAGCGCCATCCGGACGGGCGCTGGAGCGTGCGCGGCCTTGGGGCCGGGGAGGGCGGCGGCGACCCGTTCGAATACCTGCAGGGCCTGGGCGAGCTGCAGGTGATCGGCGGCCGCCTGGACGTGGATGCCCCGGAGCTGGGGCTGCGCGCGCACATCCCGCGCATCGACCTGCGCCTGCGGGTGGACGGCGCCCGCGTGCGCGCCGGCGGGCGCGGCTGGATCGACGCCGGCGCCCGCCCGCTGAACGCGGTGCTGGAATTCGACCGGGGCCGCGGCGATGGCCGCCTGTACCTGGACCTGGACAGCGACGACCTGTCCGTGGGGGCGCCGCTGCTGGGCCATGGCGGGATCACGCCGGCCGGCGGCCATGGCCGTGCCGAAGCCTGGCTGGAGCTGCGCGGCCGCCGCGGGGCGCTGGCGACCGCACGCTTCCGCCTGCAGGACGTGGTCCTGGCCGGCGCGCCGCTGGCCGGCCGCGACCGACCCGTTGCCCGGTTCGGCGAGCTGCAGGGCCGCCTGCGCTGGCGGCTGCGCGCCGGCGGCTGGCGCCTGGACGCGCCGCTGTTGCGGGTGGCCGACGCGGGCGGCGCCCAGGTGCTTGATGGTTTGGCCGTGGGTGGCGGCCGTGACTTCGCCCTGGCGGCCGGGCGGGTGGACGCCGGACCGCTGCTGGCGGTGGCCGCACTCAGCGATCGCCTGCCGCCGGCGCGCCGGGCCTGGCTGCTGGACGCCGCCCCGCGCGTGCGCCTGGCGGACGTGGAGGTGGCCGGCCGCGGCGGCGGGCCACTGCGGCTGGAGGGGCGGCTGGAAGGCCTGGCCTTCGCCGCGGTGGGCCGGGCGCCGGGCGGGGAGGGCGTGACCGGCACCTTCCACGGCGATGCCCAGGGCTGGCAGCTGGCGCTGGATCCGCAGGCGCCGCTGCGCCTGGACTGGCCGGCCGGCTTCGGCGAGGTCCACCAGGTGCGGCTGGACGGGCACGTGCTCGGTTGGCGCGAGGGCGCCGGCTGGCGCATCGCCAGCCCGGCCCTGCACGTGCGCGGCGAGGACTACGGTGCCGACCTGCGCGGCGGGTTGTGGTTCCAGGGCGACGGCAGCCGGCCGTGGATCGATCTGGCCGCCGAGCTGGAGCCCTCGCCGCTGCCGGTGGCCAAGCGCTTCTGGCTGCGCCGCAGCATGCCTGAGGGCGCGGGGCGCTGGCTGGACATGGCCCTGGAGGCCGGCACCCTGCGGGAGGGCCGCGCGCTGGTCTCCGGCGATCTGGACGACTGGCCCTTCACCGGCCACGACGGCCTGTTCGAGGCGCGCGGGCGGATCGAGCAGGGCCGGTTGCGCTTCCAGCCGGACTGGCTGCCCCTGGAGGACACCGAGGCCGAGATGGCCTTCATCGGCAACGGCTTCCGGGTGCAGGGCAGGGGCCGCCTGGCCGGCGCCACCGTCGGCCGGTTCGAGGCCGGCATGGAGGACTACGCCAACGCGCCGCTGCGCGTGCGCGCCGAGGCCGCCGGCGACGCCGCGCGGTTCCTGGAGCTGCTGCGCAACAGCCCGCTGCAGGCCGGTCACCGCGAGGTGCTGGACAGCCTGGCGGTGGGCGGACCGGCGAAGGTGGGCTTCATCCTGGACCAGCCGCTGGGACATCACGGCGGCAAGGGCCGCCTCGAAGGCACGGTCGAGCTGGCCGGGGCGACCCTGGCCGAGAAGCGCTGGAACCTGGCCTTCGAGGGGGTGCATGGGCTGGCCCGCTACGACAGCACTGGCTTCGCTGCGGACCTGGCGGTCCTGCACGACGGACGCCCCGGCGCGCTGGTGCTGCGCGCCGGTGGCCACGCCCGCGCCGGCCAGGCCTTCGAGGCCGAGCTGCACGCGCCGATGGACGCCGGCCGCCTGCTCGAGCGGGCGCCCGAGCTGGCCTGGCTGAAGCCCCATGTGCGTGGCCGCTCGCCCTGGTCGCGGGCGCTGGCCATCCCCGCCGCCGGGCGCGGCGGCCCCGGGGGCGGCGTGCTGCGCCTGCAGTCGGACCTGGTCGGCACCACGCTGGAGCTGCCGGCGCCGCTGCACAAACCGGCCGGCGAGCCGTTGCCGACCCGGGTGCAGGTGCCCCTGCCGCCGGGCAGTGGCGCCATCGACGTGGCCTTCGGCGAGCGCATGGCGGTGCGCGCGCGCCAGCGCCAGGGCGCCACCGGCGTGCAGGTGACCCCGGGCCAGGGCAGCGTGGACGCCGAGCCGCCCGCCTCCGGGCTGGCCGTCAACGGCCGCACCGACCGCCTGGATGCGCTGGAGTGGATCGGCCTGGCGCGCGGCAAGGGCGAAGGCGAGATGCCGCTGCGCCGCATCGACGTGCTGGCCGGGCACCTGCAGATGTTCGGCGGCCAGTTCCCACAGACGCGCCTGCAGCTGCGCCCGGCCGCCGGCGTGCTGGAGGTGGAGGTGGACGGCCCGGCCCTGGCCGGGCAGCTGGCCGTGCCGGACCAGGACGGCCGGCCGGTGCGCGGCCGCTTTGCGCGGCTGCACTGGCAGCCGCGGACCGACGCCCAGGCCGGCGCCGGGACCGGGCCGGACGCCGGGCCGGACGCCGCCGCGGACGTGTCGGCCACCGCTCCGGCGGCGCCGGCGGCCGATCCGCGGGAGGACTTCGATCCGGCGCGTATCCCGCCGCTGGAGCTGGACGTGGACGACCTGCGTGTGCGCCAGACCCGGCTGGGCACGGCGCAGCTGCGCACCCGCCCGGTGCCGGGCGGCCTGGAGGTGGAACGGCTGCAGGTGCGCGCCTCCTGGCAGCGCACCGAAATCACCGGCCAGTGGCTGGGCCGCGGCGCGGAAGCGCGCACCCATGTGGACGTGCGGGTGGACAGTTCCAACCTGGGCCGGCTGCTGGCCGGCCTGGGCTTCGAGGACTGGCTGGCGCGCGGCCACGGCACGGTGCGCTTCGATGCCAGCTGGGTCGGCTCCCCGGCCGCGTTCCGGCTGGGCGCGCTGGAGGGCGGCATGGAGCTGGTGGTGCGCGACGGCCAGCTGCTGGAGGTCGAGCCCGGCGCCGGCCGCGTGCTGGGCCTGCTGAGCGTGGCCCAGCTGCCCCGGCGCCTGATGCTGGACTTCCGCGACCTGTTCGCGCGCGGCCTGGCCTTCGACCGGATGGAGGGGCAGGTGCGCTTCGGCGACGGCGTGGCGCGCACCGACGACCTGCGCATCGACGCCCCGGCGGCGGACCTCGCCATCCGCGGCAGCACCGACCTGCGCGCGCAGCGCTTCGACCAGACCATCGACGTGGCGCCCAAGTCCGGCAACCTGCTGACCGTGGTCGGCGCGATGGCCGGCGGCCCGGTGGGCGCGGCCGTGGGCGCGGCGGCCAACGCCGTGCTGCGCCGGCCGCTGGGCGAGATCGGCGCGCGCACCTACCACGTCACCGGACCGTGGAAGGAGCCGAAGGTGGAGGTGGTCGAGCGCGACCAGGCACGTGACGGCACGGGCGGGGCGGCGGCCCGGCCTGCGCCGCGGCAGGCGCCGGAGGGCGGTGCGCCGTAGCGGGCCGTGGCGCGCGCTCACGCCCGCGGCGGGCGCCTGCTGTCATCATAGGACGCTTGTTCCTTGCGCCGGCCGCGTGCCGCCCCCACCTTGCAGACGATGAACGAATCCGCCCTGACCATCGCCGAATCCCGCCTGCTGCTGCCCGCCGGCCTCGACCAGAGCGGCCTGGACCGCGCCTTCGGCGCGCTGCTGGGGCCGGGCATCGACTACGGCGACCTGTACTTCCAGCACAGCCGCCGCGAGAGCTGGACGGTGGAGGACGGCATCGTCAAGGACGGCGCCCACTCCATCGAGCAGGGCGTGGGCGTGCGCGCCATCGCCGGGGAGAAGACCGGCTTCGCCTATTCGGACGACATCAACGCCGAGGCCCTGCGCCTGGCCGCCGGCTCGGCCCGTGCCATCGCCCGCGACGGCGCGGCGCAGGCGCCGCGCGCGCTGGTGCGCAGCGGCGGCCACGCCCTGTACCGGCCGGTGGACCCGGTGGACGGGCTGGGCAACGAGGAGAAGGTCGGGCTGCTGCGTTCGCTGGACCGCCTGCTGCGCGCGGCCGACCCGCGCGTGGTGCAGGTCACGGTGAGCCTGGCCGGCGGCGTGGACACGGTGCTGATCGCCCGCAGCGACGGCGTGCTGGCTGCCGACGTGCGGCCGCTGGTGCGGCTGAACGTGCAGGTGATCGTGGAGCAGGGCGGGCGCCGCGAGTCCGGCTACGCCGGTGGCGGCGGCCGCTACTCGTACCAGGAACTGTTCGCCGACGGCCGGCCCGAGCAGCTGGCGCGAGAGGCGCTGCGCCAGGCACTGGTGAACCTGGAGGCGATCGACGCCCCGGCCGGGACCATGCCGGTGGTGCTGGGGTCCGGCTGGCCGGGCGTGCTGCTGCACGAGGCGGTCGGCCACGGCCTGGAGGGCGACTTCAACCGCAAGGGCACCTCCACCTACGCCGGTCGCATCGGCCAGCGCGTGGCCGCGCCGGGCGTGACCATCGTGGACGACGGCACCCTGCCGGGGCGGCGCGGCTCGCTCAACATCGACGACGAGGGTACGCCGACCCGGTGCACCACCCTGATCGAGGACGGCGTGCTGGTCGGCTACATGCAGGACACGCTCAACGCCCGCCTGATGGGCATGAAGCCGACCGGCAACGGCCGCCGCGAGTCGTTCGCGCACCTGGTCATGCCGCGCATGACCAACACCTACATGCTGGCCGGCCGGCACGATCGCGAGGAGATGATCCGCTCGGTGAAGCGGGGGCTGTACGCGGTCAACTTCGGCGGCGGCCAGGTGGACATCACCAGCGGCAGGTACGTGTTCTCGGCCACCGAGGCCTACCTGATCGAGGATGGGAAGATCACCGCGCCGGTCAAGGGCGCGACCCTGATCGGCAACGGCCCGGAGACGATGCAGAAGGTGCGCATGGTCGGCCACGACCTGGCCCTGGACGAGGGCGTGGGCATCTGCGGCAAGGACGGGCAGAGCGTGCCGGTGGGCGTGGGCCAGCCCTCGCTGCTGATCGAGGGCCTGACCGTGGGCGGGACGCGGGCGTGAGGGGGCGCGGGTGAGGCGGCCCTGCAGGCAGCGGCCCGGCGCTCAGTCCTCCGCGCCGTCGCCGTCGTCGAACCCGGACGCCGGAGCCTCGGCGGCTTCCGCTCCGTCCGCGTCCTCCGCGGGGGCGGCCGTGGCGGCGCCGGCGGCGACCAGCGTGCGCAGCTCGCGGAACAGTTCACGGAAGGCGCGCGGCGGCTTGTTGCGCCTGCGCTCCTCCAGCGCGTTGCGCACCAGGGTGCGCAGGTGCTGGCGGTCGGCCTCCGGGTACTCGTCCAGCAGCCGGCCCAGGGCGGCATCTCCCTCCCCGAGCAGGCGCTCGCGCCAGGCCTCGATGCGGTGCATCAGTGCCACCTCGCGCCGCGCCGCGGCGCTGTCCTCGTCCAGCGCGTCGCGGATCGCGTCCAGCACCGCCTCGTCCTCGCGCCGCATCTGCTTGGCCAGGTACGCCAGCTGGCGCTTGCGGGCGATGTGCGAGGTGATCCGGCGGGCCTGCTCGATGTGCGGCAGCAGGTCCTCCGGGACCGGCAGCCGGGCCAGCTGGGTCGGGGTCATGCCGGCCAGCTTTTCGGCCAGCTCGAGCACCCCCAGGGCCTCGCGGCGCCGCTGGCTGCGGCTGGGAGACAGGGATTGGCCGGTTTCGGGATCGCGTCCGCGCATGGGGCAGGCTTGGTTTCGGGTGGTGCGATTCTACCCGGATGCCTGCCGCGTCCCGTACCGGACCGCTTTCGACAGGATGGAGCAGTGAACGACATCGCACGCAATGACGACAGCCTGCAGCGCCTGGAGCGGCTGGCGGAGATCTCACAGCGGCTGCTGGTCCGGGCCCGCGCGCTGGGCGCCAGCCAGGCCGAGGTGACCTGCAGCGAGGACACCGGCCTGACCGTGTCGGTGCGCAAGGGCGAGGTGGAGACGGTGGAATCCACCCGCGACCGTGGCATCGCCGTGACCGTGTACTTCGGCCGGCGCAAGGGCAGTGCCAGCACCGCCGACCTGCAGGAGGCGAGCCTGGAGGCCACGGTGGAGCAGGCCTGCGCCATCGCCCGCCACACCGAGGACGACCCGGCCGCCGGCCTGGCCGATGCCGAGCTGATGGCGCGCGAGTTCCCGGACCTGGACACGTGGCATCCCTGGCATCTGGGCCCGGACGAGGCCATCGACCTGGCCCTGGCCTGCGAGGCGGCTGGGCGCGAGGCCGACCCGCGCATCAGCAATTCCGACGGCGCCTCCTTCGGCAGCGGCGAGAGCCTGTCGGTCTACGCCAACAGCCACGGCTTCATCGGCTGCGAGCGCGAGACCCAGCACTCGCTGGGCCTGGCCCTGATCGCCGGCCACGGCGAGGACATGCAGCGCGACGGCTGGTACAGCATCGGCCTGGCCCAGGCGGACCTGGAGCCGGCGGCGGCGATCGGCCGGCGGGCGGCCGAGCGCACCGTGGCGCGGCTGCAGCCGCGCAGCGTGGCCACGGGCGAGTACCCGGTGCTGTTCGCCGCCGAGGTGGCGCGCTCGCTGGTCGGCCACCTGCTGGGCGCGGTGTCCGGCAGCGCCCTGTACCGGCGCGCCAGCTTCCTGCTGGACAGCGTCGGCCAGCGCCTGTTCCCGGAGTGGTTCGCCATCCGGGAGCGGCCGCTGATGCCGCACGGCCTGCGCTCGACCGCGTTCGACGCCGACGGCGTGGCCACCCGCGACTCGGCCCTGGTGGAGGATGGGGTGTTGCAGCGCTACGTGCTGGGCAGCTACTCGGCGCGCAGGCTGGGCCTGCAGACCACCGGCAACGCCGGCGGCGTGCACAACCTGGAGGTGGCGGCCAACGCCGGCAGCCTGGACGAGCTGCTGCGCGGCATGGGCCGCGGCCTGCTGGTCACCGAGCTGATGGGCCAGGGGGTCAATCCGGTCACCGGCGACTACTCGCGCGGCGCGGCCGGCTTCTGGGTGGAGGACGGGACCATCGCCTATCCGGTGGACGGACTGACCATCGCCGGCAACCTTCGGGCCATGTTCGCCGCCATCGAGGCGGTGGGCAGCGAGGTGGACGTGCGCTCGCACATCCGCACCGGTCCGATCCTGGTCGGGCGGATGACCGTGGCGGGTGGTGAATGACGTATACTTCGGCGTGACGGCCGGTGAACGCTTAAGCCGGGGCCGCAGGACCTGATACATCGAAGAGGGGGATTCGAGGATGAGCGATTTCGAGAACTACACCGCACCGCCGGCCGCGCCCGTGGGCGTTGCTTCCCAGGAAGAGAAGCAGTGGGGCATGTTCGGCCACCTGTCCGCGTTCACCGGTCTGGTCACCGGCGGCATCGGCAACATCGTCGGCCCGCTGGTCATCTGGCTGGTCAAGAAGGACACCATGCCTTTCGCCGCCGACCAGGCCAAGGAAGCACTGAACTTCAACATCACCCTGGCCCTGGTCGGCGTGGCGCTGGCGATCCTGACCTTCATCACCCTCGGCCTCGGCGCGATCCTGACCATCCCGGTCGGGCTGCTGCTGTTCCTGGCCTGGCTGGTGCTGACCATCATGGCCGCGATCAAGGCCAACGAGGGCGTCGCCTACCGTTATCCCTTCACCCTGCGCCTGGTGAAGTAGGCACGACACAGCAGGTGGATACGCAAAGGGCCCGGCAATGACCGGGCCTTTGGTTTTCGATTCGGTGGCGTTCCGTGCCCGGTAGGTCGGGGCGCACCTCTGCGCCTCACCGAGGGAGACAGGTCCATGAACCAACGTATACCTTTACATCCTTGAGGGCTGCCGCTAGTTTCAGGCAAAGCGTGCAGAGGGGGGGGGGGATGCACTCGATCAACGTGGCAGGGAGCCACCCGGCATGAGTGAGCGCGCGCAGGGGGCGGGTTCCGGATACATCCAGTCGCAGCTGTTGCGGTTGCAAGAAGACCGGCAGCGTGCCGTCGAGCACGCCAGAGATGCGGCCGGCAAAGTGACCCACAATCACGACGGCCTGCTATGCCAGGCCGCGGCAGCGATCGCAGATGAAGCAGGGAGGCTGTGCGACGAGGCCACGGAAGCCGCGTTGCGGCGCGCCAAATCCCGGGCCTGGAAGGCGGCGCTGACGCTGGCCGCGCCATGGGGGTCCGGACGCGCACAGGTCATGTGCTGGCTGGGGCTGGCCGTGGGCGCACCCATGCTGGCGTGGATGATCGGCCTCGGCACGACCACGGCGGCGTTACTGTTCATCGCCGGCTACGTGGGCTTGGTCCACTGGGGACGCGGGCGCGAGGCGATGCGTTCCAGCCAGGGCGAGCGCGATGCCATTTCGGACTTCCGCGCACTGAAGCAGCAGCTAATCGCGGTCGCCAGCGAGCCGGGGACCAATCCGGACTATCCCTACCAAGCCACGAGGGCGCCGGTCGGCGAGAAAGAGGACTTCACCTGTATCTTGCGCATCGCCAAGGAGCACGGCCAGCAGTTCGGCGCCACCTTCGTCGGCATGCGCGAGGCAGGCGGCACGGTGCGCCTGCTGGTGCGGTTGCCCGTCGACGGTTTCACGGTCCAGGCCGTGCCGTTCAACGGCATGACGGCGGGCGATCCGCGCTTGCCGGTGTGGGCGGCGCTGGCCACTGACCTGGCCGCCGTGGCGGCGGTGCATGCCTCGAAGATCCGCACCTTCGCCGGCGAAGTGGCCGACTGGCTCGCCGCCAAGGCGCGCGTGGAGCTGATCGAACAGCGGATCGGGACCCTGGCCGGGCTGGAGCGGGCATGGTCGGATGTCGCCCTGCCCGAGGAAACCCTCGACGGCATCTTACGCCTGGTCGACACATTCAAGTCCGGGCGGCCGGTGAAGGGGATTCTCCTTTACGGCCCGCCGGGCACCGGCAAGACCCTGGTCGCGCGCAAGCTGGCGCAGCATTCGGGTTGCAACTTCGTCGCCGTGGGCGTTTCCGACCTCAAGGGCAAACACATCGGCCACACCGGGCCGAAGGTGCGCGAGACCTGGCAAAAGTGCCGCGAGGGCGCGCCGACGATCCTGTTTGTGGACGAGTGCGAGAGCGTGTTCGCTGCGCGCGGTTCGGCCAACAGCGATGCCTTCAGCGACGAGCTGGTGCAGACCTTCCTGGCCGAGTGGGACGGCTTCAACCAGTCCGCGGACCAAGTCTTCGTGGTCGGCGCGACAAACCGCCACGACCTGATCGACAACGCGATCATGTCACGCTTCACCGAAACCTTCGAGATCGGCGTGCCGGACGCGCGTGGGCGCGAGCGCATTCTCACCAACGAGCTGGCCAGGGCGCGGCTCGATTTCAGGCCCACCGAGGACATGGTGCGCGAGACGGCGGGCATGTCCGGCCGCGACATCCACACCTTGGTGTCCAAGATCGTCGCCGCCCACGTGGACGGCGAGGTCAGCCAGGAGGTCTTCGCCGAGGAGGTGAGGCGATTGCGCGGCAAGGGTTCGACGTCGGTCGAGCGCCTGTCCTGGGACGACCTGGTGTTGCCGGAGTCGACCTTGGCCGAGTTCAGGAGCCTGGGCCGCGAATTGGTCCATGCCGAGGAGCTGCGCCAGCTGGGCGTGGACGTGCCGCGCGGCATACTGCTGTACGGTCCCCCGGGGACCGGCAAGACCCAGGTGGCGCGCGTGCTGGCCAGCGAATCGGGGTTGGCGTTCATCGCTGCCAGTTCCAGCGACCTCAAGGCCGGCTACATCGGCCAGTCCGGTGGACGGGTCAAGCAGCTGTTCGAGAAAGCACGGACACAGGCGCCCTGCATCCTGTTCCTGGACGAGATCGACACAGTGGCCCGGCAACGCGGTGGCGGCGACAGCTTCACCGACGAGATCGTCGCCCAGCTACTGCAGGAACTGGACGGCGTGGCAACGCGCAAGGGACAGGTATTCCTGCTCGCCGCCAGCAACCATCCGGACAGCATCGACGGTGCGCTGCTGTCGCGGTTCGAACGGCGGATCGAAATCGGCCTGCCCGACGAGGCTGCGCGCGCCGCGATCCTCGCCCTGCAGCTTGCGTCCAAGCCGGTCGCGTTCGAGGTGGCCCCGGCCTGCGCAGCGCTCGCTGCGCGCACCGCCGGCCTGTCTGGCCGCGACCTGCAGTCGCTGGTCACCAGCGCCACCCGCAGGGCGCTGCAGCGCGCGATGGAGCAGCACGGCGACCCGCGCCTTCTGTCGCTGAGCCTCGAGGACCTCGAATCCAGCCTGCCGGCGACCGTCTGAGCGCCGCGCGTCCCATATCGCGCCACAACAGAGGAGTTTCCCTGATGCGCGTCATCCTGGCCCTGGTCGTCGCCTCTTCGTCGGCGGCTTCATCGCCGGCGTCCTCGGCATTCCCTTCCCCTTCCTCGGCTTCCTGACCGGCCTGGCGGCTGCGATCTTCGCGTTCATCTGGATGATGCTCCGGGGCAAGGATAGTGCGCCGAAGAGCTACCCGGAGGGGTTCACCCCGACCTACGCACACGACAACATCGCCATAGATGTGCCCAACGGCAAGCTGTGGTTGCGCGACCAGAGCGGTTACTCCACCGTGCTGAACAAGGGCGACGTGCTGCGCTGGAGCGAAGCCTACGTCGCCTACGGCGTGCACCACACCAGGAACCGACTGGAGGTCAACGTGCGCGACCTCGGCCGGCCGAAGTTCGAGGTGCCGTTCCGCCGCCACATAGAAACCAAGTGGGGCGCGAAGAAGAACTACGCCGAGCTGCAGGAATGGCACTCGCGCCTGACCGCCTGGGTCAACAACACCTGACGGGTCGAGGGGCCGGGCGGCATGCCCGGTTCCCTGCTTCAGTGGTTGCGCGTGACCGCCAGCGTGCCCAGCGCGGCCAGCGCGGCGGCGCGTGTGCCCAGCGGTGCCAGCGCGGCGTCCATGTCCGCGGCGAGTTGCCGCAAGCACGCGCGGGCGCCGTCCACGCCAAGCAGCGCGGGGTAGGTGGACTTGGCCTGGGCCACGTCCTTGCCCGCCGTCTTGCCCAGCGCTTCGGAGCTGGCCTCGATGTCGAGCAGGTCGTCACGCACCTGGAAGGCCAGGCCCAGCGCGGCGGCGAAGCCGTCCAGGCGCGCCAGCGTGGCCGCGTCCGCGCCGCCGGCCAGCGCGCCCATGCGCACCGCCGCGCGGATCAGCGCCCCGGTCTTGAGCGCGTGCATGCGTTCCAGCTGCGGCAGCGGCTGCACCTGGCCGGTGGCGTCGATGGCCAGCGCCTGGCCGCCGCACATGCCGGCCGCGCCGGCGGCGGCGGCCAGCTCGCGCACCCAGCCGATGCGCAGCGTGTCACTGGCCGCGGCCTCGGCCAGCACGGAGAAGGCCAGGGTCTGCAGGGCGTCGCCGGCCAGGATCGCGGTGGCCTCGTCGAAGGCCACGTGCACGGTCGGGCGGCCGCGGCGCAGGTCGTCGTCGTCCATCGCCGGCAGGTCGTCGTGCACCAGCGAATAGGCGTGGACCAGCTCCACCGCCGCGGCCGGGGCGTCCAGCAGCTCCTCGCTGGCGCCCAGCGCGGTGCCGGCGGCGTACACCAGCAGCGGGCGCATGCGCTTGCCGCCGCCCAGGGTGGCGTGGCGCATGGCCGCGTGCAGGCGCTCCGGCGCGGCGGCCGGGTCCGGCAGCAGGCGCTCGAGGCTGGCCTCGGTACGCGCGGCCCAGCGCGCGAACAGCTCAGCCGCCATCATCGGCGGTGAAGGGCTGGGCGGTGTCGGGGCGGTCCGGGTCGCTGAGCAGGCGCACGCGCAGCTCGGCCTGCTCCAGCGCGGTCTGGCACTGGCGGTACAGGCCCACGCCGCGCTCGTAGGCGGCCAGGGACTCCTCCAGGCTCATCTCGCCCTGTTCCATCTTCTCGACCAGCTGCTCCAGCTCCTCGAGCGACTGCTCGAAGCGGGCGACCGGGGAAGCTTCTTCGGTGTTCTTTCGGGGCATGGCGCGCAGTGTGCGCGGTGCGCCGCGGAGGGTCAACGCACGCCTTCCCCTGCGGGAGCCGCGTCGGCGTCGACCCGGCAGGCGTTTCCGAAGCCGGCGGTCGACGCGTGCCCAAGGTGCCGGGCCGCGCGCCCTGGCGGCGGACGATCCCTCTGTCCGGCGGAGGTGCATGCAGGCCGGCGTGGATGCGTGCGGCGCGCATGGAGCCGTCGTGTCCCCGCTTACGCGGCCCCTGCAGGAGGCGGATCAAGGCAGGGGGCATCGCCGGGCGCGCACCAGGCCAGGCGCAGGCCGCGCGCGGCCAGCCAGGCGGCCAGCTCCGTGGCCACCGCCACGTCGCCGGCGGCCAGGATGCGGCCGGCGGCATCGGCCAGCAGCGGCAGGTGCGCGCGCCGCCAGGGCGGCACGCCGCGCTCCTGCAGCACGTGCTTGAGTGCGCGGCCCGGGGCGCGGCCGGGCCGGCGGATGCGCTCGCCGCCCCGGCGTGCCCGCACCCGCAACGGGGCGTCGAAGCCGGCGGCCGCCGCATCGCCTTCCAGCCACAGGCGGCCGCCATCGGGCAGGTCCAGAGGCGCGCGGCCGTCCCAGTCGGTGTGCCAGTCCTCCGGCAGCGGCGCGCGCAGCGGGCCGGCGTGGAGCAGGTCGCGCCAGCGCTGCACGCGCGCGCCGGCCCAGTCGAAGCAGGGTTGCGCGTCGGCGCGCGCGTGGAGCAGATCGGCCTCAATGCGTTCCAGGCCGCGTGCCGGCAGCGGCGGCAGGCCGCGCGCGCGCCCCCGCAGACGCAGCAGGCGGGCACGGCGGGCCGGCGGCTGTGCCAGCAGGGCGCGGACTGACAGGGTGCCAGGTCCGGTGCCGGCCACCGCCGGCAGCAGGGCCTGGTCCCCGGCCTTCAACAGGGCGTCGGCCGCGGCGCTGAGCGCGGCGCTGCGGGACAGGGCGGCGGCGGCGTGCGGCCAGCGCCGGCGCAGCAGCGGCAGCACCTGCAGGCGCAGGAAGTTGCGGTCCGGATCGGCCAGGGCGTTGCTGGGATCCTCGACCCAGGCCAGGCCATGCGCGCGGGCGTAGGCTTCCAGGGTGGCGCGGGGCACCTCCAGCAGCGGCCGCCAGTGCCAGCCGCCGGCGAAGCGCCGCAACGGCCGCATCGCCCCCAGCCCCTCCGGGCCGGAGGCGCGCAGGGCGCGCAGCAGGAAGGTTTCGGCCTGGTCGTCCTGGTGGTGGGCGGTGGCGAGCACCTCGCCCGGCGCCAGTGCGCGTGCCAGGGCCTCGTAGCGGGCCTGGCGCGCCGCCGCCTCCAGCCCCAGGCCGGAATCGCGCGGCACCTGCACCCGTTCGACCTGCAGCGGCACCTGCAGGGCGTCGGCCAGTTGCCGGCAGTGGTCGGCCCAGGCGTCGGCCCCGGCCTGCAGGCCGTGGTGCACGTGCACCGCGCGCAGGCCGCGGGCGCGCACCGCCGGCTCGGCGGCCAGCCGGTGCAGCAGCACCACCGAGTCCAGACCGCCGCTGCAGGCGGCCACGAAGGCGCCCGTGGCCTGCGCGGGGAGGTCCAGGGGCAGGGCGGGGGCAGGTGGCGCCGTGTCGTCCATGGCCGCATCCTAGCCGCTGCCGCGCGCGTTCCGCCGTTGCAGGAGCCACGTCCACGGCGACCCGGACGGCCTTGCCGGCCCGGCGGTCAACGGGACCGGATGGGATCGTCGCGTCGCCGCGTACGCGGCTCCTGCGGGTCGTCAGGCGGTCTCGTAGGCGCCGTAGCTGCGCAGGCGCCGGTAGCGGCGCTGCAGCAGCTCGTCGATCGGCACCTGCGACAGCGCGTCCAGCTCGTTGAGCAGGACCGCCTTCAGGCGCCGGGCCATCTGCTTCGGGTTGCGGTGGGCGCCGCCGATCGGCTCGCGCACCACCTTGTCGACCAGGCCCAGGCTGTGCAGGCGGCGGGCGGTCAGGCCCAGCTGCTCGGCCGCGTCCTTGGCCTTGGCCGCGTCCTTCCACAGGATCGAGGCGCAGCCCTCCGGGGAGATCACCGAGTAGGTGCCGTACTCCAGCATCAGGGTGCGGTCGCCCACGCCGATGGCCAGGGCGCCACCGGAACCGCCCTCGCCGATCACGGTGCAGATCACCGGGATGCGCAGCTCGGCCATCTCGATCAGGTTGCGGGCGATGGCTTCGGACTGGCCGCGCTCCTCGGCGTCGATGCCCGGCCAGGCGCCGGCGGTGTCGATGAAGGTCAGCAGCGGCAGGCCGAAGCGCTCGGCCAGCTTCATCAAACGCAGGGCCTTGCGGTAGCCCTCCGGCTTGGGCATGCCGAAGTTGCGGCGCACCTTCTCCTTGGTGTCGCGGCCCTTCTGGTGGCCGATGATCATCACCGGGCGGCCGTCGATGCGGGCCAGGCCGCCGACGATGGCCTTGTCGTCGGCGAAGGCGCGGTCGCCGGCCAGCTCCTGGAACTCCTCGCAGATCACGTTGACGTAGTCCAGCGTGTACGGGCGCGCCGGGTGGCGGGCCAGCTGGGAGATCTGCCAAGGGGTCAGGTCGCGGAAGATCTGGGCGGTGCGCTTGCGCAGCTTGTCCTGGAGCGCGCGCACCTCGGCATCCACATTCACCGCGGGGCCGGTGCTGGCGTTGCGCAGCTCCTGGATCTTGGCTTCCAGGTCGGCGATGGGCTGCTCGAAATCGAGGTAGTTCGGGTTCATCGGGAACCGGGTCGTACAGGAAGCCGGCAGTGTAGCCGAACGTGCGTGTTTGGACCGAACCGTACGGTATGGAACCGGGGCGAATGGCGCCGGATCACCGCCGGCACGCGGGCGGGTTCAGTGCGCCCATGGCCTGGCGATGGCCACCTTGACCGCGCGCACGCCCGGCTGGGCGCGCAGCTCGTCCAGCAGCGGCGGGGCCACCCGCACGCCATGGGCGCCGTTGAGGTCGAGCACGCCGGTGGCGCCCTGGGCTCCGCGGCGACCGACCTGCACGTGCAGGCGCAGCGGGGTGGGGCCGGGGCGGTGGCGGGCCAGCACCGCGTCCACCCGGTCCCAGGTGTGCGGGTCGCGCAGGTCCAGGCGCAGCGACAGGCGCTGGGCGTGCTGCGCGCACAGCTGCTCGAAGTCCCAGGCCTGGCGCAGGCGCAGGCTGAAGCCGCCGCTGAATTCGTCCTCGCGCAGGCCGCCTTGCACCACCAGCACGCGGTCGCGCACCAGCAGGCCGGCGAACTCGGCGGCGCTGTCGGAGAACACGCTGCACTCCAGGCGGCCGCGGCCGTCCTCCAGCTGCACGAACAGCTGGCTGTCGCCCTTGCGCCGCACGCCGGTGACCATGCCGGCCACCACCACCTGCACCTCCGGGCGCCAGCTGCGCTTCTCGCCGTTGGCGCCGGCGGCCCACAGCCTGTCCAGCTCGCCCAGGTCGGCGCCGACCAGCTGCCGCACCTCCTCGCGGTACGGGTCGAACGGGTGGCCGCTGAGGTAGTGGCCCAGGGTTTCGCGCTCGCCGTCCAGGCGCTGGCGCAGCGGCCACTCGTCGGTGGTCGGCAGCTCCAGGGACAGTGCCGGGCCGGTGTCCTCGACCATGCCGAACAGCGAGGCCTGGCCGGCGGCCTGCTCCCTGGTCAGCTGGTCGGTGGCCTTGAGCACTTCCGGCAGCTGCAGCATCAGGGTGGCGCGGTTGGCGCCCAGCGCGTCCAGCGCGCCGGCGTGGATCATCGCCTCCAGGGCGCGGCGGTTGAGCTTGGTCGAGTCCACCCGGCGGCAGAAGTCCAGCAGGTCGCGGTACGGGCCGCCGCGCTCGCGCTCGGCCACGATCGCCTCGCACAGGCCGCGGCCCACGCCCTTGATCGCGCCCAGGCCGTAGCGCACCGTGCGGGCGTCCACGGCCTCGAACATGTAGTTGGATTCGTTCACCTTCGGCGGCAGGACGGTCAGCCCCAGCCCGCGCGCCTCCTCGAGGAAGCCCACGACCTTGTCGGTGTTGTCCATGTCCGAGGACAGGGTCGCGGCCATGAACTCGGCCGGGTAGTGGCGCTTGAGCCAGGCGGTCTGGTAGCTGACCAGGGCGTACGCGGCGGCGTGCGACTTGTTGAAGCCGTAGCCGGCGAACTTCTCCATCAGGTCGAAGATCTCGTCGGCCTTCTTCTCGTCGACGCCGCCCCTGGCCGCACCCTCGCGGAACATCTCGCGGTGCTTGGCCATCTCCGCCGGGATCTTCTTGCCCATGGCGCGGCGCAGCAGGTCGGCGCCGCCGAGCGAGTAGCCGCCGACGATCTGCGCCATCTGCATCACCTGCTCCTGGTACACCATGATGCCGTAGGTGTCCTTGAGCACCGGCTCCACGCGCGGGTCGGGATAGGTGACCTCCTGGCGGCCGTGCTTGCGCTCGATGAAGTCCGGGATCAGGTCCATCGGGCCCGGGCGGTACAGCGACACCAGGGCGATCAGGTCCTCGAAGCGGTCCGGCTTGGCGCGCTTGAGCAGCTCGCGCATGCCGCGCGATTCGAACTGGAACACCGCGCCGGTGTTGCCGCTGGCGAAGATGTCCTGGTAGACGGCCTGGTCGTCCAGCGGGATGTGGGCGATGTCCACCGGCGGCAGGCCGGCGCGCGCGTGGCGCGCGTTGATGGCCTTCACCGCCCAGTCGATGATGGTCAGGGTGCGCAGGCCCAGGAAGTCGAACTTCACCAGGCCTATCGCCTCCACGTCGTCCTTGTCGAACTGGGTGACCGGGTTCTTGCCCAGGCCGTCGTGGTCGTGTTCGGCGAACAGCGGGCAGAAGGTGTACAGCGGCGCCGGCGCGATCACCACGCCGCCGGCGTGCTTGCCGGCGTTGCGGGTCAGGTCCTCCAGCTGGCGCGCCAGGTCGATCAGGTCGCGGACGTCGTCCTCGCTGTTGTAGCGCTGGATCAGCTCCTGCGAGGCCAGTTCGCTGTCCTTGCCCTCGCCCATGGCGTCCTTGAGCGTGATGCCCAGGACGTTGGGAATGAGCTTGGCCACCCCGTCCACGAAGCCGTAGGGCAGGCCCAGCACGCGCCCGGCGTCGCGCACCACGGCCTTGGCCGCCATGGTGCCGTAGGTGATGATCTGGCTGACCCGCTCGCGCCCGTACTTGCGGGCGACGTAGTCGATCACCTCGTCGCGCCGGTCCATGCAGAAGTCGATGTCGAAGTCCGGCATCGACACGCGCTCGGGGTTGAGGAAGCGCTCGAACAGCAGGTTGTAGGGCAGCGGGTCCAGGTCGGTGATCTTCAGCGCCCAGGCCACCAGCGAGCCGGCGCCCGAGCCGCGGCCCGGGCCGATCGGGATGCCCTGGTTCTTGCCCCACTGGATGAAGTCGGCCACGATCAGGAAGTAGCCGGGGAAGCCCATCTTGATGATGGTGTCCAGCTCGAAGTCCAGGCGCTTGAAGTAGTCCTCGCGGGTCTTGCCCGGGGCCAGCGGGTTCTTCGCCAGCCGCTCCTCCAGGCCCTCGTAGGCCTGCTTGCGGATCCAGGTGTCCAGGGTCTCGTCCGAGGGCACCGGGTAGGCGGGCAGGGAGTACTTGCCCAGGGTCAGCTCGAGGTTGCAGCGGCGCGCCAGCTCCAGGGTGTTGTCCAGCGCGTCGGGCACGTCCGCGAACAGCTGCGCCATCTCCTCCGGCGACTTCAGGTACTGCTCGGGGCTGTACTCGCGCGGGCGCTTGGGGTCGTCCAGCACCCGGCCGGAGGCGATGCACACGCGCGCCTCGTGCGCCTCGAAGCCGGAACGCTCCAGGAAGCGCACGTCGTTGCTGGCCACCACCGGGATGCCGCGCACCGCCGCCGCGTGCAGGGCGAAGGCGTTGAACGCCTCCTCGCCCTCGCGGCCGGTGCGCACCAGCTCCAGGCACAGGTCCTGGCCGAACAGGCGCTGCCAGTCGGCCAGCTGCTGCAGGGCCAGGTCATGGCGGCCTTCGGCGGCCAGGCGCCCGGCCAGGCTGCCGCGCCCGGCGATCACCACCAGGCCGGAGGCGCACTCGCGCAGCCACTCCGGGGTCACGGCCACGCCGCCCTCGGGGCGGTGGCCCTCCATCCACGCCCTGGTCAGCAGGCGCGACAGGTTCAGATAGCCGGAGTGGTCGCGGCACAGCACGGTCAGCCGCCACGGCACCTCGGACGGCGAGGCGGCCACGCACAGGTCGGCGCCGGCGATCGGCTTGATGCCCACCGCCTCGGCCGCCTTGTAGAACTTGATCAGCGCGAACAGGTTGTTGAGGTCGGTCACCGCCAGGGCCGGCAGCCCCAGCTCCACCGCGCGGCTGAGCAGGTTGGGGCGCTTGGCCTTGGCCGGGTCGGCCTGGTCCGGTTTCTCCGGCACGCGGATGGTCGAGTCCGCGAGCGAATACTCGGTGTGGATGTGGAGGTGGACGAAGCCGGACATGAGACCCAGCAGGGTACCGGCGGGGGGGAGGGGGAACAAGGACTTGACGGGCGCCGCGGGCGGGGCGTGCCGGCCGCGCCCGGATCGTTCATCATCGCCGGCCAACCCGGAGGAAGCGATGACCGCGAACGACCTGCAGCCGGTGGCCCCGGCCGAACGCCTGGCCATGCTCGATGCCCTGCGCGGCCTGGCACTGTGCGGCATCCTGCTGATGAACATGGAAGGCTTCTTCGGTCCGGTGCTGGCCTCGGGCACCGGCCTGGATCCGGCGCTGTCCGGCGCCGACCGGATCGCCGACGGCCTGGTCTACTTCTTCGTCCAGGGCAAGTTCTTCACCCTGTTCTCGCTGCTGTTCGGCATGGGCTTCGCGGTCATGGCCGGGCGTGCCGAGGCGGCCGGGCGCGGCTTCGTCCGGGTCTGCGTGCGCCGCGGCCTGGTGCTGCTGGGCATCGGCCTGCTGCACGCGGTGCTGGTCTGGTCCGGGGACATCCTGGTGACCTATGCGCTGCTGTCGTTCCTGCTGCTGGCGTTCCGGCCGCTGCCGGCGCGCTGGCTCGCCTGTCTGGGCGCGGCGGCCTGCCTGGTGTCGCCGCTGCTGCTGGCGGCCACCGCCATGCTGGCCGGCGTGGTGTCGCTCACCCCCGGAGGTGCCGAGGGCTGGAACCGGGCCATCGCCGAGGGCGCCGCGGACATGCTGGCGCTGGTGGAGGAGGGGCGCCGGCTCTACGCCTCCGGCGGCTACGGCGAGGTGGTGGCCCTGCGCCTGCGCGAGCTGGGCTCGATGGTCTCCAGCCTGCCGTTCTTCGGCACGCAGGTGCTGGGCATGTTCCTGCTGGGCGCGGCGTTCGTGCGCAGCGGCGCGATCGCTGCGCCGGCCCAGCATCCGCGCCTGTTCGCGCTGCTGCGTGGGGTGGCGCTGCCACTGGGCCTGCTGGCCATGGCGGCCGGTTTCGCCCTGGCGCCATACCTGCCGCTGGACCGCTTCGACTTCGCCCTGGGCATGGGGCAGGCACTGATGTTCCTGGCCGGCCCGCTGATGTGCCTGGGCTACGTGGGCTGGCTGGTGGCCCTGTTCCGGACCCGCGCCGGGGCCCGACTGGCGGTGTGGCTGGCCCCGGCCGGACGCATGGCCCTGACCCTCTACCTGATGCAGTCGCTGGTGTGCACCCTGCTGTCCTATGGCTACGGCCTGGGCGGGTTCGGCCAGGTGGGCCGGGCCTGGCAGGTGCTGCTGGCGCTGGCGCTGTTCCTGGTGCAGGTGCTGCTGGCCCATGCCTGGCTGGCGCGCTTCCGCTTCGGCCCGGTCGAGTGGCTGTGGCGCTCGCTGACCTACGGGAAGGCGCAGCCGATGCGCCCGGCTGCGCCGCTTCCCGCCGCCTAGCCGGCGCTTCCTCCCGGCGGTGCGGGCGGCTACCCTCGCCGCAGCAGGGTGGAGAGGGAAGTCCATGCAGGTGACGGCAGCGCCGGGGCGGGCCCCGGGCAGGGGGATCGGTCCCGTGGCCACGGCCGCGGCGCGCTGGATGCTGGCCGCATGCGCGGCCGTCCTGGCCACGCCCGCGGCGGCGCGGGCGGACGGGGGCGCGGCGGCCGTGGCGGGGAACTCCTGCCCGCAACGCGACGGCGACACCTCCCGCCCGCGGATCGGCCTGGCCCTGGGCGGCGGCGGCGCGCGTGGCGTGGCCCACATCAGCGTGCTGCGCAAGCTGGAGGAGCTGCAGGTGCCGGTGGACTGCATCGCCGGCACCAGCATGGGCTCGCTGGTCGGCGGCCTGTACGCCGCCGGGGTGCCGCTGGACGAGCTGGAGCAGCTGGTCCTGGAGGCGGACTGGAAGCAGCTGTTCGACGATTCGATCCCGCGCCGTGAGCGCAGCTACCGCCGCAAGCAGGACGACCGCGACGGCCTGGCCACCCTCGGCCTGGGCTTCGACCGGCGCGGCCTGCGCGCGGCGCCTGGCGTGCTGCAGGGCGAACGGATCCTGTCGCTGTTCCAGCGCAAGACCCTGCACGTGGCCGCGGTGCGCGACTTCGACCGGCTGCCGATCCCGTTCCGCGCCGTGGCCACCGACCTCAACACCGGGCAGGCGGTGGAGCTGGGCAGCGGCAGCCTGGCCCAGGCCATGCGCGCCTCGATGTCGCTGCCGGGCATCTTCCAGCCGGTGCGGATCGACGGGCGGGTGCTGATCGACGGCGGCATCGCCGAGCAGGTGCCGGTGGACACCGTGCGCCGGATGGGCGCGGACGTGGTGATCGCGGTGGACGTGGGCACGCCGCTGATGGCGCTGGATGCCGACGCCAGTCTGCTGCAGGTGGTCTCGCAGCTGACCGGCATGCTCACCGTGGGCAACACCCGCAGTGCGGTGGCCACGCTGGGCGGCAGGGACGTGCTGATCGTGCCGGAGCTGGGCGAGGACGTGGCCACCGGCGACTTCGCCAGGGCCGCCGAGGCCCTGCGCATCGGCCGCGAGGCGGCCGACGCCGCCTCGCCCGCCCTGGCCGCGCTGCCGCGCTGGCGTGCCGCCCCGCCGGCGGCCGCGCCGGTGCCGGAGCCGGCGGTCGTGGACTACGTGCGCCTGGAGAACGAGAGCCGGTACGACGACCGGGGGCTGGCCGGCATCCTCGACCTGCGCCCCGGCCAGCCGCTGGATGCCGGCCACCTCGAGCAGGCGACCCTGCGCGCCTACAACGAGGGCACCTTCGCCAGCGTCACCTACGAGGTCGAGCGCGACGCCGAAGGCCTGACCGGTGTGGTGGTGCGTGCGCGGGAAAAACCCCAGGGCCCGAACTACCTGCAGGCCGGCTTCCGCACCGCCACCGACTTCAGCGGTGCCAACGAGACCAGCCTGCGCATGGCCCTGCTGCGTGCGCCGGCCACGGCCTACGGCGCCGAGGCGCGCGTGCTGGCGGGCATCGGCAGCGAGCCGGAGCTGCAGGGCGAGTACTACCACCCGTTCGACCCGCAGGCGCGCTGGTACCTGTACGGCCGCCTCGGCGCGCGGCGCAGCACCGTGCCGGTGTTCGACGGCCGCGGCCATCGCTTGGCCGTGTACGAGGCGCAGCTGGCCTCCGGCCTGCTGAGCCTGGGCCGCACCTTCGGCCGCTACGGCGCCGCGGAGGTCGGCCTGGAGCGCAGCAGCGGCGAGGCCGAGGTGGAGACCGGCGATCCGGCCCTGCCGGACGCGGACGTGGACGCCGGCAGCTGGTACGCGCAGGTGGCGGTGGACCGGCTGGACAGCCTGTACTTCCCGCGCGAAGGCCACTGGTCGCGCCTGACCTACCGGCGCAGTGCCGGATGGCTGGGCGGGGATGCCCGCTTCGAGGAGGCCGGGTTCGACGTGCTGGCCGCCATGCCGTTCGGCCGCCACGCGGTGCAGGCCTCGCTGGCCTGGCACACCACGCTCTCCGGCGAACTGCCGCTCAACCTGCGCCACCGCCTGGGCGGGCGCGGGCGCCTGGCGGGCTTCCACTACAACGAGCTGGCCGGCCAGCACTACGCGGTGCTGATGGCCGGCTACAGCTACCAGCTGGCCTCGCTGTTCCGGCGCTCGGCCGTGGCCGGCGCCACCCTCGAGTACGGCAACGCCTGGGAAAACCGCGGCGACATGCGGCTGGGCGACGGCATCTGGAACGGCAGCCTGTACCTGGGCTTCGACTCCTGGATCGGGCCGATGCTGTTCGGCTACGGCCGCCGTGCCGGCGGCGGCGCCGTGCTGTTCCTGGAGATCGGCAAGCCCTGGTGATGGCGCAGGACTAGAATCCACCCCGTGAACGCGCACATGGACGATGTCCTCATCCTCGGCGGCGGCGCCATCGGCCTGGCGACCGCGCTGGCGCTGCTGGAGGCCGGGCGCGGCGTGCGCGTGCTCGAGGCCGCGCAGGTCGGCCGCGCCACCTCCTTCGGCAACTGCGGCACCATCACCCCCAGCCACGCCCCGCCGCTGGCCGCGCCCGGCGTGCCGGCGCGCGCGCTGCGCTGGATGCTGGCGCCGGACGCGCCCCTGTACATCCGCCCGCGCTTCGATCCGGCGCTGTGGCGCTGGCTGCTGCGCTTTGCCCGCCGCTGCAACCGCCGCGACTGGCTGGCCAGCACCACCGCGCGCGCGGCCATCCTCAACGATTCGCGCGCGCGCCTGGCCGGGTGGGTGCGCCGCTACGGCCTGGAATGCGAGTTCGCCGAGAAGGGCCTGGACTACGTGTTCCGTGATCCGCGCAATTTCGAGCACTATGTGGCCGAGTGCGGCCCGCTCAACGAGCTGGGCATCGCCACCGAGGTGATCGAGGGTGCCGAGTACCTGCGCCAGGAGCCGGCGCTGCGCGAGGGCGTGGTCGGCGCGATCCGTTTCCCGGTGGACGCCCACCTGCGCCCGGACCGCTACGTGGCCGAGCTGGCGCGGGTGGTGCGCGCGCGCGGCGGCGTGATCGAGGAGGGCTGCCGGGTGGAGGTGTTGCAGCCGGAGGACGAGGCGGTGCTGGTGCGCCTGCAGGACGGCGGCACCCGCCGCGGACGCGAGGCGGGGGGGGCGATGGCCGCCTGGACCCCGGCGCTGGGGCGCCGGCCGGGCGTACGCCTGCCGATCCAGCCCGGCAAGGGCTACTCGATCACCTACGCGGCCCAGCCGCTGGTGCCGCAGCGGCCGCTGGTGCTGAAGGACCGCTCGGTGTGCGTGACCGCCTGGGGCAGCGGCTTCCGCCTGGGCAGCACCATGGAGTTCTCCGGCCAGGACACCACGCTCAACCCGGTGCGCCTGGGCGCGCTGGAGCGGGCCGCGCGCGAGTACCTGCGCCAGCCGCCGGACCCGGCCACGGTGCAGGAGCGCTGGTACGGCTGGCGGCCGATGACCTGGGACGACCTGCCGGTGCTGGGCCGGGTGCCGCGCCATCCTCACGTCTGGATCACGGCCGGGCACGGCATGCTGGGCATGAGCATGAGTGCGGCCAGTGGCCAGCTGATGGCCGACCTGATCACCGGCCGTGATCCGGCCATCGACCCGGCGCCGTACCGGGTCGAGCGTTTCCAGTAGCCAGCGAGGCCTGCCATGACCCCGAGCCGATCCCCGCGACCGGAAGCCGGATTCGACCTGCTGGTGCTCGGCGGGGGCTCGGGCGGGCTGGCCGGTGCCTTCGCCGCGGCCGCGCACGGCGCACGCGTGGCGCTGCTGGAGCCGGGGCCGCTGGGCGGCGCCTGCGTCAACGCCGGCTGCGTGCCGAAGAAGGCCATGTGGCTGGCCGCGGACATGGCCGAGCGCCTGGCCCTGGCCGCGGATCTGGGCTTCGACCTGCCGGCCACGCCGCCGGTGCTGGACTGGCCCACGTTCAGCGCCCACCGCCAGCGCTACATCGGCCAGATCCACGCCAGCTACCGGCACCGCCTGGACGCGGCCGGCATCGTGCTGATGCCCTGCCGCGGCCGCCTGCGCGATGCGCACACGGTGGAGACCGACACCGGCGTGCGCCTGCGCACCGACCGCGTGCTGCTGGCCACCGGCGCACGGCCGCAGCGGCCGGACATCCCCGGCGTGGAGCTGGCCGGCACCTCCGACGACTTCTTCGAGCTGGCCCGGGCCCCGGGCCGGGTGGCCCTGGTCGGTGGCGGTTACATCGCCGTGGAGCTGGCGGGCGTGCTGCAGGCCCTGGGCAGCCGGGTGGAGGTGTTCGCACGCGGGCCGCGGCTGCTTTCGCACATGGATGCCGAGGTGGTGCTGGCGCTGCAGGCCAGCCTGCAGGCGCGCGGCGTGCGCCTGCACCTGGAGGCGCCGGTGCACGCGTTGCAGCCGGGTGCCGGCGGCGGGATCCGCGTGCTGCACAAGGGGCAGGACGCCGGCGCGGCAGCCGAGCCCTTCGACTGCGTGCTGCTGTCCACCGGGCGTCGGCCCGACACCGGGGGCCTGGGCCTGGAGGAGGCCGGGGTGGCCCTGGGCGAACGCGGCGAAGTCCTGGTGGACGAGTGGCAGGACACCTCGCTGCCGGGCGTGCACGCAGTGGGCGACGTGACCGGCAAGCTGGCGCTCACCCCGGTGGCCATCGCCGCGGCGCGGCGGCTGATGGCACGCCTGTTCGGCGGCCAGGCCGATGCGAAGCTGGACTATGACAACGTGCCCACCGTGGTGTTCTCGCACCCGCCACTGGCCACCGTGGGCCTGACCGAGGAGCAGGCGCGCGCCCGCCACGGCACGGTGCGGGTGTACACCAGCGGGTTCCGGTCGATGCTGGCGGCGCTGGCCGATGCGCCGCAGCGCAGCCTGTTCAAGCTGGTGTGCGTGGGCGTGGAGGAGCGCGTGGTCGGCATCCACCTGCTGGGCGAGGCCGCCGACGAGATCCTGCAGGGCTTCGCCGTGGCGCTGAAGCTGGGCGTGACCCGCGCCCAGCTGCGCCAGACCGTGGCCATCCATCCGACCTCGGCCGAGGAGCTGGTGCTGGCCGGCCAGTGATGGCGGAAACGGCGCGTGCCGGCTGCTATGATTTTCCGCATTCCCAACGCGGACTTGCACCAGTGACCGCAGCATTGATCGGCTCGCCGGGGGAGGCGGCCGGCCAGGCAGTGCCCATGTCCGGGATGCAGGCGCCCGCCGACGCCAGTGCCCGCCTGCCCGAGGCGCTGGTCGCGGTCGGTCGGGTCCTGGTCCGGCACGGACTGGTCCGTGTGCTGGAGCAGGAGCGCCTGGCCCGGGTGAGCGTCGCCGCCGACGCCGGGCAGGCGCGCAGCCTGCTGCAGCGCCACCGGTTCGACATCCTCCTGGTCGATGCCGCGCTGGCCTCGGAGCTGGGCGAAGCGGCGCTGCAGGGCCGGCACCACCGCATCGTGCTGGTCACCCCGCGCGAACATGCCGGGGAGACGCCGCTGCCGGGCAGCGCGCAGGCGTGCGCGATGCTCAGCGAGGCGCAGGACGAGAGCGCTACCATCGAACTGCTGCGCACCGTGGCCCGCTGCGCCGAGCCCGGCTACCGGCAGGAAAGCTGCTGCCGCTGCGCGGCGCGCGAGACCTGGCGGCAGCAGGAACTGCCGCTGTCCCCGCGCGAACGCGAGATCTTCCTGCGCATCGGTGCCGGCATCGGGCCGCGGCAGATCGCCGAGGAACTGGGCCTGTCGGTGAAGACGGTGGAAAGCCACCGCGAGAAGATCAAGCACAAGCTCGGCCTGGGCGACGGCGACGCGCTGCGCGCGGCCGCCCTGCGCTGGCGCGAGGGCTACCGCCTGGCCTGAGGGCGCTCAGGCCTCCACCGGTTCGGGCTGGAGCAGCCAGCGCCGGGCGAAGGCCTCGGCCGGCAGCGGCGCGTCGAACAGGAAGCCCTGCGCGCGCCGGCAGCCCAGCTCCAGCAGCGCGTCGGCCTGGGCTCGCGTCTCCACGCCCTCGGCCACCAGCTCCAGCCCCAGGCTCTGCGCCATGGCCATGGTCGCCACCACGATCGCGTAGTCGTGGCGATGCTCGAGCATGCCCCGCACGAAGGAACGGTCCAGCTTGAGGCTGTCCAGCGGAAAGCCCCTGAGATGGGCCAGCGACGAGTAGCCCATGCCGAAGTCGTCCAGCGACAGGCTGAAGCCGGCGGTCCTGAGCGTGGCCAGCACGGTGAGCGATGCGTCCGGATCGGCCATCAGGCCGCTTTCGGTCAGCTCCAGGTCCAGGCGGTCGGGACGCAGGCCGCAGGCGGCGACATGTCCGGTCAGGCGGTCGGCGAAGTCCGGGTCGTCGAACTGTCGCGGTGAGAGGTTGATCGCCAGCCGCCCGGGCAGGCGCAGGCCGCGCTGCTCCCACTCGCGCAACTGCGCGCAGGCGCGCGCCACCACCCAGTGGCCCAGCGCGTCGATCAGGCCGCGGTGCTCGGCCAGCGGCACGAACTCGTCCGGGCTGACCTGGCCCAGCTCGGCGTCGTTCCAGCGCAGCAGCGCCTCGGCGCCGACCAGGGTGCCGTCGGCCATGGACACCTGCGGCTGGTAGTACAGCTCCAGCCCGTCGTGGCGGATGGCCCGCTCCAGGCGGTCGGCCAGCTGCACGCGCCGGGCCAGACGTGCGCTCATGCGCGGGTGGTAGACGTCGATGCCGGTGCGCGAGCGCTTGGCCGCGTACATGGCGATGTCCGCATTGCGCACCAGCAGCTCGCTGCCCACGCCGTCGGACGGGAACACGGAGATGCCGATGCTGGCCCGTACCGCCAGGCGGTGCCCGCACACGTCCATCGGCCGGGCGATGGCCTCGGCCAGGCGTGCGGCGATGGCCCGTGCCCCCGGCGCGTCGGCCCCGGCGGCCAGGACCACGAACTCGTCGCCATCCAGGCGCGACCAGCTCGCCGGCCTGCAGGTTGCCGCGCAGGCGCCGGGCCACCTCGATCAGCACCGCATCGCCCACGCTGTGGCCCTTGGTGTCGTTGATCTCCTTGAATTCGTCCAGGTCGATGAAGAGGATCGCGAACACCCGTTCGGCGGCGGCGGCGTCCTGGATGTGCCGCTCCAGCGCGGCGTGGAAGCTGGCGCGGTTGGGCAGCTTGGTCAGGTCGTCGAACAGGGCCAGCTGCTCGATGCGCGACAGCTGGGTGACCTGCAGGGAGATGTCCTGGATGGTGCCGACCACGCGGGTGCGGCTGCCGGCCGGGTCGCGCAGCGCGCGCCCGCGCTCGCGCAGCATCCGGAGCGGCTGCCCGGGATACTCGACCCGGTAGCGGATGTCGTAGGCGCTGTCGCTGCCCAGCGCGGCGCGGAAGGCCTCGTCCACGTCGGGCCGGTCCAGCGGATGCACCCAGCGGCGCAGGTGGTCGTAGCCGCCGCAGCCGACCGAGGCCTCGGTGTGCAGCAGCTCCTGCGCGCGCGTGCAGCAGGTCAGCGCGCCACTGGGCAGGTGCAGCTCCCAGCGTGCCAGCTGCGCCAGGTCGTGGGCCTCGCTCAGCAGCGCCTGGCTTTCGCGCAGCGAGGCGGTGGAGGCGTTGAGCGCCTCGCGGTCGGAGGCCACGTACGCGTTCATCGCCAGGCCCATGTCCAGGAACAGGCGGCGGATCAGCGACTTCAGCGCGTCGGCATGGAAGTCGGGGTCGTGGTCGCGCAGCGGGCGCATCGAGTCGACGATGGCGGTCAGCAGCTTGGCGCAGGACGCCAGGTACCAGTGCGGCTCCACGCCCAGGTGGTGGTGGACCGCGCCGATGCGCAGCCGGTTCTGCACGTAGGCCCTGTCGCAGGGCAGGGTGAACAGCTCGCGCGCGTAGCGCGCCTGGGCCTGGTGCAGGCGCTGCAGGGTCTGCCAGTCCTCGATGAAGCTGCCGATCTCGGGGAAGGCCCCGATGTGGGTGTAGAAGCTGTCGATGGTGCGGTCGCGGCTGCCTTGCACCACTTCCCACAGCTGGATGAGCCGCCGCTGGTCCTCCTCGCCCAGTTCCAGGAACGCCAGGCGCCGGCGCAGGTCTTCTTCGTCGATCGAGGCCAGTGACGGCGACAGGGGCGGCAGCGGCATGGCGGGGCGGTGGACGGACGGGGCGGGGCGCCCGGCAGGCCGCGGCCGGTGAAGGCCCGGCTGCACGTGGTGCCGGCGGGCGCCGCGCGCCTTCCGTGGCGGGTATCCGCCCAGCCTAGGCGCGGCCGTGGCGCTCGACCATCGGGGAGGCCCCGGTCCGGCCATGCGCCGTTCGTCGAACCGAACAACCGGGCAAACTCCGGGGCGGCCGGCGTGCACGGCCTACAATGCGCGCATGGACATCTGCCGACTGCACCGGGGCACCGCGCCCCTGCTGGTGAGCCTGCCGCACGACGGCAGCGCGCTGCCCGAGGGCCTGGCCGGACGCCTCACCGACAGCGCCCGGCGCGTGCCGGACACCGACTGGCACGTCAGCCGCCTGTACGACTTCGCCCGCGAGCTGGGCGCCTCGGTGCTGGTGCCGTACTACTCGCGCTACGTGGTGGACCTCAACCGCCCGCCGGACGACACCTCGCTGTATCCGGGGCAGAACACCACCGGCCTGTGCCCGGTGACCCAGTTTTCCGGCGAGCCGGTGTACCGCCCCGGCCGCGAGCCGGACGCGGCGGAGATCGCTGCGCGCGTGGAGCGCTACTGGCGTCCGTACCACGCCACGCTCCAGGCCGAGCTGGGGCGCCTGCGTGCCGAGCACGGCCGGGTGGTGCTGTGGGAGGGCCATTCCATCCGCGGCCGCCTGCCGTACCTGTTCGAGGGCGAGCTGCCGGACCTCAACCTCGGCACCGCCGGCGGCGCCAGCTGCTCGCCGGCGCTGCAGCGGCGCCTGGAGCAGGTGCTGGCCGCGCAGGGCCGGTACAGCCACGTGGTCAACGGCCGCTTCAAGGGCGGCTACATCACCCGCCATTACGGCCGTCCGGACGCCGGCGTGGAAGCGGTGCAGCTGGAGCTGGCCCAGCGCACCTACATGGACGAGGACAGCTTCCGGTACCTGCCCGAGCGCGCGTGCCACCTGCAGGCCGTCCTGCGCCAGCTGCTCGAGGCCACCCTGTCCCTGTAGGAACCGCGTCAGCGGCGACCCGGCCGGCGTGTCCGGCGGCTGCGTTCAACCGCGTGGCGGAAGACGCCCAATGCCACACGCCCCGGCAAGGACGCATCCGCCGCGGCCCGCGGGTCCCCGCGCCGCGTACGCGGCGCCTGCAGGTGAGGCCCGCTCCTGTGGGAGCCGCGTCCAGCGGCGACGCGGCCGGCGTGTCCGGAGCCGGCATTCAACCGCGACGCGGCAAGGGCGCCGACGAACCGCCGCATCCCCGGGGCCTGCCCGCCGTCAGGCCGCATCGGCAGGCACACCCACCGCGGCCGGACGTGCGCCGCGGCGCCACCTGCGCGGCCCCCCGCAGGTTCCGTCCTCGTCCGCCTGCGGCCGCCAGGCCTGGACCAGCTTCTGCTGGATGTTCGGCGGCACCGGTTCGTAGTGGCTGAAATCCAGGGTGTAGCGCCCCTTGCCGGCGGTCAGCGACTTCAGCTCGGCGGCGAAACCCTCCAGCTCCGCCTGTGGCACCTGCGCACGCACCACCGCCTCCTGCAGCGCGCCCCTGCCGTTGCCGTCGCTGCCGTCGGTCCCGGCGATGCGCGCCCGGCGGGTGGCCAGGGCACCGGTGATGTCGCCCACCTGTTCCTCGGGCACGGCCGCCTCCAGCGCCACCACCGGTTCCAGCACCAGCGGCCTGGCCTTGGCGACCGCGTCGAGGAAGGCCTTGCGTCCGGCGGTGACGAAGGCAATCTCCTTGCTGTCCACCGGATGGTGGCGGCCGTCGTAGACCACCACGCGCACGTCCTGGATGGGATGGCCGCTGATCGCGCCGGCCTGCATGGCCTGGCGCACGCCCTTCTCCACCGCGGGGATGAACTGCCCGGGGATGGCGCCGCCCTTGACCTCGTCCACGAACTCGAACCCCGCCCCGCGCGGCAGCGGCTCCACACGCAGGAACACCTCGGCGAACTGGCCGGCGCCGCCGGTCTGCTTCTTGTGCCGGCAGTGGCCTTCGGCCGCCACCGAGACGGTCTCGCGGTAGGCGATGCGCGGCGGGCGGGTGGCCACCTCCAGGCCGAAGCGCTCCTTCAGGCGCTCGAGCATCACCCGCAGGTGCAGCTCGGACAGGCCGTGGACCACCGTCTCGTTGACCTCGGCGTTGTGCTCGACCACGAAGGCCGGATCCTCCTCGGCCAGCTTCTGCAGCGCCTGCGCCAGCTTCTGCTCCTGGCCGCGGCTTGCGGCCTGCACCGCCAGGCCGAACATGGCCTTCGGGAACTGCACGGGCGCCAGGCGCACGTGGTCCTCCTCGTGCGAGTCGTGCAGCACCGCACCGAAGTGCAGCTCCTCGATCTTGGCCACCGCGGCGATGTCGCCGGCCACCGCCGCGCCGGTTTCCGGGTGCTCGCGGCCGAACAGGCGGAACAGGTGGCCCACACGCACCGGGCGGCGGCCGTCGTCCACCAGCAGCTGCGCGTCGCGGCGCACGGTGCCCTGGTAGACGCGGAAGATGCCGATCTTGCCGACGAAGGGGTCGTGCACCACCTTGAACACCTGGGCGACCACGCGGCCGTCCGGATCGGCGCGCACCGCCACCGGTTCCCCGCCCTGGCCGTTGTGGCGCAGCAGCTGCGGCGGGTTGCCCTCCAGCGGCGAGGGGAACAGGCGGCCGGCGACGCGCAGCAGCTCCGGCACGCCCACGCCGCTGCGCGCGGAGACGAAGCACACCGGCACCAGGTGGCCCTCGCGCAGGGCCTGCTCGAACGCGTCGTGCAGCTCCTGCGGCGAGAGGCCGGATTCGCCGCCTTCCAGGTAGTGCTCCATGGCCTGCGCGTCCACCTCCACCACCTGGTCGAGGATGCGCTGGTGCCATTCGGCCACCGGGCCGAGGTCGGAGTCGCCGCCGGCGCCGGAGAAGCAGTCCACCACGCGCGTGCCGCCGCCGGCCGGCAGGTTCAGCGGCAGCACCTCCGGGCCGAACAGCTCGCGCAGCTGCGCCATCACCCGCGCCGGGTCGGCGTGTTCGTGGTCGATCTTGTTGACCGCGATCACCCGGCACAGCCCGCGCTCGCGGGCGCGGGCCATCAGGCGCACGGTGCCGTGCGCGGCGCCGGTGTCGGCGTCCACCACCACCAGCGCGGTCTCCACCGCCGACAGCGCCGACAGGGTCGGCCCGCGGAAGTCCGGATAGCCTGGGGTGTCGATCAGGTTGAGGTGGAAGGAGCCGTCGCCGGCGTCGTGGTCCAGGCCGGCGATGGCGATGTCCAGGGAGTGGCCGCGGGCCTTCTCCATGGGGTCGAAGTCGGACACGGTGGTGCCGCGCTCGATGCTGCCTGCCGAGTTGATGGCGCCGCCGGCATGCAGCAGGGCTTCGAACAGGGTGGTTTTGCCGGCGCCGGGGTGGCCCGCCAGGGCCACGTTGCGGATGTCGCGGGTCGCGTAGGGCATGGGGCCGTTCCTCCCGTGGCTGGGTCGAAGGCCGTCATGGCTGTCCGGGCCGGGCCCTCCGTGGTGTCGACCCGGCGGGCGGTCATGGCGGACGAACACCTTAGCGCGCCCCCGGCGCCGGCCACGTTGCGCCGCACAACCGCGGGCCGCGGCCACGGCGGGTTAACGCGCCGGCGGCTAACGTGCCGCTTCCGGCCGACATCCAACGAGGAAGGGAACATGGGCATCTCGCGTCACGCCACCGCGCACTGGGAAGGCGACCTCAAAGGCGGCGGCGGCCGCCTGGACACCCCGCAGAGCGGGCTTCTGTCCGGAACCCGCTACGGCTTCAACAGCCGCTTCGGCGAGGAGAAGGGCACCAATCCCGAGGAGCTGATCGCTGCCGCGCACGCCGGCTGCTTCACCATGGCACTGTCGGCCAAGCTGTCGGAGGCCGGCTTCCCGCCCGCCGCCATCGACACCCGCGCCGACGTGGACCTGTCGCTGGAAGGCGGCCCGGCCCTGTCGCGGATCCGGCTGAAGACCACCGCCTCGGTGCCGGGCATCGACCCGGCCAGGTTCCGCGCCGTCGCCGAGGACGCCAAGCAGAACTGCCCGGTGTCGCGGGCGCTGTCGGCGGTGCCGATCGAACTGGAGGCGCAGCTGGTCGGCTGAGCGGCACGCGCGCCGGGGCCGGTCCGGCGTTGCCGTGGCGGCGGTGCGCCGGCATAGTCGGGGGCTTCGCAAGAACCGAAGGAGTCGACTATGCGCGTGCGCATCCTCGCCCTGGCCCTGGCCCTGGCCACCCTGGGTTGTGCCATCCCCGCATCCGTGCCGGCGCAGGCACCGGAGGCGGCGCCGGGCGAGGTGGTGGCGGTGCTGACCGCCGCGCGCATCCACACGCTGGACCCCGCGCAGCCGCAGGCCACCGCTCTGGCATGGGATGCGGAAGGGCGCATCGTCGCGGTGGGCAAGGCCGCCGAGCTGCGCCGCCGCTTTCCGCAGGCGCGCCACGTGGACGCCGACAAGGGCACGGTGGTGCCCGGCCTGATCGACGCCCATGCGCACGTGATGGGGCTGGCGCAGGCGCTGATGAGCGCCGACCTGACCGGCGCCGGCAGCAAGGCCGAGATCGTCGAACGCCTGCGCGCCTTCGCCGCGACCATACCGGAGGGCGCCTGGATCGTCGGCCGCGGCTGGGACCAGAACCGCTGGCCGGAGCAGGCATTCCCGACCGCGGCCGACCTGGACGCCGCCTTCCCCGACCGGCCGGTGTGGCTGGTGCGCGTGGACGGCCATGCCGGCTGGGCCAACAGTGCGGCGATGGCCGCCGCGCAGGCCCTGGAGGGTGCACGTGCGCTGGACGGCGACTGGCAGCCGGAGGGCGGCCATATCGTGCGCCAGGACGGCCGCGCCAGCGGCGTGTTCGTGGACGGGGCGATGGTCCTGGTTGAGCGCGCCATTCCCGCGCCGGACGCGGCCTGGCAGGAGCAGGCGCTGGAGCGGGCGCTGGAGCTGGCGGTGGCCAACGGCCTGACCGGCGTGCACGACATGGGCGTCTCGCGCGAGGAGCTGGCGCTGATGCGCCGCTTCGCCGACGAGGGCCGCCTGCCGCTGCGCATCTCCGCCTATGCCGACGGCGACGGCCCCGCATTGGCCGACCTGTGCGCGCACGGCCTGTACCGCCACCCCTCCGGCCGCCTGCAGATGAAGGGCGTCAAGCTCTACATCGACGGTGCCCTGGGCAGTCGCGGCGCGGCGCTGCTGGAGGACTACTCGGACGAGCACGGCAACCGCGGCCTGCTGGTCACCGACCCGCAGGCCTACGCCGCGGCGGTGATCAAGGCGCGCGACTGCGGCGTGCAGGTGGCCACCCACGCCATCGGCGACCGCGGCAACCGCATCGCGCTGGACACTTACCAGCACGCCCTGGCCGCGCGCACCGCGCGCGCCGACCATCGCTGGCGTGTGGAGCATGCCCAGGTGGTGGCGCCGGAGGACCTGCCGCGCTTCGCCGCGCTGCGCCTGGTGGCCTCGATGCAGCCCACCCACGCCACGTCGGACATGCCGTGGGCCGGGGAGCGCCTGGGCCAGGCGCGCCTGGCCGGCGCCTACGCCTGGCGCCGCCTGCTGGACCTGGGCGTGCCGCTGGCGCTGGGCTCGGACTTCCCGGTGGAGTCGGTGGACCCGCGCCTGGGCCTGTATGCCGCCGTCCCCCGCCAGGACCTGGACGGCCAGCCACCCGGCGGCTGGCTGCCCGGCCAGCGCCTGAGCGCGGTGGAGGCCCTGCGCGGCTTCACCGTGGAGGCCGCCCGCGCCGGCCACGACGAATCCGAGGTGGGGCGCCTGGCCCCGGGGCTGCGCGCCGATTTCGTGGTCTTCGACCGCGACCCGCTGGCCGTGCCGCCGGCCGAGCTGCCCAAGCTGCAGGTCCGCTCCACCTGGGTCGACGGTCAGGCGGTCTACACCGCCGACTGAGGCCCGCGCCCCTCGCCGCGGACGCCTGCCCCCGGCCGGCCCGGGCTCCTGCAGGGAGCCAGGCTCATGGCCACGCCCACCATTCTCTCTGCAGGAGCCGCGTCAGCGGCGACCCGGCCGGCACATCCGGGCTCGCGTTGCACCGCGCCGCCGGGAGAGGCGGCCCCAACCGCCGCCGGGTGCAGGTGCATCCGCCGCGAATCGGCCACTTCCGTCGCGTCGCCCCGGGCGCGGCTCCTGCAGGGGGCAGGCCGGCCATTCTCTGTAGGAGCCGCGTCAGCGGCGACCCGGCCGGCACATCCGGGCCCGCGTTGCACCGCGCCGCCGGGAGAGGCGGCCCCAACCGCCGCCGGGTGCAGGTGCATCCGCCGCGACCGGCCACTTCCGTCGCGTCGCCCCGGGCGCGGCTCCTGCAGGGGGCAGGCCGGCCATTCTCTGTAGGAGCCGCGTCAGCGGCGACCCGGCCGGCACATCCGGGCCCGCGTTGCACCGCGCCGCCGGGAGAGGCGGCCCCAACCGCCGCCGGGTGCAGGGGCATCCGCCGCGAATCGGCCATCCCCATCGCGCCGCCGGTGACGAGGGCCCCGAAGCAGGGGAGGAAAGGGGGCGGGGGCTCCGGCCGTTCATCCCCCAGGTGGCCCGCCCCGCCGAAATCCCGGATAATCCGCCAAAGCCGGTCGGACGCGCTTCCCAGGAAGCCAGCTGCCCGGCTTTTTCCGTGTCCGGGTTCCGCCAGGCCTGGGGCGCCCCGATGGCGCCCCGCCCGGGCCGCGGCGGATCCCCCGGCGCACGGCCTTCCCCGCGGCCCCGATGGCCGCACGTTACACAGGAGCTACCGGCCATGGGCCAGTCAGTCGTCGTTCTCGGCGCCCAGTGGGGCGACGAGGGCAAGGGCAAGATCGTCGACCTGCTCACCGAGGAGATCGGCGCCGTCGTGCGTTTCCAGGGCGGCCACAACGCCGGCCACACCCTGGTCATCAACGGCAAGAAGACGGTGCTGCACCTGATCCCCTCGGGCATCCTGCGCGAAGGCGCGCTGTGCCTGATCGGCAACGGCGTGGTGCTCAGCCCCGCCGCGCTGAAGAAGGAGATCGAGGAGCTGGAGGCTTCCGGCGTGGAGGTGCGCAGCCGGCTGAAGATCAGCCCGGCCACGCCGCTGATCATGCCGTACCACATCGCCCTGGACCAGGCGCGTGAGAAGGCCGCCGGCGGCAAGGCCATCGGCACCACCGGCCGCGGCATCGGCCCGGCCTACGAGGACAAGGTGGCGCGCCGCGGCATCCGCATCGCCGACCTGCACTACCCGGCGCAGCTGGAGGAGAAGCTGCGCGCCGCGCTGGACTACCACAACTTCGTCCTGACCCGATACCTGGGCGTGGACGGCGTGGACTTCCGGCAGACGCTGGACGAGGCGCTCGCCTTCGGCGACTACGTGGAGCCCATGAAGGCCGATGTGGCCGGCATCCTCCACGAGCTGCGCAAGCAGGGCAAGCGCGTGCTGTTCGAGGGCGCACAGGGTGCGCTGCTGGACATCGACCACGGCACCTACCCGTACGTCACCAGCTCCAACACCACCATCGGCGGCGCCCTGGCCGGCACCGGCGTGGGCGCGCAGGACATCGACTACGTGCTGGGCATCGCCAAGGCCTACGCCACCCGTGTGGGCGGCGGCCCGTTCCCGACCGAGCTGAACGACGAGATCGGCCAGGCCATCCGCGACCGCGGCGCCGAGTACGGTGCCTCCACCGGTCGCCCGCGCCGCTGTGGCTGGATGGACATCGTGGCGCTCAAGCGCGCGGTGGCCATCAACGGCATCACCGGCCTGTGCATCACCAAGCTGGACGTGCTGGACGGCATGGACAAGCTGAAGGTGTGCATCGCCTACGAGTACCGCGGCAAGCGCACCGAGTACGCCCCGCTGGACGCCCAGGGCTGGGAGGAGTGCACCCCGGTGTACCTGGAGTTCCCCGGCTGGCAGGAGAGCACCCACGGCATCACCGAGTGGGACAGGCTGCCGGCTGCGGCCCGCGCCTACCTGCGCGCGCTGGAGGAGCTGGCAGGCTGCCCGATCAGCATCGTCTCCACCGGTCCGGACCGCGAGCACACGATGATCCTGCAGGATCCGTTCGCCTGATCCGGAAGACCATCGGAGCCAACGGAAAGCCCCGCGGAAGCGGGGCTTTCCTTTTTCACGGGCTGGTGCCGTACGCCCACCGGATCCCGTGGCCGGTACGCAGAAGGAGTTTCCAGCCGGCAGCAGATGGCGGGAGGCAAGGACTGCCAGCATCCTTCCATTCCCGGGCGCATCCGCGTCCTGCAGGTGTCGCGGACGATCCGGTCCACGCGCTTCCGCGGGGCCTCGGGTCTTGTTCCATGGGTTCTTGCGGCCCTTGACCGGACTCGTCATCCACGGGCGGGAGAGGGATCCACGGGTGGCAGGGACAGCACGCAGTGGCTATCCTGAAGGGCCTCCCGACCGTCGGTGCCACCATGTACGCCCTGCTGTTGCTGGCCCTGCTGTCTGCCGATCCGGCATCCGACGCCATGCAGGCGCCGGTGTCCGCCACCCCTGCCGGACAGCATGACCCGCTGGTCCGCTTCGCCCGGCCGGCGGCGGGCATCCTGGCCGGTGGGCGCATCGCTGCGGCGGACCTGCCGGCGTTGCGGGCGGCCGGTGTCGTGCGGGTGGTGGACCTGTCGCGTGACGAGGAAACGCCGGACTTCGACGAGGCCGCCGCGGTGCGCGCGGCCGGGCTGGAGTACGCCAACCTGCCCATCGCCGGGCCGCAGGACCTGGATCGGGCCACGGTGCAGGCCTTCGACGCCCTGCTGGCGGAAGGCGGGCCGGTGCTGGTGCATTGCGCCAGCGGCAACCGGGTGGGAGCTCTGGCCGCCCTGCGTGCCGCCTGGCTCCACGGGGCCGGCGAGGAGGCTGCCATCGCCGAGGGGCGGCGCTGGGGCCTGACCAGCCTGGAGGGTGCCGTGCGCGAGCGCCTGCGCGCCACCTGCCTGGCCGAGGCCGGCCAGGACGGCCGCTGCGACGGGGGCGGCTGAGCGGCGGCACCTGTCTCGGCTGCGTCTGTCCAGGCAGTCCGCCGGCCCATGCGGGGCCGTACATCAGGTGTGTCGAACGCATGTCCGGCCTGAAAAGCCACGGGTAAGCGGCGCCTGCCCGCGCCGCGGGCGCGCAATGAGGCTCATCCGTCGGCACCAGGACGCAGGTGCGCCGTGGTTCGGTTCGTGGCGCGGGGAGCGCTCCACGTGGTGCTTGAGCACTTCGCCCTCGGGGGCCAAGCAGGCCAGGCCCGGTGGTCCGGCGAGTGCATGGGAGGCGGTTGCCAGGATGGACCCGTACGCAGGTGCACGCGCGGTGGTGCCGGTGGAAGCGAGCCGTCCCTGTGCGGGGCATTTTTTCGGTTCTTCTCCCAACTGAGGGGAGAGAGGCGCACGGCCGACCCGGCAGAATTGTTGTTCTCGAGGCAACAAAACGGGGCCGGCCGTGGCCGAAGTGGATTGTATGTCCCCCTGCTGCAGGGGCTGCTGCCGGGCACCAGCATCGACCTGACCGTGGCCGACTGGAACGGCCTGGCAGGCGCCAACATCGACCTCAACCTGCTGCTCACCCGGCTTGCAGCCGATGTGGGCGTCAGCGAGCCCGGCCAGGTCCTGGATGCCGACGTGCAGCTGGGAACACTGATGCTGGCCGCCGCCGACGTGCTCGAGGCCGACGGTCAGACCCTGGCCGCCAACGCCCTGGAGCTGCTGGGTCTGCGCGTGGGCGGCCTGATGGGCACCGTCCGCCTGGCCGAACTGCTGGAGCTGGATTTCCCCCCGGGCGCACTGGGCAACGTCCGGCTGGGGGTGCTGGACCTGGTGACCGGCCTGGTGCAGCTCTACAACTTCCGCAACGTCATCACCACTCCGGATCCCGTCACCGTCGCAGCCAGTTCTTCTCGGCGATGGAGAACTGGGGCGCGATCTTCACCTTCGAGCGCGCGCTGCTGCTGGACCCGGCCATCTCCAACACCTCCGACCGGCAGGCCGTGTTCGAGATCGCCGCGCACGAGATCGCCCACCAGTGGTTCGGCAACCTGGTGACGATGGCCTGGTGGGACGACCTGTGGCTCAACGAGGGTTTCGCCACCTGGATGGAGGGGCACATCACCCGCAAGCTGCATCCGGAGTGGGACCCGGATGACGTGCGCGTGGTCTACACCAGCCGCGGCGCGATGGACCGCGACGCCTATGCGACCACCCACCCGGTCGTGCAGCACGTGGAGACCGTGGAGCAGGCCAGCCAGGCCTTCGACGGCATCACCTACGGCAAGGGCGCTGCGGTGATCAGCATGCTGGAGGACTACGTCGGCGCCGAGGCGTGGCGCCAGGGTGTGCGCAGCTACATCGCCCGCCACGCCTACGGCAACGCGGTCACCGACGCCCTGTGGCGCGAGATCGACCAGGCCGCCGCCGGCAAGGAGTTCCTGCAGGTGGCCCACGACTTCACCCTGCAGCCGGGCGTGCCGCTCATCCGCGCCGCCGTGCGCTGCGAGGACGGGCGGGGCGTGCTGGCGCTGGGGCAGGGCGAGTACAGCATCGACCGGCCGGACAAGGAGCCGCTGCGCTGGCGCGTGCCGGTGAAGGTGCGCGCCGCCGACGGCAGCGAGCAGCGCGTGCTGGTGGACGGCAGGGCGGAGGTGGCACTGCCCGGCTGCGAGGGCCCGGTGGTGGTCAATGCTGGACAGAAGGGCTATTTCCGCCCCCTGTACGCGCCGGAGCAGTTCCAGGCGCTGGGCCAGGCCTTCACCCGCCTGCCGGTGGTCGACCAGCTGGGCGTGCTGATGGATGCCAATGCCCTGGCCGCGGTCGGCCTGCAGCCCGAGGGCGACGTGCTGGACCTGGTGGCGCAGGTGCCGCTGGAGGCCTCGGCGGACCTGTGGCTGCAGCTGTCCGACATCCTCGGCGGCCTGGACGAGCTGTACGGGGACGAGGCGGCTGGTCAGGCCCGCTTCCGCCGCTTCGCGGTGGCCCGCCTGTCGCCGAAGCTGGCGCAGCTGGGATGGGAGGACCGCGACGGCGACAGCGCCACCACCCGCCGCCTGCGCGCCGCGCTGATCGGCACACTCAGCCGCCTGGGCGACCCGCGGGTGATCGCCGAGGCGCGGCGCCGCTTCGAGGCCTTCCTGCGTGATCCGGAGTCGCTGCCTGTGGAGTTGCGCAGGCCGGTGCTGGGCATCGTCGCCCGCCACGCCGACGCGGCCACCTGGGAGCGGTTGCGTGCGATGGCGCAGGCCGAGACCTCCTCGCTGCTGCGCGAGCAGTACTACACGCTGCTGGGCACGGCCACCGACCGGGCGCTGGCGCAGCGTGCGCTGGCGCTGGCCCTGACCGACGAGCCGGGCGCGACCACCAGCGCGGGCATGATCGGCGCGGTGGCACGCAACCACCCGCACCTGGCCTTCGACTTCGCCGTGGCGCACAAGGCGCAGGTCGACCCCCTGGTGGACAGCACCTCCAATGCCCGCTACTACCCGTACCTGGGCGCGGCGGCCAACGACCTGGCCATGGTAGACAAGATCCGCGCCTTCGCCGAGCAGCACGTCGCGCCGACCTCGCGGCGCGACGCGGAGACGGCGATGGTCGGCATCCAGACCCGGGTCAAGCTGCGTCAGCGGCGCCTGCCACAGATCGACGCCTGGCTGCGGCGGCACGGGCTCTGAGGCCGGGCATGGGCCCTGCAGCGCGGGGCCCCTTTCCTTCCTTGCCGGCGCGCCGGGCACGGGCCGGAACGGGGCGGCGTGCGGCATCATTGCCGTGATGAGTCCTCCCACCGCCGTGGCGCCCATGCCGGCGCCGACCCGCCGCGCCGTCGTCCGCCAGGCCTGGCCGATCATCCTGGCCAATGCCTCGGTACCGCTGCTGGGGCTGGTGGACACGGCGGTGATCGGCCACTACGGCAGCGAGGCCGACCTCGGCGCGCTGGCGCTGGGCGCGCTGCTGGTCAACCTGGCGTACTGGAGCTTCGGCTTCCTGCGCATGGCCACCACCGGCTTCGTCGCCCAGGCGGCGGGCGCCGGCGACGAGGCGGGCGTGCGTGCGGCGCTGGCGCGCCCGCTGCTGACCGGGACGCTGCTGGGCGCGGCCCTGGTCGGGCTGCAGTGGCCGCTGGCGGCGGTGTTCTTCGCACTGATGGACGCCAGCGAGGCGGTGTCGGCCACCTCGCGCGCCTATTTCGCCGCACGGGTTTGGGGGGCACCGGCGGCGCTGGCGCTGTACGCGCTGTGCGGCGCGCTGGTGGGGCTGGGACGCAGCCGCAGCCTGCTGCTGGTGCAGCTGCTGCTCAACGGCCTGAACGCCGTGCTCGACGTGCTGCTGGGCGGGGTGCTGGACCTGGGCGCGCGCGGGATCGGCCTGGGCACGGCGATCGCCGAGTGGAGCACCTGCCTGTTCGCAGGCGCCTGGCTGTGGCGACTGCTGCGGGCGCGCCACCGCGACGCGGCCCCGTTCCTGCCGTGGCGGCGGATCCTCGAGCCGGCGGCGGTGCGCGGCACCCTGGCCGCCAACGCCGACATCCTGGTGCGCACCCTGTGCCTGCTGGCGGGCTTCGCCTGGTTCGCGCGGCAGGGCGCGGCCTTCGGCGACGCGACCCTGGCGGCCAACCACGTACTGCTGCAGCTGGTCTCCTTCAGCGCCTTCTTCCTCGACGGCTTCGCCTACGTGGCCGAGGCGCAGGTCGGGCACGCGGTGGGCGCGCGCGACGGCGCGCGCCTGCGTGCCGCGGTGCGGGTGACCAGCGAGCTGGCGGTGGTCACCGCGGTGCTGCTGGCCGCGGGCCTGTGGCTGGCGGGCGGCACGGTGGTCGGTTGGCTGGCCGCGCTGCCGGAGGTGACCGGCCGTGCGGCCGCCTACCTGCCCTGGACCGCGCTGTACGTGCTGCTGTCGGTGGCCGCATTCCAGCTGGACGGGGTGTTCATAGGCGCCACCCGCACCCGGCAGATGCGCAACGCCAGCGTGCTCTCGCTGGCGGTGTTCCTGGCCTTCGCCGTGCCGTTGGCCGGCGCCTTCGGCAACCACGGGCTGTGGGCGGCGTTCGTGGTGTTCGTCGTGGCCCGTGCCCTGGCCCTGCTGCCGTACTACCGGCAACTGCTGGCCGAGGCCCGCTGAGCCGCCATGCCCGCGGCGGCCGCGCACCGTTCACGTGTTTCCGGCCACAATGGGGAAACACCCCGCCACCGCAGGTCCGTGAGCCCGCAGCGCCGACTTCCGCTGATCATCGCCACCGCCCTGTTCATCGAGAACATGGACTCGACGGCGATCTCCACCTCGCTGCCGCAGATCGCGGCCGAGCTGGGCACCGAGGCGGTGGCGCTGAAGCTGGCGCTGACCACCTACATGCTGGCGCTGGCGGTGTTCATCCCGGTCAGCGGCTGGGTCGCCGACCGCTTCGGCGCACGCAACATCTTCATCGGCGCCATCGCCGTGTTCCTGCTCGGTTCGCTCGGCTGTGCGGCCAGCAACGGCCTGGGCCAGCTGGTGGCCGCGCGCTTCGTGCAGGGCGTCGGCGGGGCGATGATGGTGCCGGTGGGGCGCCTGGTGCTGTTGCGCAGCGTGGAGAAGTCCGAGCTGGTGCGCGCGCTCAGCTGGCTGACCGTGCCGGCCATGCTCGGCCCCATCCTCGGCCCGGTGCTGGGCGGTGCCATCACCACCTACGCGCACTGGCGCTGGATCTTCCTGGTCAACATCCCGATGGGCCTGCTGGGCATGTGGCTGGCCTGGCGCTACGTGCCGCTGCTGCGCGAGCCGGTGGCGGCCCTGGACTGGCGCGGCTTCCTGCTCTCGGCCGGCGGCCTGGCACTGGCGATGTTCGGCCTGTCGGCGGTCGGCCGCGGCCTGGTCCCGGGTGCGGCCATCGCCGCCTGCATCCTGGCCGGCGCCGGACTGATGGCCGGCTACTGGCGGCATGCACGGCGCCACCCGCATCCGCTGCTGGGCCTGGATCTGCTGCGCGTTCCGACCTTCCGGGTCGGCGTGCTGGGCGGCTCGCTGTTCCGCATCGGCATCGGCGCCACGCCGTTCCTGTTGCCCCTGATGCTGCAGCTGGGCTTCGGCCTCAATCCGCTGCAGTCCGGTCTGGTGACCTTCACCTCCACCGCCGGGGCGATGTTCATGAAGTTCGTGGCCCCGGCCGTGCTCAAGCGTGCCGGTTTCCGCCCGGTGCTGGTATGGAACGGGCTGCTGGCCTCGCTGCTGCTGTGCGGCTTCGGCCTGTTCCGTGCCGACACGCCGTACTGGCTGATGGTGGCGGTGCTGCTGGCCAGCGGCTGCTTCCGCTCGCTGCAGTTCACCAGCCTCAACGCCATCGCCTACGCCGAGATCGGCCAGGACCGCATGAGCCAGGCCAGCAGCCTGGCGGCCATGGCACAGCAGGTGTCGCTGGCGCTGGGCGTGACCATCGGCGGCTACGCGCTGAGCCTGGCCGGGCGGCTGACCGGGCAGGTGGATGGCGCGCCGATCAACTTCACCTTCGCCTTCCTCACCGTGGGCCTGATCTCGGCGCTGTCCACGCTGCAGATGCGCCGGCTGGCGCCGGATGCCGGCGCGGAGATGGCCGGCCACGCCCAGGCCGGGCGCGAGGTGGCCGAGCCGAAGGTCGAGGCGCGTCCGCAGGCCTGAGCGCGATTCGACGTCGCGTTAACCGCGCCGCTGCTAGATCCGTCCTGCATGGCCGCCGTGGTGGTGCCGGCCGCCTGGCTCCGCCGGGCGCCGGCGCAGTGGACCGCACATCCGCACGTGGTGGCGGCACATGGGCGGATCGAGGCGCTGCCCGGCAGCGCGCGCGGCCAGGCGCACGCCGGCCGCGCGCCCCGGATGCCGCGGGCCGCAGGGCAGCGGCGAAGAGGGCCGCGTGCATCCGTGGACGCAGCGCCTGCCGGTGGCGCGGCGGCAGGGAAGCCGCCGCGCCGGGACCGGGCGCCTGCCTACAGGGAGCGTCCTTTCGCCACACACCAGTGGGGGAGTGTGACGGCGTCCGGAAAATGACGCCGCCCGTTGGCACGCCACTTGCCTATGACGGGATGCCCGGCATGCCGGGCATCCCGTGGGGGGGTGACATTCCCAATGGTGATTGCAGGTGTTCAACAGCAACAACGTCGTACTGCAGGAGCGGCGCCAGGCCGCCATCCATGATCCCGCCGCGCAGCCGCTGGCCGGCCTGACGCCCGAGCAGCGCTCCACCCTGGAGACGCTGGAGCATTTCGGCTGGCGGGTGAATTCCGTGCGCCGCAAGCTGTTCATGGCACCGGTCCCGGTGCTGGTGGACCGCAGCGGTTCGCGCTACGTGGCCATCGAGGCCGACGGCAGCCTGGACGAGAACCCGACGGTGCGGTTCAGCGCCTGAGTGCGGACGCGGCGGGGCCGGGCGGGGCCATCCTCAGCCCGGCTTGCGCGCGCTCAGGAACGTCCACAGGTCGCGGTAGGACGGCACCAGCACGTCCTGCTCGCAGCGGTCGGTGAAGTGCGCATCCACCGTGCGCCGGATCAGCGGCAGCAGGCGCGCGCGCTCGGCGCGGTCGTCCGGGTCGGCGCGGCCGTGGCCGCAGCATTGCATGCTGAGCACGCCGCCCGGGCGCAGGGCGCGGGCCATCAGCGCGACGATCTCCGCGACGAAGGCGTCGCGCGGCTGGCCCTCGCGCACCGGGTCCATGGTCAGGTCGTAGACCACCGCGTCCAGGTCGCGGGCCTGCGCGATCCAGGCGAAGGCGTCGCCGATGACCACGTTCGCGGCCGGATGCGAGAAGGCCTCGCCGCAGGTGGCCGGCAGGTGGACGCGGCACAGCTCGATCACGCGCGCGTCGATCTCCACCATGGTCAGCTCGCGCGGCAGCTGGCCCAGCGGCTCGAGCGTGCGCAGCAGCTCCCACAGCACGCCACCGTCGCCACCGCCGAGGATGGCCACGCGCTGCAGCCGGTCCAGGCCCAGCAGCGGGCTGATCATGGCGATGCCGTAGGCGGTGTCGGACTCGGATATCTGCAGGTCGCCGTCGAGGAACAGCTGGCCACCGAAGACCGGGTGGCGGACGATGCGTACCTGCTGCAGGCCGGTGTGCTCGTCGACGAGCACGGTGCCGGCCCTGGGCGGGACCGGAGCGGCGGGGTAACCGGCGCGGTGGCCGCCGATCGCGGACATCGAACCTCCTGCTGCGACAGTTCGGAACAACATCCTCGGGAATCCACCCGGGGCATGCAAGTTCGGCGGCGCCGGCAGGATGCGCCGCCGGGCGCCTCCCGCACGGGAGGCGCCCTTTCCGGCGGGGCTCAGGCCCCGGCGGTTTCCTGGTAGGCCTCCACCGGAATGCACGCGCAGAACACGTTCTTGTCGCCGTAGACGTTGTCCACGCGCGCCACCGGCGGCCAGTACTTGTGCTTCTTCAGCGAGGGCAGCGGGAAGGCGGCCAGCTCGCGCGGGTAGGCATGCGGCCACTCCGTGGCCGACACCTGCATGGCGGTGTGCGGGGCGTGCTTGAGCGGGTTGTCCTCGCGGTCCATGCGGCCCTCCTCGATCGCGCGGATCTCCTCGCGGATCTGGATCATCGCGTCGCAGAAGCGGTCCAGCTCCTGCAGCGACTCGCTTTCGGTCGGTTCCACCATCAGTGTGCCGGACACCGGGAAGCTCAGGGTCGGGGCGTGGAAGCCGAAGTCGATCAGGCGCTTGGCGATGTCCTCGGCGCTGATGCCGGTGGCCTTCTCCAGCGGACGGATGTCCAGGATGCACTCGTGCGCCACCAGACCGTTGCGGCCGGTGTAGAGCGTCCTGTAGTACGGGGCCAGCCTCCTGGAGACGTAGTTGGCGTTGAGCAGCGCCACCTGGGTGGCCTTGCGCAGGCCGGCCGCCCCCATCATCGCGATGTACATCCAGCTGATCGGCAGGATCGAGGCCGAGCCGTACGTGGCCGCCGAGACCATGCCCGCGGCGCCCTCGGCGCCGAGCGCGCGCGGCAGGAACGGGGCCAGGTGCGCCTTGACCGCGCACGGGCCCACGCCCGGGCCGCCGCCGCCGTGCGGGATGCAGAAGGTCTTGTGCAGGTTCAGGTGGGACACGTCCGAGCCCCACTTGCCCGGCTTGGCCAGGCCGACCAGCGCGTTCATGTTGGCGCCGTCGGTGTACACCTGGCCGCCGTGGGCGTGGACGACCTCGCAGATCTCGACGATGTCCTCCTCGAACACGCCGTGCGTGGACGGGTAGGTGATCATCAGCGCGGCCAGGTTGGCCGAGTGCTGCTCGGCCTTGGCGCGCAGGTCGGCCAGGTCCACGTTGCCGTTGCCGTCGCACTTGACCACCACCACCTTCATGCCGGCCATCTGCGCCGAGGCCGGGTTGGTGCCGTGCGCCGACTCCGGGATCAGGCAGACGTTGCGGTGGCCCTCGCCGCGGGAGGCGTGGTAGCCGCGGATGGCCAGCAGGCCGGCGTACTCGCCCTGGGCGCCGGAGTTGGGCTGGAAGCTCACCGCGTCGTAGCCGGTGACCTCGGCCAGCATCGCCTCCAGCGAGCGGATCAGCTCCTGGTAGCCGCGGGTCTGCGCGGCCGGGGCCAGCGGATGGATGTTGGCGAACTCCGGCCAGGTGATCGGGATCATCTCGGCCGTGGCGTTGAGCTTCATGGTGCACGAGCCCAGCGGGATCATCGTGCGGTCCATGGCCAGGTCCTTGTCCGACAGCGCGCGCATGTAGCGCAGCAGCTCGTGCTCGCTGTGGTAGGTGTTGAACACCGGGTGCTGCAGGTAGGCGCTGGTGCGCAGCAGCTCCGGCGGCAGGGCGTCGGCGGTCTCCGCATCCAGGGCGTCCACGTCGTCGACCTGGACGCCGAAGATCTTCGCCAGGGCCACCACGTCCTCGCGGGTGGTGGTCTCGTCCAGGCTGATGCCGACGCTGTGGGCGTCGATCTTGCGCAGGTTGATGCGCTGGTGGCTGGCGTAGTTGTGGATCGCCTCGGCGTCCACGCCGTCCACGCGCAGGGTGTCGAAGAAGTGCTCGCCACTGCCCAGCTGCAGGCCGGCGCCGCGCAGGGCCGCGGCCAGGATCGCGGTCAGGCGGTGCACGCGGCGGGCGATGCGCTTCAGGCCCTCGGGGCCGTGGTAGACGGCGTACATGGAAGCCATCACCGCCAGCAGCACCTGCGCGGTGCAGATGTTGGAGGTGGCCTTCTCGCGGCGGATGTGCTGCTCGCGGGTCTGCAGGGTCAGGCGGTAGGCCGGGTTGCCGGCCGCGTCCACCGACACGCCGATCAGGCGGCCGGGCATGGAGCGCTTGTAGGCGTCGCGGCAGGCCATGAACGCCGCGTGCGGGCCGCCGAAGCCGAACGGCACCCCGAAGCGCTGGGTGCTGCCGACCACGATGTCCGCGCCCCACTCGCCGGGGGCGGCGATCAGGGTCAGGGCCAGCAGGTCGGTGGCCACCGCCACCAGGGCACCGCGTGCGTGCACGGCCTCGACCAGCCCGCGGTAGTCCTCGATGCGGCCGAAGGTGTCCGGGTACTGCAGCAGCACGCCGAAGCAGTCGGCGTCCCTGGCCTCCTCGGGGCGGCCCACCTGCAGCTGGATGCCCAGCGGCTCGGCGCGGGTGCGCAGCACTTCCAGGGTCTGCGGATGCACGGCGTCGTGCACGAAGAAGGTGTCCGACTTCGACCTGCCGGCGCGCCTGGCCAGGGTCATGGCCTCGGCGGCGGCGGTGGCCTCGTCCAGCAGGGAGGCGTTGGCGATCTCCATGCCGGTCAGGTCGGCGCACATGGTCTGGAAGTTGATCAGCGCCTCCATGCGGCCCTGCGAGATCTCCGCCTGGTACGGGGTGTAGGCGGTGTACCAGGCCGGGTTCTCGAGGATGTTGCGCAGGACCACCTTGGGCGTGTGGGTGCCGTAGTAGCCCTGGCCGATGAAGCTGCGGAAGACCTCGTTCTTCTGCGCGATGGCCTGCAGGCGGGCCAGCGCCTCCTCCTCGGTCAGGCCGCCGGGCAGGGCCAGCGGATCGGCGGACTTGATGCCGGCCGGGACGATGGCGTCGGTCAGGGCCTCGAGCGAGTCGTGGCCGACCACGGCCAGCATGTGCTGGATCTCGGCCTCGCTGGGGCCGATGTGGCGGCCGGCGAAGGCGTCGCGCTGCTGCTGCTCGAGTTCGCGCAGGGAAGGGGTGTTCTGGGACATGGAGGCGGTCCGGACAGGGGCGTGGAGCCGCAAACGCGGCGGGATGCCCCTCTGTCCTTTTGCCTGAGAGTTTGGAAGCGGACGGCGGGCCGCCGCTTCGTGCCCCTTCGGCGCCGGCGCTGCCACGGGGGCGGCCGGTCTCTCCAGAGTGTTTTCCGCGCGGTGGTATTGGGGCCTGAGCGATTACGGGCGTTTGCGCCTTCGGCAGCGGGTCGTCCCGCTTCTCCCACCCACGCGGTGGGCCCGCATTATACCGGGCCACGGCGCCGGACCGGTTCAGGCCATCCGTGGCCAGGCCGGGGGAGCGGCCCGGGGGCGTGGCACCCGGCCGCCGTAACGGTTCCACAATCGCCCGCCGCCAGGGCTGCGGTCCGGGCCCCGGCTTGGCTTACCATGGCGGCACCCGGCCCTGGTGCCATGCCCTCCCATCCACCATCGCCGCGCCACGCCGTCCGCGCGGGCCGGGCTGTCCGGCCCGTGCGTGCGCATGGCTAGGCGGTGGGCTCCCCCCGATGAACAAGCAAAGTACCCGCAGACTGGCCCTGTTGCTGGGCGGCCTGGCCATGTTCGGGCCGTTCTCGATCGACACCATCTTCCCGGCCTTTCCGCAGATGGCCGCGCAGCTGGGCGCCGACAAGGTGGCCATGCAGCAGACCATCAGCGTGTACCTGGCCGCCTATGCGCTGATGAGCGTGGTCCACGGACCGCTGTCGGACGCCATCGGCCGGCGTCGGGTGATCCTGGGCGGGCTGGTGGTGTTCACCCTGGCCTCGGTCGGGTGTGCGTTGTCGCGCGACCTGGCCACGCTGCTGTGCTTCCGCGCGCTGCAGGGCCTGTCCGCCGGCGTGGGCCTGATTGTCGGCCGGGCGGTGATCCGCGACGTGCTGCAGGGCGACGACGCGCAGCGGCTGATGAGCCAGGTGTCGATGATCTTCGGCATCGCCCCGGCGATCGCGCCGGTCATCGGCGGCTGGATGCTCGGCGCCGGGCGCTGGCCGCTGATCTTCTGGTTCCTGGCCGCGTTCGGTGCGCTGCTGATCGCCAGCGTCGGCCGCTGGCTGCCGGAAACCCATCCGCCGCAGGCACGCCTGCCGCTGCGCCCGCGCCACCTGGCACGCGACTACCTGGCCATCGCCGCCAACCCGCGCTTCCTGCGCCTGGCCGCCGCCGGCGCGCTGACCTTCGGCGGCCTGTTCCTGTACATCGCCTCGGCGCCGGCGTTCGTGATGGAGCTGTTGCGCCTGGGCGAGCGCGACTTCGCCTGGCTGTTCATCCCCACCATCGGCGGGATGACCCTGGGCGCGTTCGTGTCCGGGCGCGTGGCCGGGCGCTGGCCTGCGGCGCGCCAGGTGGGCGCGGGCTTCGCCTGCTGCGGCCTGGCCGCGGCGGCGAACCTCGCCTACAACGCGCTGGCCGCGGGCATCGCGGTGCCGTGGGCGGTGCTGCCGATGAGCCTGTTCTCCTTCGGCGTGGCCCTGGTGTTCCCGGTGCTGACCCTGGCGATCCTGGACATGTACCCGCGCCAGCGCGGCTCGGCCTCGTCGCTGCAGGCCTTCCTGCAGCTGGTGCTCAATGCGCTCATCGCCGGCCTGCTCTCGCCGCTGCTCAGCCACCACGGGCTGCACCTGGCGCTGGGCATGGCCGCCTTCGGCCTGGCCGGCTGGCTGTTCTGGCGCTGGGAGAGCCACGTGACGCGGCGGCTCCCGCCCACGCCCGCCACGCCGATGATCGAGCCCGGCGAACAACTCTGATCCCGCCCCAAGGAGGCCCCGCATGTCCATCCGTTCCAAGGCACGGCGCGATGCCCGCAAGCGCCAGGCGCAGCGTGAGCGCAACCGCCGCCGTGCATCGGCGCCGCCGGTCGAGCCGCACGCCGAGCTGCGTGACCGCGAGGGCCGCCTGCTGGCCGGCATCGTGCGCCAGGCCGGGGTGTGGGTGCTGGGCATGGACGGGCGCGTCGCCGGCAGCACCGACAGCGCCGCGCAGGTGCTGATGCTGATCCGCCGCGCGCAGCGCCTGCACGACGACCAGGGCATCCCGGTGCGCCTGGTCTATTCGGACGCGCTGCGCGACGCGGCCGAGCTGGAGGCCGCCGCGCACGGCCTGTCCCTGGCCGACTACGAGCGCCAGCTCGAGGCCGAGCTGGCGCCGGCCGCCGGCGCCGCGGCGGGCGAGGGCGAGGCTGCACCGGCGCCGCACAGGGCTGACCTGCCCGGTTCCACGAGGACGACGGGCGCCCGCAGGCGCCCGTCGCTGCTGTTGGCCGCCGCGCCGGTTCAGGCTTCCGGGGCGTCCCCGTCCCGGGCCGGGGACGCGGGGCCGGCCTGCCAGCCGCAGGACTTGCCCTGGTTCTGCTGCTGCAGCCACTCCTGCAGCGGGGCGAAGTATTCCAGCACCGCGCCGGCGTCGATCTGTTCGCTGCCGGTCAGCTCCTTGAGCGTGGCCTGCCAGGGCTGGCTGGCACCCTTCTGCAGCATGGCCTGGAAGCGGCGGCCGGCCTCGGCGTTGCCGTAGAAGGTGCACTCGTACAGCGGGCCGGTGTGGCCGGCGGCCTCGCACAGCGACTTGTAGAACTGGAACTGCAGCAGGTGCGCCAGGAAATAGCGGGTGTACGGGGTATTGCCCGGCACGTGGTACTTGGCACCCGGGTCGAAGAACTCCTCGCCGCGCGGCTGCACCGGGGCCACGCCCTGGTAGCGCGCCTTCAGCTCCCACCAGGCCTGGTTGTAGCGGTCCGGGGGGATCGAGCCGTCGAACACGCCCCAGCGCCAGCGGTCGATCATCAGGCCGAAGGGCAGGAACGCCACCTTGGCCAGGGCCATGCGCATCTGCGCGTTGATCAGCGCCTCCCGGCTCTGCGACTGCGCCTGCACCAGGCCGATGGACTCCAGGTACTTCGGCGTCATCGCCAGGACGATGGTGTCGCCGATGGCCTCGTGGAAGCCGTCGTTGGCGCCGTTCTGGAACAGCGGCGGCTGCGGGTTGTAGGCCAGGTCGTAATAGATGTGGCCCAGCTCGTGGTAGATGGTGGTGAAGTCTTCCTCGTTGGGCTTGATGCACATCTTGATGCGCACGTCGCCTTCCATGTCCATGTCCCAGGCGCTGGCGTGGCAGACCACGTCGCGGTCCAGCGGCTTGATGAACTGGCTCTTCTCCCAGTAGCTGGACGGCAGCTTGGGCATGCCCAGGGAGACGTAGAAGTCCTGCGCGCGCTCGGTCATCTGCCGGGCGGTGAGCAGCTGGGCCTCGCGCTCGGCCTCGAAGCGGGCGCGAGGGCCCGGATTGGGGCCGCGCTGGTGCAGGGCCGCGCCCAGGTTCTGCTGGTACTGGCGCTCCAGCGCGCCGGTGATGTCCAGGCTGCCGGCGCCCCTGTACGGCTGCAAGATGTCCCACAGGTTGCCCCAGTCCTGCTGCCACATGTTGCCCATCAGGTGCGCCGGCAGCAGGCCCTCGCCGACCTGGCCCTTCTCCACGCCATAGGTCTGCTTGAGCTTCTCGCGCGCATAGCAGTGCAGCTGCTCGTACAGGGGCCGCACCTGCTCCCACAGGCGGTCGGTCTCGGCGGCGAAGGCGTCCGGGTCCATGTCGTAGGCGCTGCGCCACATGGCGCCGGCGTCGGCGTAGCCCAGCTCGCGCGCGCCTTCGTTCACCAGCTCGACGAAGCGGACGTAGTCCTCGCGCATCGGTTGGGCGATCGAGTGCCAGCCGGCCCAGGCGTCGAGCTGGGCGTCGTAGTCGCGGCTGGAGCGCAGCACGTCCTCCAGCTCGCCCAGCTGGCGGCACTTCCTGGCCGCGCCTTCGCCGCTGCAGTAGGTGCCGGCGCCGTAGGCGCCTTCCATCTTCGCCGCGATCCGGGTCAGCTCGGCCAGCTTCTCCGGGTCGCGCGGGGCGGGCATGGCGGTGGCCTGCTTGAGCAGGTTGAGGGCGCGCCGGCTGTCGTCGGACATCGGCTGGCCCTCGAACTTCTTCGCTTCCTCGATCCAGGCATTGAGCTGGGCCAGGGCGCGCTCGTTGGCCTTGGCCGCCACCAGCTGGCTGTCGTCGTTGATGTAGGTCGAGGACAGCCACTGCGCGGAAGTGAGCTCCGGATAGGCGGCCTTGAACTCGGCGTTGATGCGCGCGACGAACTGGTCGGCGGTCTCGCCGTTCTCGGCCCGGGCGGCGGGCTTTTCCTGTTCCGGGCTGGGCGTCTTGCGGCAGGCCGACAGCGACAGCAGGCCGGCGGCCACGGCGATGGCCAGCAGCAGGGGGCGATGGTTCACGAGGGGTCCCTTTGCGTGAGTGCGACCGGCGAAGGCTAGAGGCCCGGGATGGCACTGGCAAGGCAGGGGCCGCAAGCGAAGGGCGGATAGGCGCCCGAGGAGCGGCCTTCTGTGGGAGCGGCTTCAGCCGCGATGGGGCTTTCATGCAGATCCTTCTGCAACAGCCTGCACATTCATGTGCCGAGGTTCAAATGAGAAAGCTCCGTCGCGGCTGAAGCCGCTCCCACAAAAAAGCCGTTCCTACGGATATCGGGTTTACGAGGGCGAGCGCGCCCGCCGCAGATTCACTGCGCGCAGCCGGCGAACAGGTCGCGCGAGCGATCGTAGACGGAGGTCCTCACCTGCATGAGGCCCAGCACCGAGTGGAACAAGTTGTCCTGGTCGGCGCGCCCGTTCGCACGCTGGCGCAGGCACTTCAGGTCGAGCCCGCGGTCCTGCGCGAATTCCGGCGAAAACCACATCACCATGGGCACGCGGGTCTGCTCGGCCGGCGCGATCGCGTAGGGCACGCCATGCAGGTAGAGGCCTTTCTCGCCGAGCGACTCGCCGTGGTCGGAGAGATAGATCATGGCGGTGTCGTAGTCGGGCAGGGTGCGCAGCGTGCCGATCGCGCGGTCCAGAAAATGGTCGGTGTACAGGACCGTGTTGTCGTAGGTGTTGACGATCTGCTCGCGGCTGCAGTTGCCCAGCTCGGCGGTGTCGCAGGTCGGCGCGAAGCGCCGGAACTGCGCCGGGTAGCGCTGGAAGTAGGCCGGGCCGTGGCTGCCGAGCTGGGGCAGCACCACCACGCGGGCGCCCGGCCTGGCGCGCACCTGCGCGGCGAGGGCGTCGAGCAGGATCTCGTCCATGCAGCGCCCGTCCTTGCACAGCCCGGGCTTCTTCGCGTCGTCGAGCTGCTGGATCTGCAGGCCTTCGCACACGCCCTTGCAGCCGGACTGGTTGTCGCGCCACAGCGTGGCGATGCCGGCGTGTTCGAGCACGTGCAGGAGCGACTGGTGGGCGCGGATCTTCGCTTCGTCGTAATCGTGGCGGCCGAACGGCGAGAACATGCACGGCACCGAGACCTCCGTGCTGGTGCCGCACGAGTGCATGTCGGGGAAGTTGATCACCTCGGTCTGCGCCAACTTGGGCGTGGTCTGGCGCGCATAGCCGTTGAGGCCCCAGTTCTGCGCGCGCATGGTCTCGCCCAGCACGATCAGCAGCAGGCGCGGGCGGCTGCCCGGCGCGCGCGGGGTCGCCATCGCATCGTGCTCGATCGGCAGCTTCGGCTTGTGCTTGATCGGCGAGTCGGTCTTGAGGTCCTGCATGAGCGCGACCAGGTAGTTGACCGGCGTGGCCAGGTAGCGCACCTCGCGATGGTTGCGCATCAACGCCGACAGGCCCTGGAACGACAGCATCGAACCGGCGGCGCCGACCGCCGCGATGGCCGCCAGGAACAGCAGGCGCACGCCGAGCGCGCGGCTCCAGCTGCGGCGGCGCAGCCGCACCCGCCACAGCACGGCGATCGGGAGCGCCGCGTAGAACAGCAATGGCCACAGCAGCGCGGGCGTGAGCAGCTCGCGCGATTCCTTGTGGTCGGTGTTGAGCACGTTGCGCAGCATGTCCGCGTCCAGGTAGACGCTGTAGCTGTTCATGTAGTGCGTGGCGAACGCGGTGGTGACGAACAGCAGCGTCAGCAGCGGCTTGGCGTTCCAGCGCCACACCAGCAGGCCGAACAGCAGCGCGTGCACGGAGACCAGCAGGAAGAACAGCGACGCGGCGAAGCCGATGTCGCCGGGATGCGTCGCGAGCGACGCATGCCAGAACATGCGGTTGCAGGCGAGCGCGAAGAACACGCTGCTGCCCAGCACCAGCGTTTCCACCGACACTTCGGGTCGGTGCGTCCAGTCGAGCGCGCGCAGGCGCGAGAGCACGTCGCTGCGGGGCAACGAGAGGCTCATGCGGTTTCTCCCGCCGCGCCGGCCGCGGCGCTGCGCGCCCGCGGGCGCAACAGCCACAGGTACAAGCCGAGCGACACGCCCCAGCAGACCGCCAGGGCCCACAGGTCGTGGGAGAGGAAGTGCGCGCCGCGCAGTTGCTGGGAAACGCCGAACAGCAACCCGGCGCCGAGACCGATCGCCAGCCCGGCCTTGCGCCAGCGCGGGCGGACCGCCAGCGCGGCGAAGTACAGCGCGACCCAGGCATAGCCGCCGCTGGCATGCCCGGCCGGGAAGCAGCCCGACGCCGGAACGCCCTGGCGCGATTCGAACAGCCCGTAGAAGGCGTGGGTGCCGCCGTAGCTGGCCAGGTCCCACGGGCAGTCCATGTGCGTGGCTCCCTTCAGCAACGATACCGCCGCGGTCGAAAGCCCCACCGCCAGCACCACGTACAACGCCGGGCGCGACCAGGCGTTCCAGCGCGGCGAGCGCCGCGCATACAGGCCGAAGACCAACAGCGCCAGCGCCGCGGCGGTGCTGGCCTGCTTGCCGCCGCGATGCACGAGCTTGGCGGTGAACCAATGGTCCTTGAGCAGCCAGTGCCCGCCTTCGGCGTGATAGATCTGCGTGGCCAGCCATTGGTCGACGCCGCCGGCCGTCAGCAGCGCGCTCAGCGCCAGCACCGCCGCCAGCGGAATCCACAGGTGGGTGGCGACGAAGCGGCTGTACGGACGGAGAACGGGGAAGGCATCCGTGGCGGATGCAGGCATCAGGTTCATCGGGCGCCAACGGGCAAAAGGCCGTTTCCGGCAATGGCGGGCATGATCCGGGCCGGTTTGTCGGAAAGCGGTCGGACAACCGTTGCCCAGCGCTTAACCTCAGACAACGTCCCCGGCGGTTCAGTTGCCGTTGTCGTCGCCCGCGCCGGCCTGGTCTTTCGCGGGCGTCACGCAGCCCGGCTTCAGTGCACTGCCCGGCACCAGTTGCCAGGCATTGCGGTTGGACTCGCCGATGTCGATCGCCTGCGCGCGGTCCACGCAGGGGCTCATCGCGTCGCGCAGCACGAACAGCCAGCGCCGCTGCGGCGCCTGCGCCACCCAGTCCGCGGCGCGTGCCCATTGCACGTCCCAGGGCTGCTTGAAGCCGAAGTCCACCGCCGGCCGGTCCGCCTGCAGCAGGTTCTGCTCGCGCCAGGCGATCATCCCCAGTTCCGCGCCGGGGCCGATGCGCTCGCCCACGCGCTGCATCAGGCCGGCCGCCGAGCTGTAGGGATCGAGCGCCACCATCAGGCCCAGGCCATGGATCGTCCACAGCAGCGCCGTGGTGGCGACCACCAGCGCGCCGGCGCGTCGCAGCCGCGCCCAGGCCGCGAGCAGCAGGACAGGGATGGCGAAGGCGAGCAGCCAGGCGCCGAACACCTGCATCGCCGCCGGGTCGATAGCGCGCTTGAGCGCGCCCCGCATCGCCCATCCGGCCTGCATGCACAGGCCGGCGCCGACCGCCAGCGCGGCCAGCGCCAGCAGCCAGACATAACCGGCCAGGACCCAGCGGGTCGCGCGCCTGCGCAGCAATCCGGGCAGCAGCGGCGCGGCAGCCACGGCCAGCGCCGGCAGCATCGGGAAGATGTAGACCTCGCGCTTGCCGGGGCTCGCGCTGAAGAACGCCAGCACCAGCACGCTCCAGCCGAGCAGCAGCCAATGGCGCGGATCGCCGCGCCGCAGGCGCCGCCGCCAGGCCGGCAGCAGTTGCGGCAGCAGCAGGCAGCCCGGCAGCCACAACGTGGCGATCACCTGCAGGTAGTACCAGGCCGGCTGCACGTGGTGCCAGGCCGCGGTGTAGCGCGTGCCGGTCTGCTTGAACAGCAATTCGTGCGCATAGGCGCGCAGGCTGGGGTCGGGAGCCTGCCATAGGGCGATCGCCAATGGCAGCAGCCACACCGCCGTGCCGGCGACGAAGGCCGGGACCGCGCCCAGCCATGCCGGCCATGCGCCACGCACCGCGTCCGCGCGATGCCGGTGGCGCCAGGCCGCCCACGGCAGCAGCACCAGCAGCGGCAGGAAACCCACGCCCTTGGTCACCGTGCCCAGCCCGGCGGCGAACGCGCCCAGCGCCCAGGCCGGCCAGTCGGGGCCGCGCAGCAGGTGCCGCAACAGTCCCCACAGCGACAGCGTGGTCATCGCCACCAGCACCATGTCGATCTGCGCGCGCTTGGCCAGCACCCCGAACTGCAAGGTGGCGAACAGCGCCAGCACCGCGTAGTGCGCCACGCGCCGGTTCCAAAGCCGGCGCGCCAGGTCCCAGGTCAGCCACAGGGTCGCCAGCGCCGCGAGCAGCGAAGGCAGCAGGAAGGCGACGCGCCAGTCGCGCACCAGTTCGAACGCGCCGGCCTGCATCCACATGAACACCGGCGGCTTTTCCGCGTACAACTCGCTGCCCCGGTGCGGCAACAGCCACCGCCCGCTCTGCACCATCGCGCGCGCGGCGAGCACGAAGCGGGGTTCGTCCGGCGGGTTAGGCTGGCGCAGCCCCAGCCCGGCCAGCAGGGAGAGCACGATCGCCAGCAGCGCGGCGCGGTAGGCCCAACGCCGCCGCCGCTCCAGGGGTGTGATGGAAGTCTGCACGTTGGAATGCGGGCAAAACGGGCGCAGACTATGCCGCGGCGAGCGTGGGAAGTTTGTCGGAACCTGCCGTTTCGACGCGCTTCCGACATCGCCCGGCTACGATGCACGACCACATCTTTCCCGGAGACCGACGATGCGGCTGCTCGTCATCGAGGACAACCGCGATCTGGTGGCCAACCTGTTCGACTATTTCGAGGCGCGCGGCCATACCCTGGATGCCGCGCCGGACGGCATCACCGGCCTGCACCTGGCCACCACGCAGCCCTACGACGCCATCGTGCTGGACTGGATGATGCCGCGCATGGACGGCCCGGAAGTGCTGCGCCGGCTGCGCGAGGAACACCTGTCCGAACTGCCGGTGATCATGCTGACCGCGCGCGACGAGCTGCCCGACAAGATCGCCGGCTTCCGCGCCGGCGCCGACGACTATCTCACCAAGCCGTTCGCGCTGCCCGAGCTGGAAGTCCGGCTGGAAGCGCTGCTGGTGCGCGCGCAGGGGCGTGGCCGCAGCAAGATGCTGACGGTCGGCGACCTGAAGCTGGACCTGGCGACGCTGGAGGCCAGCCGCGCCGGCAAGCCGCTGCACCTGTATCCCGCCTGCCGCAAGCTGCTGCAGGTGCTGATGCAGGCCAGTCCGGCCGTGGTCACCCGCGAGAAGCTCGAACAGGCCCTTTGGGGCGACGAGCCGCCGGACGGCGACATGCTGCGCTCCCACATCTACGACCTGCGGCGCAGCGTGGATGGCCCGTTCGAGGAGAAGCTGATCCACACCCTGCCGCGCGTCGGCTACCGGCTCGGCCCCGCCGGGCACCAGGAACGCCTGCATGCCGAATAGCCCGCGTCGCGCCCTGAACCGCAAGCGCGGGGCCCCGCCGGCGCGGCGCCGCATCCCGGACGGCGCGCGCCTTCCATGAAGCCGGGCGGGATACGTTCCAGGCTGGGCGGGCTGCGCGCGCGCGTCACGCTGTGGCTGGTGATCTACGCCGCGCTGATCTCGCTCGCGGTGTTCATCCATGGCTTCATCGTCAACGAGCAGGCCGAGCAGCTGACCTGGCGCTCGCTGCTCAAGTCGGAGTTGGCCCACTTCGTCCAGCGCAGCGCCGAGGATCCGCACTACCACTGGACCGACACCGAGACCGTGCAGCTGTACGGCGACGACGACGACTCGCCGGCGCCGCCGGAGTTCGCCCGCTTCGGCCCGGGCATCCACGACGGCATCGAGTACCAGGGGCGCGACAAGGTGCTGATGGTGCAGGACGTCAACGGCCGGCGGCTGGTGCTGGCGCTGGACATCACCCAGTTGCAGGCGCACGAGAACAACCTGGGGTTGTGGATGCTGGTCTCCAACATCATCGCGATCGTGCTGCTCGGCATCCTCGTGGCCTGGGGCCTGGGGCGGGTGGTGCAGCCCCTGGCCGACATGGCCAAGCGCATCCACGCGCTGCGCCCGGACCGGCCCGGCCAGCACATCGACGTGGTGAAGGGCGCCAGCCACGAGCAGGTGGTGATCGCCGAGGCGCTCAACGACTACCTGCAACGCAACGACACCTTCGTCGAGCGCGAGCGCGCCTTCATCGACAGCACCAGCCACGAGCTGCGCACGCCGATCGCGGTGATCCACGGCGCCAGCGAGCTGGCCCTGGACCAGCCGGACACGCCGCCGGCGGTGCGCCACCAGTTGCTGCGCATCCGCCAGACCGCCGAGTCGGTCGAGCAGCTGGTCACGCTGCTGCTGGTGCTGGCGAAGGACCCCAGGCGACTGGAGAAGAGCAGCGACTACGTGAACCTGGACGAGCTGCTGCCGGACATCCTCGACGACCATCGCCACCTGTGCGCGGACAAGGACCTCGGCCTGCAACTGGTCGAGCTGGCGCGCTGCGAGCTGTTCGCGCCGGTGGCGATCATGCAGGTCGCGATCGGCAACCTGCTGCGCAACGCCATCGAGAACAGCGACCGCGGCGTGATCCGCGTGTCCCTGCTGGCGCCGGCGACGGTGCGGATCGAGGATCCCGGGCACGGCATGAGCCCGGAAGAGATCGCCGCGATCTACCGCCGGATCGCGCGCGGCGACCCGCGGCAGGGCAGCGGCATCGGCCTGGACCTGCTGGGCCGCCTGTGCGAGCACCTGGGCTGGAAGCTGCAACTGGACTCGGAGACCGGGCAGGGCACCGTGGCCACGCTGGACATGAGCGGCTCGCTGGCCAAGAGCCGGGATTCGTGATTGGGGATTCGGGATTGGCAAGAGCGTAGGCTCACGCCGCTCCTACAAATCCCCAATCCCGAATCCCGAATCCCGAATCCCGAATCCCGAATCCCGAATCCCGAATCCCGAATCCCGAATCCCGAATCCCGAATCCCGAATCCCGAATCCCGAATCCCGGCCTTAAAGCAACAGCCCGCGCGCGGTCAGCCAGGCGCGTGCATCCTCGGCATCTTGCTCGAACCACGCCCTCGTCGACCCAAGCCGGTACGTATAACCCCACGCATCCATGTCGGCCATCAGGCGGTCGCTGCCCACGCCGGGCAGGCGTCCGGCCAGGACGATCTGCAGGTAGCAGGTGGCGTCCTCCTCGGGCACCGAGTCGGTGGCGTCGGTGTGGACCTGGACGCGCCGCTCCGGCGGCAGCACGATCAGGTGGCAGGCCTCGTGCAGCATCGAGTGCACCGGGGTGTCGCGGCGCACGTAAACGGTCGGGCCGATGATGCCGGCCTCCGGCTCGCCCCAGTAGCTGCCCGGGATCGGCTCGCCGTCACCGACCAGGACCAGCTCCAGGCCGTAACCGGCCAGCAGGGCGGCGGCATCCTCGAAGCGGATGTCGCGCAGGCACAGGACGTCGGGCAGGGCGGGGGCGGTGGATTGCATGCGGGGAAAGG
>NZ_PDWK01000069.1 GCF_010093135.1 Pseudoxanthomonas taiwanensis | reverse complement strand
GCGTTGCGATGCCCACCACCCGGTGGGTCCTTCGGCGTCCCATCCTTGGGACGGAAGCTCTTGTGCGAGGCCCACGCCTGCAGCAGCGTGCCGTCGACCGAGAAATGCCCGTCCGACATCAGGCCCCGCTTTTCCGCCAACCGCACCACCTCGGCCAGAAACTCGCTCGCCACCTCGTTTCCGTTCAAACGATCCCGGTTCTTCGAGAACACGGAGTGATCCCAGACCGGCTCGTCGATCGCGATACCGACGAACCAGCGGAACAGCAGGTTGTAGTGGAGCTGCTCCATCAGCATCCGCTCGCTCCGGATCGAGTAGAACAGCTGCAGCAGCTGCGCCCGCATCAGTTTCTCCGGCGCGATGGAGGCGCGGCCGGTATCGGCGTACAGCGCCGAAAACAGGCCGCTCATGCGCCTGAGCGCCTCATCGGCCAGCTCCCGAATGGATCGAAGCGGATGGTTCGCCGGGACGAAGTCGGCGAGCTTGGCGACCGTGAACAACGATTCCCGAGTGACGTCTGCACCGCGCATCCCACGCCCTCCACTATGGCTGAGGTCGATATCGCAAACAGAGGGCTTGAAAGCAAGCTCTGGCGCGGGAGAATTTCAACAAGCTGCTAGGCCCGTGCCCTGGCTGAACGCGGCCTGGCGGCGCTGGCCTTCGACTTCCGCGGCTGGGGCCGCAGCGGCGGCGACCGGCGCCAGTTCGAGGACCCGGCGCGCAAGGTCGAGGACATCGAGGCGGCGCTCGGCTTCCTGGCCACCCACCCGGCGGTGGACGCCACGCGCCTGGGCGGCCTGGGCATCTGCGTCGGTGCCGGCTACATGGCCCATGCCGCCGCCCGCGCGCCGGCCATGCGCGCGCTGGCGCTGGTCGCCCCCTGGCTGCACGACCGCGCGGTGCTGGAGGAAACCTACGGCGGCGCCGCGGGTGTGGACGCGCTGCTCCGCGCCGGCGACGAGGCCGAGGCCCGCTTCCGCAAAACCGGGCGGCAGACGTTCGTGCCCATCGCCAGCCGCACCGACCGCGGCGCGCTGATGTTCGACGTGCCCTACTACACCGAGCCGGACCGCGGCCTGGTCCCGGACTGGCGCAATGAGGCCGACCCGGCCTTCTGGCGCGGCTGGCTGGAGTTCGACGGCATCGCCATCGCCCCGGCGGTGGCCCGGCCGGTGTTGCTGGTGCACAGCGAGGCGGCCGCCATCCCGCAGGGCGCGCGCCGCTTCTTCGAGGGCCTGGCCGGGCCGAAGGAGGCGCTGTGGCTGGAGGGGGTGCCGCAGTTCGACTTCTACGACGCCGACGGCCCGGTCACGCCGCGGCGGATGCGGCCGTGGCGTACTTCCGGCGCTGGCTGGCGGCCGGCGGGGCGGCGGCGCGATGAGCCGGTTCGGCCTCCTGCGCAGCCCCCTGCGGGCGCTGCGGGCCGCCGGCGCGGCCGCGCACGCCGAGATCGCCGGGGTGGTCGCCGGCATCGGCCTGTTCGCCGACCTGCGCGCCTGGCCGCGGCTGGAGCGCCTGCTCGCGCCGCAGGTCGAGCTCGACTACACCAGCCTGTTCGGCGGCCAGCCCGCGGCCCTGGAACGGGCCGCACTGCTGGCACAGTGGCAGGCACTGCTGCCGGGCTTCGACGCCACCAGCCCCTGGTCACCAACACCCACGTCGAAGGCGCCGGCGCGGTGGCCACCGCCCCCCGCCACGTACGGGCCACGCACTGGATCGGCACGGAGTCGTGGACGGTCGGCGGGATCTACACCCACCGTCTGGAACGCGGCGCCGACGGCTGGCGGGTGACCCGCATGCGCCTGCAGCGGCTGTACGAGGAAGGCGACCGCGGGCTGGTGGAGCGTGCGGCGCGGCGCGCCGCCGCCGCACGCTGACCGGCGCGGGCGGTACGGCGGCCGGGCCGGGCCGGGCCGGGCCGGGCCGCGGCGGCGCGGCCGCTACCGCTTGGGCAGGTAGCGCAGCGGATCGACCGGCTTGCCGTTGTAGCGGATCTCGAAGTGCAGCATGTCGCGGTCGGTGCCGGTGCGCCCCATCTCCGCGATCTGCTGGCCGGCCTTCACCGCCTGGCCCTCGCCGACCAGGCGCTTGCGGTTGTGGCCGTAGGCCGACAGCCAGTGCTCGTCGTGCTTGATGATGATCAGCTCGCCGTAGCCGACCAGGCCGGCGCCGGAATACACCACCACGCCGTCGGCCGCGGCGACCACCGGCTGGCCGCTGCTGCCGCCGATGTCGATGCCCTGGCGGGTGTTGTCGCCGGGGACGAAGGTCCGAAGCAGCACGCCCTGCGCGGGCCAGCGCCAGGTGAAGCCGCTGCTGGCCGGCACGCCCGGGGTGGACGCCGTCGCCGCGGGCGTGCCGGAGGGCATGCCGGAGGCCGGGCTGCTGGCCGGGCCGCCCGCGGCCGGCTTGGCGGTGCCGGTGCCGGCGGCCGGCCTGGCCGCGGTACCGCGCGCGGACGTGCTGGCGGCGGTGGCACCGGAGGCCGGGCCCAGGCGCAGGCGCTGGCCCGGATAGATCGTGTACGGCGGCTGCAGGCCGTTCCACCGCGCCAGGTCGGCGACGGCCACGCCGTGGCGCCGCGCGATGGCGTACAGGGTGTCGCCGCGCTCGACCACCACCGAGCCACCGGCCGGGGCCGGCGAGCCCGGCGTGCGCACCACCGTGCTCTTGCCGCACGCGGCCAGCAGCAGGACCAGGACGACGAGGGCGCCGAAGCGGAACCAGGGGCGTGCCGGACGGATCGTGGTGCTCATGCGGGTGCGTGTCTCCTGCTTCCTTGGGTGCGGCCGCTAGCCGGTCAGCCGCTCGAACAGGCCCTGCGCGGCCATGCCGCCGCCGCCGACCAGGACCGCGAAGTAGGCCAGGGTCCCGACGTTGGCCAGGTGCCCCAGCAGTATCGCCCCGCCGTCGCGCTGGATCATCCCGATCGCGTACAGCAGCAGGGCCAGGGCCGGCAGCGTGTTGCTGAAGGGCACGAAGCCGAACGGCGCCATCAGCAGCAGCGCGGCGAGGATGAAGGCCAGGTTGTTGGCCAGGTCCATGGCACGCCCGTCCACGAACAGGCGCAGCCGCCGCGGCCGGCTGATGCGCTCCATGCGGCGGACCCACTTCATCCCAGCCATCAGCCCCGGGCGCAGGCGGTCGGCCGGCAGCGCCCGGTCCTTCAGCCGCGCCGGCAGCCACAGCGGGCGCCGCGCCACGCGGCTCACGCCCACCAGCAGGATCGCCGCGCCGAACACGGTGCTCACGCCGGGAATGGAGACCGGGATCAGGAACACCAGCGTCAGCAGGATGGTGAGCAGCAGCAGGCCCTCGTCGCCGAGGGCATCCAGCAGTTCGCGCAGGCTCAGCCGGTCCTCCGGCAGGGCCTCGATGATCGCGGCCAGCTGCTCGCCGAGCGGGGCGTCGTGGCCGGGGCGCGGCGTGGCGGCCATGGCGTCAGTCCAGCGTCCCGGCCAGCAGCGGCACGAACACCACCGGCGCCAGCGTCCGCTCCTCGATGCCGCCGTCGGCCTTGCGCTCCAGCCGCAGCAGCGACTGCCCGGAGGCGCCGCCCACCGGCGCGACCAGCACGCCGCCCGGTGCCAGCTGCTCGACCAGGTCCGGCACCAGCGCCGGGGCCGCGGCGGTGACCAGGATGGCGTCGAACGGCGCGTACTCCGGCCAGCCGATGCGGCCATCGTCGTGCTTGCTGCGCACGTTCAGGCCCAGCGAGCGGAAGCGCTTGCGCGCCTGCCGCAGCAGGTCCCCGATGCGCTCGACGGTGTAGACCTCCAGCCCCAGCGCGGCCAGCACCGCGGCCTGGTAGCCCGAGCCGGTCCCCACCTCCAGCACCTTCTTCGGCCCGGCGGAGAGCACTTCCTCGGTCATGCGCGCCACCACCCACGGCTGCGAGATGGTCTGGCCGTGGCCGATGGGCAAGGCGGTGTCCTCGTAGGCACGGCTGGCCAGCGCCTCGTCCACGAACAGGTGGCGCGGCAGCGTGCGGATCACGTTGAGCACGCGCTCGTCGGCGATGCCCGCCTCGCGCAGGCGCTCGGCCAGGCGGTCGCGCACGCGCTGCGAGGTCATGCCCACGCCCACCGCCTGGGGCTGCAGCCGCAGACGCGCCATCATGCTGTGCCCTCCCTCGCGCCGGCCAGCGTGGCGGTGAGCCCGCCGACCCAGCCGGCGACCTTCTCCAGCGCCTGGTAGCGGGTCAGGTCCACGTGGATCGGCGTGATCGAGATGTGGCCGGTGCGCACCGCGTGGAAGTCGGTGCCGGGGCCGGCGTCCTGCTCCGGGCCGGCCGGGCCGATCCAGTACACGGTGTTGCCGCGCGGGTCCGGCTGCGGGATGCACGCCTCGGCGCGGTGGCGGTTGCCCAGGCGGGTGACCTCGAAGCCGCGCAGCCGCTCCCAGGGCAGATCCGGCACGTTGACGTTGAGGATGGTGTCGGCCGGCAGCGGATCGGCACCCAGGCGCGCCACGATCTCCACGGCCGCGCGCGCGGCCGTGGCGTAGTGCTCGCCCTGGTGGTTGCGGGTCACCAGCGACACCGCCACCGCCGGCAGGCCGAGGAAACGTCCTTCCATCGCCGCCGACACGGTGCCGGAATAGATCACGTCGTCGCCCAGGTTGGCGCTGTTGTTGATGCCCGAGACCACGATGTCCGGCTCGAACTCGAACATCCCGGTCAGCGCCAGGTGCACGCAGTCGGTCGGCGTGCCGGCCACCGAGCAGGTGTAGTGGTCCAGCCGCTTGACCCGGATCGGCAGGTCCAGCGTCAGCGAGTTGCTGGCGCCGGAGCGGTCGCGGTCGGGCGCGACCACGTAGACCTCGTGGCCGGCCTCGCGCAGGCCCCGGGCCAGGGCGTGGATGCCCGGAGCGTCCACACCGTCGTCATTGCTTACCAGTACGCGCATGGGCTTCCTCGGAAACGGACGCATGATACCGGAAGCGTCCGCCCGGGTTCCCGGCACCGGCGCACACGCTTGCGCCCGGCGCCGCTGCCGATACCCTGTGCCCATGCACGAGGACGAAGACGACGACGCCGCGCTGTTCCGCGCCGCGGTGGGCAAGGTGGTGCCGCTGCGCAAGGGCGCGGCGCACGTCCCGGAACGGCCGCGGCCGCGCCCGGCGCGGCGGCCGGCGGAGACGCAGGCCGAACGCCTGGACCGCCTGGCCGACACGCCCGAGGCGCTGCTGCTGCGCGGCGATCCTTCCGCCTTCCGCCGCGAGCGCGTCAACGCGCGCACCTGGCAGCGCCTGCGCCGCGGCCAGTTCGCCGTGCAGGACGAGCTGGACCTGCACGGCGCCAGCGCGCTGCAGGCCGAGACCATGCTGGCGCGCTTCCTGGCCGAGGCGGTGGCCGCAGGCTACGGGTGCGTACGGATCATCCACGGCAAGGGCAGCGCCGAGCCGGGCGTGCCGGTGCTCAAGAACCTCGTGGACCGCCTGCTGCGCCAGCGCGGCGAGGTGCTGGCCTTCCATTCGGCGCCGCCGGCGCAGGGCGGCACCGGCGCGCTGCTGGTGCTGCTGGCGCGGCGCTGAGCCGTGCGAGGGGCTGGGGAGCTCCCGCGTAAGGCTAGAATGCGCGGCATGGAAACCCCCGCCTACACCGCCGCCGAACTGGCCGAACGCTTCTCCCTGCAGCTCCATGGCGACGGCCGGACGGTCGTGCGCGGCGTGGCCACACTGGCCAATGCCGGGCCGGAACAGCTGGCCTTCCTCGCCAACCCGCGCTACCGCCCGCAGCTGGCCGCCGCACGCGCCGGCGTGGTGGTGGTGCGCGCCGACGACGCGGAGGCCGTGCCCGGCACCGCGCTGGTGGCGCGCGATCCCTACGCGGCCTTCGCCCGCATCGCCGCGCTGTTCGAGCGGGTACCGGTGCGCGAGCCGGGCATCCACCCCTCGGCGGTGATCGACCCCGATGCGGAGGTCTCGCCGCAGGCGCACATCGGCCCGTTCGTCACCATCGGCGCGCGCAGCCGCGTGGCCGCCGGCTGCGTCATCGGCCCGGGCTGCGTGATCGGCGAGGACTGCGAGCTGGGCGAGGGCTGCGAGCTGGTGGCACGGGTCACGCTGGTGACGCGCGTGCGCCTGGGCAGGCGCGTGCGCATCCTGCCGGGGGCGGTGCTGGGCGCCCCCGGCTTCGGCCTGGCGATGGAGAACGGGCGCTGGATCAACGTGCCGCAGCTCGGCGGCGTGGTGGTGGGCGACGACTGCGAGATCGGCGCCAACACCTGCATCGACCGCGGCGCGCTCGAGGACACCGTGCTCGAGGAGGACGTGCGCCTGGACAACCTGGTGCAGATCGGCCACAACGTGCGCATCGGCGCGCACACCGCCATGGCCGGCTGTTCGGCCGCAGCCGGCAGCGCGCGCATCGGCCGCTACTGCCTGGTCGGCGGCGGCGCCGGCATCCTCGGCCACCTGGAGGTGACCGACAAGGTCACGGTCACCGCCATGTCGCTGGTCACCCACTCCATCCGCGAGCCGGGCGAGTACTCCTCCGGCACGCCGCTGACGGACAACCGCACCTGGCGCAAGAACGCGGCCCGCTTCAAGCAGCTGGACGCGCTGGCGCGCAGGGTCAACGCTTCCCTCCAGGAAAGTCCCGAATGAACGAAAACGTGCAACTTCCTGTCGACGTCAACACCATCCGGGAGCTGATCCCGCACCGTTATCCGTTCCTGCTCGTTGACCGGGTGGTGGAACTGGACCTCGAGGGCAAGCGCATCGTCGCCCGCAAGAACGTCACCATCAACGAACCGTTCTTCCAGGGCCACTTCCCCGGGCAGCCGATCATGCCGGGCGTGCTGATCATCGAGGCCCTGGCCCAGGCCGGCGGCGTGCTGACCCAGCTGTCGCTGGGCCGCGACGCACAGTCCAAGCTGTTCTACATGGTCAAGGTGGAGAACGCCCGCTTCAGCAAGCAGGTGGTGCCGGGCGACGTGCTGGAGCTGCACGTGCAGATCAAGCGCGTCATCCGCAACATGGCCGTGTACTACGGCGAGGCCAAGGTCGACGGCGAGGTGGTCGCCTGCGCCGAGGTGCTCTGCGCCGGAACCCGCGAATGACCCCGTCCACCCCCACGCCGGGAGTCCCGCGATGAACGATTCCTCCACCCGCATCCATCCCACCGCCGTGGTCGATCCCGGCGCGCGCCTGGGCCAGGGCGTGACCGTGGGCGCCTTCACCTACATCGGGCCGGAGGTCGAGATCGGCGACGGCTGCCAGATCGGCCCGCACTGCAGCTTCACCGGGCCGACCCGCATCGGCCGCGACAACCGCTTCGTCGGCCACGCGGCCATCGGCGGCGACCCGCAGGACAAGAAGTTCGGCGGCGAGCGCACCGAGCTGGTGATCGGCGACCGCAACCTGTTCCGCGAGTTCGTCACCCTCAACCGCGGCACCGGCAACGGCGGCGGCGTCACCCGCATCGGCAACGACAACTGGATGCTGGCCTACACGCACGTGGCCCACGACTGCATCGTCGGCAACAACTGCGTGTTCTCCAACAACACCACCCTCGCCGGCCACGTCGTCGTGGACGACTGGGTGATCATGAGCGGCTTCTCCGGTGCCCACCAGTTCTGCCGCATCGGCGCCCACGCCTTCATCGGCATGGGCGCGCTGGTCAACGGCGACGTGCCGCCCTACACCATGGTCGGCGGCAACTCGCTGGGCCGGCCGCGCGGCATCAACACCGAGGGCCTGAAGCGCCGCGGCTTCTCGCCCGAGCGCATCGCCGCGATCAAGCGCGCCTACCGCACCCTGTACGTGGCCGGCCTGCCGCTGGCCGAGGCGCGCGAGAAGCTGGCCGAACAGGCGCAGTCCAGCGAGGACGTGCGCCTGCTGGTCGAGTTCCTGGGAGGCGGCGAACGGCCGCTGCTGCGCTGAGCATGGACGCGCCCGGTCCCGCCAGCGCCGGCCTGCGCATCGCCCTGGTCGCCGGGGAGGCCTCCGGCGACGCGCTCGGCGCCGGCCTGGTCGCCGCGCTGCGCCGCCGCTTCCCGGCCGCGGAAGTCGCCGGCATCGGTGGCGACGCCATGCGCGCGGCCGGCGTGCAGACCTGGAACGACGCCAGCGAGCTGGCGGTGATGGGCCTGGCCGAGGTGCTGCGCCACCTGCCGCGCCTGCTGCGCCTGCGCAACGAGTTCCGCCAGAGGGTGCTGGACTGGCGTCCGGACGTGTTCGTCGGCATCGACGCGCCGGATTTCAACCTCGGCGTGGAGCGCTGGCTGCGCCAGCGCGGCGTGCGCACCGTGCACTACGTCAGCCCCTCGGTGTGGGCCTGGCGCGAGGGCCGCGCGGAGAAGATCGGCGCCAGCGCCGACCGGGTGCTGTGCCTGTTCCCGATGGAGCCGGAGATCTACGCCCGCCACGGCGTGGACGCGCGCTTCGTCGGCCACCCGATGGCCGACGAGATGCCACTGGAGCCGGACCGCGCTGCGGCGCGCGCGCCCCTGGGCCTGCCGGCCGGTGCCCGGGTGCTGGCGGTGCTGCCGGGCAGCCGCCTGGGCGAGATCGAACGCCTGGGCGGGATCTTCTTCGAAGCCGCCTGGCGGGTGATGGAAGCCATCCCGGAGCTGCGCGTGGTGGTGCCGGCCGCCAACGAGGCCTGCAGCGGCCTGCTGCGCCAGCAGCTGGCCGCCTCCGCCCTGCCGGAGCGGCAGTGCCTGCTGTTGCAGGGCCAGGCACGCACCGTGCTCGACGCGGCCGACGTGGGGCTGCTGGCCTCGGGCACGGCGGCCCTGGAGGCGATGCTGGCCAAGCGGCCGATGGTGGTCGGCTACCGCGTCGCCCCGCTGACCTACGGCCTGGTGCGCCTGCTGGGCCTGCTCAAGGTGGACCGCTACGCGCTGCCCAACGTGCTGGCCGGCGAGGACCTGGCGCCGGAGCTGATGCAGGACGACTGCACCCCCGACCGCCTGGCCGACGCGGTGCTGCACTGGTTCCGCTCGCCGGAGGCGGTGGCCGCGCTGCAGCCGCGCTACCGCGACCTGCACCTGCAGCTGCGCCAGGACGCCTCGGCGCGCGCGGCCGAGGCGATCGCGTCCCTGCCCGGCCTGGCGGAGGCGCGGCGGTGAGCCGGCGCGGCCGGCCCGGCGACATCGGCACCGGGCTGTTCCCGGTGGACCGCCGCCAGCTGCGCGTGTGCGGCGTGGACGAAGCCGGGCGCGGCCCGCTGGCCGGCCCGGTGGCGGTGGCCGCGGTGGTGCTGGATCCCGCACGCCGCATCCGCGGCCTGGACGACTCCAAGAAGCTCACCCCCGCCGAGCGCGAGGCCCTGTACCCGCGCATCCTCGAGCGCGCCCTGGCCTGGCACGTGGAGATGGTGCCGGTGGAGGAAATCGACCGGCTCAACATCCTGCAGGCCACCCTGGAGGGCATGCGCCGGGCCATCTGCGCCCTGCAGCCGCCGGTGGAGCTGGCCCGCATCGACGGCAACATGGTTCCACGCGGCCTGCCCTGCATGGCCGAGGCCCTGGTCGGCGGCGACGGCCTGGAGCGCGCGATCATGGCCGCCTCGATCCTGGCCAAGGTCAGCCGCGACCGGCTGATGGCCCGGCTGCACGAGCAGTACCCCGAGTACGGCTTCGACGTGCACAAGGGCTACCCGACCCCGGCGCACCTGGCCGCACTGCAGCGCCACGGCCCCTGCCCGCAGCACCGGCGCAGCTTTGCCCCGGTGCGCGAGGCCCTGGCCCGCCTGGCCGGCGCGCCGGCGCCGGAGCCGGAGCCGGCCGTGGCGCCCGCACCGCAGCCCATGCCGCTGCCGGCCTGAACGGCCGGGCGGCGCCGTCCGCGGCCGGAAACGCGGACGGCCCGCCGAAGCGGGCCGTCCCGGGTGCCACCGGCGGCAGGGCTCAGTGCTCGTGGCCGCCGTCGCCGTGCACGTGGCCGTGCTCGATCTCCTCGGCGGTGGCCTCGCGCACTTCCACGATCTCCACGTCGAAGTGCAGGTCCTTGCCCGCCATCGGGTGGTTCAGGTCCACATCCACCACGCTCAGGCCGACCTTCTGCACGGTCACCGCGCGCGGACCGAAGTTGGTCTGCAGGACCACCTGCATGCCCGGCTGCAGGCGCATGTCGCCGAAGTGCTTCTTCGGGATGCGCTGGACCAGGCCCTCGCGGCGCTCGCCGTAGGCCTCGGCCGCCGGCACGTCCACCGAGAAGCTGTCGCCGGCCTGGCGGTCCTGCATGGCGGCCTCCAGGCCCGGGATGATGTTGTTGTGGCCGATCAGGATCGCGATCGGCTCGCGGTCCTTGGAGCTCTCCAGGGGCGGCTGGCCAACCTCGGAAACGGTGTAGTGGAAACGGACGACGCGGTCTTTTTCGATCTTCATGCGGGACTCGGGCTGGCTGCCGCCGCCATGGGCAGCAGGAGGTGGACGGCTTGTCGGCCGCGGGGGAAGCGGCCAAGATGGCCGCGTGAGGAAAGCTTTGCATTATCCCGCCCCTGTCCCGCGCATGCCAGCACCGGCGCGCGCGGCCTTGGCCGCCGTGGTGCTGGCCGCGCTGCTGGCCGGCTGCGGCCGCGAGGCGGTACGCCCCGCCGCGCCCGCCTCCACCCGGGCCTGGCCGCAGGTGGCCCCGTCCGATCCGGCCGCCGCCAACGCGGTGATCCTGCGCGCACCCAGCCTGGTCGGCCCGCCCTACCGCTACGGCGGCAGCAGCCCGGAGACCGGCTTCGACTGCTCCGGCCTGGTCAACTACGTGTACCGCGACATGCTGGACCTGCGCCTGCCGCGCAGCTCGCGCGAGCTGGCCCGGCTGCAGGGCCCGAAGCTGCCGCCCGAGCGCCTGGCCGCCGGCGACCTGGTGTTCTTCGGCTCCGGTGGCCAGGTCAACCACGTGGGCATCTACGTGGGCGAGGGCCGTTTCGTCCACGCCCCCAGCACCGGCGGCACGGTCCGCCTGGACCACCTGGACTCGCCCTACGGGCGCCAGCACTACACCGGCGCGCGCCGGGTCCTTTGACCGGAAACGTGACCGCGGGCCGACCGGCAAACGGAAATTTAACTTTTTGTGAACATCAGGGCCGCGTGAAGGCGGCATCATGCGGCTTTCACCGTTTCCCGACCGCCGCGTGACGGCCGACGACCTGACCGCAGGCCCGCGAGCCGCCACTGCCGTCCGCTCCGCGCGGTCGGTCCGCCTCCTCCTCTCCCTCGCGCTGGCCGGCGTGGCCGGCCCGCTGCCGGCCGCCCCCGCGCCGGAACCGGCGCCGGTCGTGCCCGAGCCGCTGGCGGTCGAGTCCGCGGGCACCGCCCCGGCGGCGGCCACGCCCGCACCGGCGGGCGTCCCGGGCCAGGCCACGCAGGGCGGCACCGGGGCCGGCACCGCCAGCGGCGGCCTGCGCCGCCGGGCGGATGCCGCCGCCAGCGCCACCCTGGCCGCCCTGCTCCCGCACCTGGGACCGGGCGATGGCCTGCCGCTGCTGGAGAGCTCGGCCAACTTCGCCGGCGACGTCAACCGCCTGCTCGCCGCCACCCAGCAGGAGGCCGGCCAGGACGCCACCGCGCCCCCGGCGCAGGCCGAAGGCCGCGTGCAGCAGGTGCTGAAGGCCGCCGTGTCGCTGCTGGGCACGCCCTACCGCTGGGGCGGCAGCTCGCCGGACAGCGGCTTCGACTGCAGCGGTCTGGTCAGTTACGTGTTCCGCAGCGCCCTGGGCATCGAGCTGCCGCGCGCCTCCCGGGAGATGGCCGCGCAGGTGCGCGGCGAGCTGATCCGCGACCGCGACCGCCTCAACCCGGGCGATCTGGTGTTCTTCGGTCCCGGCCGCATCAACCACGTGGGCATCTACGTGGGCAACGGCATGTTCCTGCACGCTCCCAGCCGCGGCAAGGACGTGCGCGTGGACAGCCTGGCCAGCGGCTACTGGGCCAACCGCTTCCTGCAGGCCCGCCGGGTCGAACCGGGCAGCTAACTGACCCCGCCCGCGTCGCGGCTCCCCGGACGGCCCGCACTGCGCGGGCCGTTCCGCGTTCCCGGCACCCTCCGGGCGCGGCCGCCTGCCCCTCAGCCGGCGCGGTCGCGCTCCGGATCCTCCAGACCGACGTTGCTGGAGGCGGCCTCGTACACGCCACGGTCGAGCAGGCCGGTCTCCTTGGCCACCAGCACCGGCACCAGCATCTGCCCGGTCACGTTGGTCATGGTCCGCATCATGTCGAGGATGCGGTCGATGGCCACCAGGTAGCCGATACCCTCCAGCGGCAGGCCCGCGGCCGACAGCACCAGGGTCACCATGACCGTGGCCGTGCCCGGCACGCCGGCGGTGCCGAAACTGCCCAGCACCGAGGCCAGCAGGATCACGAAGTACTGGTTCACCGACAGGTCCAGGCCGAAGTACTGGGCCACGAACACGCTGGTCAGGGCCGGATAGATGGCGCCGCAACCGTCCATCTTGATGCTGGCGCCCAGCGGCACGGCGAAGGCGGCGTAGTCGCGGTCCACGCCAAGGTTGTGGGTGACGCTGCGCAGGGCCACCGGCATGGAGGCGAAGCTGGAGGAGCTGACGAAGGCCACCTGCATGCCCGGCGCGGCGCCGCGGAAGAAGCGCACCGGGTTGAGCCCGTGCGCCAGCAGCAGGCCACCGTAGGTGAGCACGATGTGCAGGGCACAGGCCAGGTACAGGGCCAGCACGAAGTTGCCCAGCGGCAGCAGCTTCTCGAAGCCGTAGCTGCCCACCAGCCCGGCGATCAGACCGAAGGTGCCCAGCGGCGTCATCTCCAGGACGAAACGGGTCACCTGGATCATCGCCTCGCTGGCCTCGCCGGCCAGTGCGCGCAGCCGCGCGGTGCGCTCGCCCAGCTTGACCAGGGCAAAGCCCAGCAGGCCGGCGAAGAAGATCACCTGCAGGATCTTGCCCTCGGTCAGCGCCCTGAACGGGTTGGCCGGCACCACGTCCAGCAGCACGTGCACCGGATCGGGCACTTCGCGCGGGCTGTAGTCCGGTGCCATCTCCAGGCCGCTGAGACCGTAGCCGGGCTTGAGCACCAGGCCCACCACCAGGCCGACCAGCACCGCCAGGGTGGCGGTGACGGCGAACCACAGGAAGGTGCGCCCGCCCAGCGCCGCCACCGACTTCTGCCCGTGCAGCGAGGCCACCGCGTTGACCACCGCGAACAGCACCAGCGGCACCGCGATCATGCGGATCAGGTTGACGTAGACCGTGCCCAGCGGGCCCAGCCAGGTCTGCGCCGCCGGGCCCAGCAGCCAGCCGGCCAGGGCGCCGAGCACGAAGCCGCCAAGCACGCGCTGCCAGAAGGGAATGGCCAGCCAGGCCTTGACCAGGTTCATCTGCAATCCGGGATGCTGCAATGGCGGAACGATACCCGGATGCAACCGGGCTGGCGATGCTGCCACTGGAACGCCGATATGTCATAGGCACGACATTGGCAACGTCCGATAATGCGCGCCCCACCCACCACGCACGCACCGTGGCCGTGGCCGCGCGCCAGCGCGGACCTGGCGCGGCCACCTGCGCCGATTCCGGACCCGCAATGCCCCGTCATACCCGCGCCCTGCCCCTGGCCCTGCTCTCCGCCCTGCTGCCCGCCGCCTGCGCCAGCACCCCGCCCACGGCTCCTGCGCCGGCCAGCGCACCGCGGGTGCAGGTTCCGGCCATCGCCCATCCCGATGGCGAGACCCCGCAGTGGTGGTACCGCAACGGCGCCGCGGCCGCCGCGGCCAATGGCGCCATGTCGGGCAAGGCGAAGAACGTCATCCTGTTCCTCGGCGACGGCATGAGCCTGACCACGGTGGCCGCCGCGCGCATCTTCGAAGGCCAGCGCAACGGTCGCCCCGGCGAGGAGAACCTGCTCAGCTGGGAGCGCTTCCCGCACACCGCCTTCAGCAAGACCTACAACACCGATGCCCAGACCCCGGACTCGGCCGGCACCATGACCGCCATCACCACCGGGGTGAAGACCCACATGGGCGCCATCGGCGTGTCCGCCGGCAAGCGCAACGACTGCGCCGACAGCCTGGGCAAGCACCGGCTGACCTGGCTGCAGCTGGCCGACGCCGCCGGCATGGCCACCGGCATCGTCAGCACCGCGCGCCTGACCCACGCCACCCCGGCAGCGACCTGGGCGCACTCGCCCGACCGCAACTGGGAGCACGACGCGGCCATGCCGGCCGAGGCCATCGCCCAGGGCTGCGTGGACATCGCCCGGCAGATGGTCGCCACCCCGTTCGGCCCCGGCCCGAAGGTGATGCTGGGCGGCGGCCGCGGGCAGTTCCTGCCGGTGGAGCAGCGCGATCCGGAGTACCCCGACAAGACCGGCCTGCGCCGCGACGGCCGCGACCTGGTCGCCGAATGGAAGGCCGCCCACCCCGGCGGCGTGTACGTGTGGAACCGGCAGCAGCTGGAGGCCGCCGCCGACGCCCCGGCGGTGCTGGGCCTGTTCGAGCACGACCACATGCAGTTCGAGCACGAGAAGGACCGCGCCGCCGAGCCGACCCTGGCCGAGCTGACCGCCGAGGCGATCCGGCGCCTGTCGCGCGAGCCCAACGGCTTCGTGCTGATGGTCGAGGGCGCGCGCATCGACCACGCCCACCACATGGGCAACGCCTACCGCGCCCTGGACGAGACCGTGGCCCTGTCCGAGGCGGTGCGCACCGCGGTGGAGATGACCTCGCCGGAGGACACACTGATCCTGGTCACCGCCGACCACTCGCACACGCTCAACTTCGTCGGCTATCCGGCGCGCGGCAATCCGATCCTGGACAAGGTGCGCGGCGTCAGCGGCGAGGACGCCGCGCCCGGCGAGTACGCCCTGGACGCCACCGGCCTGCCCTACACCACCCTCAGCTACGCCAACGGCCCCGGCCATACCGGCGCCAGCAACCGCCAGCCGGCCGGTCCGAAGACCTATCCGCACAACCCCTCGTCCTCGCAGCCGGCGCAGGGCCGCCCCGACCTGACCCAGGTCGACACCACCCATCCGGACTACATGCAGGAGGCGCTGGTGCCGCTGAAGACCGAGACCCACGGCGGCGAGGACGTGGGCATCTGGGCACGCGGCCCGGGCGCGGAGGCGGTGCGCGGCACCCTGGAGCAGAACACCATCTTCCACATCATCGTCCAGGCCACCCCGCGCCTGCGCGAGCGCCTGTGCCAGGCCGGCACCTGCGACGCCAACGGCGTGCCGGTGGAGCTGCCGCGCCTGGACGACTTCCGCCGGCACTGAGTAACCGTCTTCCGAGTCAAGCGCCGTGAAGCGCGTTATCCCAAGGTTTGTTGGTTCTGACCATGGCATTGAGCACGGTCAGCAGCTTGCGCATGCAAGCGACCAAGGCGACTTTGGGGCATTTG
>NZ_PDWK01000068.1 GCF_010093135.1 Pseudoxanthomonas taiwanensis | reverse complement strand
CGCCCGGAAGCCCGAAATCGGGCTTATTCAGAGCGCGGGACGCGCTTGCGAAGCGCCTGAGCAGCGAGAAATCCGCGCTGCCGACCGAGTCGGGGGCTTCGCCGGGTCGAATTTCAACAGGCTGCTACCGCCGCCACAGCTTCTCCACCGCGCCGTTCGCGTTCTTCCAGGAGTTCCAGGTCAAGACCGGCGGCTACTCCGTGGAGTTCGGCCGCAGCACCGGCGGCGTGATCAACGCGGTGACCCGCCGCGGCTCCAACGAGTTCGAGGGCGGCGTCGAGGTCACCTTCGAGCCTTCCGCCTGGCGCGAGGCGCCGCGTGACCGCTACTACGCGGACGGCAGCCCGAACGTGATGGGCAGCCACGACCGCGAGAGCTTCACCAAGACCAACGTCTGGGCGTCCGGCCCGCTGGTCAAGGACAAGCTGTTCCTGTTCGCGATGTACGAGTACCGCGACGCCGACTCGCGCAACACGAACTCGCTCGGCAACCGCATGACCTACGCCGATGCCGGCAACGGCTTCTGGGGCGCCAAGCTCGACTGGCAGATCACCGACGACCACCTGCTGGAGCTGCTTGCTTTCTCCGACGAGGGCGAGACCGTCACCAACACCTACGAGTACGATTTCGCCAACCGCGAGCGCGGCGACTACGTCGGCGAGACCACCAGCGAGGGCGGCGGCAAGAACGGTTCGATCACCTACACCGCCCACATCGGCGAGAACTTCACCGCCAAGGCGATGTGGGGCATCAACCGCAGCAAGAGCCTGTCCTACTCGCCGGCGGACCTGCTCTGCTCGCAGGTGGTCATCAACACCACCTACAACCCGGTGTACACGGCGATGGGGCGCCCGCCGGTGTCGTGCCATCCGAGCACCTCCAGCTCCGTGGTCGACCACCACGACGAGCGCAGGGTGGGCCGCCTGGACTTCGAGTGGGCGCTTGGCGACCACCTGCTGCGCTTCGGCTTCGACCGCGAGGAGATGACCACCGAGCGCTTCACCAAGTACCCGGGCGACGGCATGCGCTACACCGTGACCGCGCAGAACCCGGGCGACCTGCTGAGCAACGGCGCCCGCGTGCCGGACGGCGTCACCGCCGTGATCACCGGCCGCCGCCGCTTCGACGGTGGCGAGTTCGACACCAGCGCCAACGCGTTCTACATCGAGGACGTGTGGAGCATCACCCCGACCCTGCTGCTGAACCTCGGCGTGCGCGTGGACACGTTCGAGAACATGGACGCCACCGGCAAGACGTTCATCAAGCAGGACAACCTGGTGGCCCCGCGCTTCGGCTTCTCGTGGGACATGCAGGGTGACGGTACCATGAAGCTGTTCGGCAACCTGGGCCGCTACTACCTGCCGATCCCGAGCATCATCAACTACAACTTCGCCGGCGGCCTGACCGACGAGTACACCTACTGGGCGCTGGACGGCTGGACCCCGGCCACCAACCCGGTGACCGGCTCCTCGTACATGGCGCCGGTGCTGGGCCAGCAGATCGGCCCGGTGGACACCTCGATGAACGTGTCCGCGGCCGACACCCGCCAGAGCGTGGACCGCGACCTGGATGCGGTGTACCAGGACGAGGCCATCCTCGGCTTCCAGCAGATGATCAACCAGGCCTGGTCCTGGGGCGTCAACGCCACCTACCGCCGCATGGACAAGGACATCGGCGACATGCGCATCAACGCGCTGTGCGGCGTGCGTCACGGCAACCTGTGGCCGATCGCCAACCCGGGCGAGAAGCTGACCCTGTGGGGCACCACGGACATGGGCTGCGCCCAGGACGGCTGGGTGACGATCGACACCTCCAAGGAGGGCTACATCACCGCCGGCAGCAACCGGATCATCGGCTACCACAAGCCCAAGCGCACCTACAAGGCGGTCGAGTTCCAGATCGACCGCGCCTGGGATGACAAGTGGGCGTTCAACGCCTCGTACCTGTGGTCGAAGTCGGAGGGCAACTTCGAGGGCCCGGTCAACTCCGACACGAACTACGGCGACACCGGCATGACCCAGCACTGGGACCATCCGGCCAACAACGAGCGCTACGGCTACCTGTTCAACGACCACCGCCACCAGGTCAAGCTGCGCGGCAGCTACAAGCTGAACGACATGTGGACCTTCGGCGGCACGCTGACCGCCATGTCCGGCGGCCCGATCACCGCCTTCGGCGTGACTTGGCCGGACGAGAATCTGGCCGTGGCCAGCTACACCTCCACCGGTTCCGGTGGCGGCACCGCTTGGCTGTGCGTGGCAAACTGCTCGGGCCCGTACAACGAGCGCGTGTACGAGTGGTCGCCGCGTGGTGCCTTCGGCCGCCTGCCGTGGACCTACAACCTGGGCGCTAGCGTGACCTGGACCCTGCCGGTACCGGGCATCGACCTCAAGGCGCGCCTGTCGGTCTACAACCTGCTCAACGAGCAGGAGGTGATCAACGTCAGCGCCCGCTACGAGGCCCAGCCGGGCCAGCGCCGCGACACCTTCGGCACCGGTACCCGGTGGCAGTCGCCGCGCTACACCCAGCTGGTCGTGACCTGGAACTTCTGATGCAGCTGGAACTGGACCTGCCGGCCCCGTGCCGGCAGATCCCGGACCACAGGAGCAGGTGGATGTCCCGTTTCCTCCCTGTCGCGGCCGCCCTGGCGGCCGCTTTTCTTTCCGTCCCCGCCGCGGCCGCGGCGTCGGCGGCGGAGTCCGTGCAGGCCGTGGTCGAGCGCGAGGTCGACGCGGCCGTGGCCCGTTACGACCTGCCCGGCATTGCCGTGGGCGTGGTCGAGAAGGGCGAGGTGGTGGCCGTGGTCACCCGCGGCGAGCTGGCCGCCGGCGGCGGCGAGCCGGTGACCGCGCAGACGCTGTTCAAGATCGCCTCCAACACCAAGGCCATGACCGCCGGCGTGCTGGCGCGCCTGGTCGACCAGGGCAGGCTGCGCTGGGACGACCCGGTGACGAAGTACCTGCCGCGGTTCCGCATGCACGATCCGTGGGTGACGCGGCACATGCAGGTGCGCGACCTGCTGATCCACAACAGCGGCCTGGGCCTGGGCGCGGGCGACCTGATGCTCTGGCCCGAGCCCAACGGCTTCACCCGCGCCGACATCATCGCCGGCCTGGCGCACCTGAAGCCGGTGACCAGCTTCCGCTCGCGCTACGCCTACGACAACCTGCTGTACGTGGTCGCCGGCGAGGTCGCCGCGGCCGCGGCCGGCAAGCCCTACGACCAGCTGGTGCGCGAGGAGCTGTTCGCCCCGCTGGGCATGGACGGCTGCCGCGTGGGCAGCTGGCGCATCGACGAGGCCGGTCCCGTCGCCCGCCCGCACCGCCGCGTGGACGGCCGCAACCTGCCGGTGGAGGAGGACGGCGAGGTGGTGCCGGACATCACCTCGATGGCCGCCGGCGGCATACGCTGCAGCCTGGAGGACATGCTCAAGTGGGTGCGCATGTGGCTGGACCCGGGGCACCCGTGGCTGTCGCCGCAGCAGCGCCGCGAGGTATGGACCGGGCACATGCCCATGCCGATCAGCGAGCGCATGTGCCGGTGGGACAACACCCACTTCTACGCCTACGGCTACGGCTGGCGCCTGTCCGACGTGGACGGGCAGTGGAAGGTGGCCCACACCGGCACGCTGGACGGCATGTATTCCTCGGTGATCCTGCTGCCGGACCTGGGCGTGGGCATCGTCATCCTGGTCAACGGCCCGGCCGAGGCCGCGCGCACCGCGCTCGGGCAGGCGCTGCAGAAGCGCTACACCGCGCCCGGCAGCGGCCTGGGCGTGGCCCACTACGCCGCGCTGCTGGACCAGGAACGGCAGGCGCGCCGCCAGGCCCGGCCGCGGCCGGACACCTCCGCGCGCCGTCCGGCCAGCCGCGAGGAGGCCCGCGCCCTGCTGGGCGTGTGGCGCGACCCGTGGTTCGGCGAGGTGGCCATCTGCCCGCGTGCCGACGGCGTCGGCTTCGCCTCGGCGCGCTCGCCGCTGATGCGCGGCCGGCTGATGCGGGTGGACGAGCGGTGGCTGGTGGACTGGGACGAGGACAGCGTGGACGCCGAGGCCTGGCTGCATCCGCCGGCCGGCACCGGCAAGGACGCTACGCTTACCCTGTCGCACGTCGATCCGGAGGCGGACTTCAGCTATGACTACGACGACCTGGCATTCGTGCGCGTCCGCGCCTGTCCGTAGGCACGGCGGGCGCGCCCTGCTGCTGGCCGCGTGCCTGGCCTGGACCGGCCTGGCCGCGGCCGCGCCGCCGCGGCTGTCGCCGGCGACCGGCCCGGACGAGGCCGGCATGGTGGACGTGCAGGCGCTGGCCCCGGACATCGTGGTGGAGATGCGCTACGCGGGCCACGACAACTTCACCGGCGCGCCGGTGCCCGGCTACGAGGCCAACCGCTGCTACCTGCTGCGTCCGGCCGCCGAGGCGGTGGCGCGGGTGCAGGCGCGGCTGCGGGAGCAGGGCCTGGGCCTGGTGGTGTACGACTGCTACCGCCCGGCGCACGCGGTGCGCCACTTCGTGGCCTGGGCGCACGGCCCGGACGATCCGGCGCAGAAGGCGCGCTGGTATCCCAACATCGCCAAGCCGGCGCTGCTGGACGGCTACATCGCCGAGACCTCCGGGCACAGCCGCGGCGCCACCGTGGACCTGACCCTGGCCGAGTGTCGGGACGGGGCCTGCGCGCCGCTGGACATGGGCACCCCGTTCGACTTCTTCGACACCCTGGCCAACACCGACGACCCGCGCCCCAGCCCCGGGCAGCGTGCCAACCGCGAGCGCCTGCGGGCGGCCATGGCCGCCGAGGGCCTGCGCAACTACCCGATGGAATGGTGGCACTTCACCCTCGATCCGGAGCCGGACCCGGACACCGCCTACGACTTCCCGGTGCGCTGAGGGCACGGCACGGGGGCGCGCCGGCTAGACTGTGGCGCCCCTTCCACGAGCCCCGCACCGCATGAACCTGCCGCTGCACACCGGACTGCTTGGCGCCCTCGAGGCCGGAATGATCGCCTTCCTGGTCGGTGTGCTGGTGTACGCGGGCTGGGCCTGGGTGTGCCGGCGCACCGGGCTGCGCATCGGCCACGCGGTGGGCTGGGGCGCGGCCATCGCGGTGGCCATCGGCGCCGGCATCGACGCCTGGAACCTGTTCTACCTGGGCATCTCCAGGCTGGAGTCGCCGCTGTACGCGCGCCTGGCCCTGGCCGGCATCCACGATGCCGATTCGCTGGGCACGCGCGTGCTGCTGGAGATCGTCGGCGCGCTGGCCGGCGTGGTGCTGGGCTGGTGGCGGTTCAGCGGCGGTCTGGCAGGACGGCACGCCTCCGGCGGGCACTGAAAGCGGCACCGGGTCACGCATTGAACCGCCGTCTTACCGGCGGTTCACCGCCGCCTAACGCCTGGCCTAACGTGGCCGGTGCCGGAAGTGGTTAATCCCGCGTGCACGCGGCGACCGTGTGGCAATCGCGATTCATCTGCGCCGTTGCATGTTCCGTTCGCGGCCTGCGGGCCGCCCATCCATTCGCACAACGGAGCAGCACATGACCACCACCTACCGTATCGCCACCGCGCTGGTCGCCCTGGGCCTGGCCTCGCCGCTGGCCTTCGCGCAGGACGCCCAGGGCCAGGCCGCCCCGGAACCGCAGGCGCAGGCCGCGCCGCAGGAGTAGGGCACCAGCTGGGCCGCGCTGGACACCGACGCCGACGGCAACATCAGCAAGCAGGAGTCGCAGCGGCATCCGGGCCTGGCCAGCGTGTTCGACGAGGCCGACGGCGACGGCGACGGCCAGCTGACGCCGGAGGAGTACCGCGCCTTCGTGCAGAAGCAGCAGGGCGGCGCGGCCCAGGAGTAGGCCGTCTCGCGGGAGCGGACCGGTCCGCTCCCGTACCTGTGTGCCGACCCGGCCATGGCCGGGTCGGCAGGTGCTGGTATCCTGCGCGCCCGCGTCCACACCGGTACCGCACCCATGCAGGACATCCGCCTGGTCGGCTTCGACGGCGACGACACGCTCTGGCGCAGCGAGGACTATTACCGCGCCGCGGAGAAGCGCTACGAGGAGATCGTAGGCCGCTACATCGACCTGCAGGATGCCAACACCCTGCGCCACCTGCTGGAGGTGGAGCGGCGCAACCTCAGGATCTTCGGCTACGGCGTCAAGGGCATGACCCTGTCCATGCTCGAGGCCGCGATCGAGCTGACCGACGGGCGCATCAGCGCCCACGACCTGCGCCAGGTGATCGAGATCGGCCGCGACACCCTGGCCCATCCGGTGGAGCTGCTGGAGGGCATCCGCGAGGCGGTGGAGGCGGTGGCCGCGCGCTGGCCGGTGGTGCTGATCACCAAGGGCGACCTGTTCCACCAGGAGGCCAAGATCGCCGCTTCCGGCCTGGCCGACCTGTTCCCGCGCATCGAGATCGTCTCGGAGAAGGATCCGCGCACCTACGCGCGGGTGCTGGCGGAGTTCGGCATCGGCGCCGAGCACTTCGTCATGGTCGGCAACTCGCTGCGCTCGGACATCGAGCCGGTGGTACGGCTGGGCGGGTGGGGCGTGCACATTCCCTACGCGATCACCTGGGCGCACGAGGCCGAGCACGGCCTGGCCGAGGCCCACCCGCGCGTGCTGCACGTGGCAACCGCCGCCGAGCTGCCGCAGGCGCTGGAGCGCATCGCCGCTTCCTGACGCGGAGTTGACCGGCTTCTGCCGGAAAACGGTTACGGGCGGCGCGGTTAAATCGCCGTTCACCACGGTCCAAGCAAGTTCACAGCACCGGATACTTCCGTGGAGCGCACCACCATGACCGCGACTCATTCCAGGCCCCGCTGGATCCCCGCCGCGCTTCTGGCCGTGGCCCTGGGTGCGGGCGCCGCGTTCGCGCCGGCGCCGGCCAAGGCTGCCGACGTGCAGGTGCGCGTCCTGGTCGACGTGGCCGAGCTGATCTTCCGCAGCGGCCGCCCGTACTACTACGAGCGCGGCCACTACCATCCGGTGGTGGTCGAGTACGACCACTGGCACCGGCCTGTGTACTACCGCTACGTGCCGCGGCCGGTGGTGGTCCATCACCACCATCACGCCCCGCCGCCGCCGCGCAAGGTGGTGGTGCACCACCATGCCCCGCCGCCGCCGCTCCACCACGACCACCGGGCCAGCTGCCGCGGTCCGGACCGCCATCCCGGCAAGCGGCATGGCCGTGGCCACGGGCGCTGAGGCGCCGCCCGGCCGGCGCCGGCAGCACCACGCACATGGCGGCCGTCGCGGCAACGCGGCGGCCGCCGTGTTTCGGCCGGCCTGACACGGCCACCGGCCTCCGGCACAATCGCCGCATGCGCCGCCTTTTCCTGCCGATGTGTCTGTGGCTGGGCGCGCTGGCGGCCACGCCGGCGCTGCACGCGGCGCCGCAGCCGCAAGAGGCGGCCGCGCAGGCCCAAGCCCCGGCCTACGCAACCGGCGATGCGTGGCTGGACGGGCGCCTGGCCGACATCGACCGCTACGCGGCGCGCTACCCGGAGGCCTTCCTCGCCGAACTGGAGCGCTACGCCGGCATCCGCCGCGACTACGTGCGCGCGCTGCTCGGCCGGCCCGGCTGGCGTGCCGGCGACGCCTGGTATGCCTGCTTCCTGGCGCGCGCGCTGGAGCTGGGTTGTCGCGAGGTGGTGCGTGCCCGCACCCGCGCGGGCCGCGACGCCACCTGGGAGGAGGTCGCCACGGCCCTGCGGGCCGGCAGCCAGGCCCGCCAGGCGGTGCGCCTGGCCCTGGCCGACAGCTACCGCCGCTGGGACCGGCCGCTGCAGCCGGACGCGGCCCTGCAGCGTGCCCTGCGCCAGCGCGGATTGCGCCAGGGCAATGCCACCGACGGTGGCACCAATCGCCGTTGAGCGCGGCTCAGGACGTTCCGCCGTCCGTGTCCCGGCCGCCGCTGCGCATCGCGCGCACCGCGCAAAGGGCGTCGAACACCAGCTCGGCCGCCAGGATCCAGCCCAGCGCATCGGCGCCGAACGCCAGGACGGCGGCCGCGAAGGCCAGCCACAGTGCCCGGCGCAGGCGGCGCGCGCCGGGGGCGCCGCCCTCCGGCAACAGCCGTCCCATGCCGTCCAGCACCGCCAGGCCCAGGAGCAGCGCGGCCAGGAACACGTTGTCCAGGCCGTCCAGCCGGGTGGCCGGTGCCAGCGCCGCCACACCGCGGTGACCCAGCAGCGCCAGTGCCGTGGCGGCCCCGGCCACCAGGGCCAGCAGCACTACTCTCTGCCCCCGGGACGGGGCGCGTCGGGAGGCGGTGGCGGTCTGTGCGTCCATCGGGTCGGCTCCTTCCCCGGGGCAGGCCACCGTGGCCCGCCGCCCGTGCCGCAGCTTCCCAGTTGGCGCCCGGTTAGGCAAGCGGCGCGGGCTCGGGGGACAATCGCCTCCCGCTTGAAAGATCCGCCATGACCCCCGTTTCCAGCGCCTACCAAGCCTCGCTGCGCCTGGCCGTCGCCCCGATGATGGACTGGACCGACACCCACTGCCGGGTGTTCCACCGGGTGCTGGCGCCGCACGCGCGGCTGTACACCGAGATGGTGCACGCCAACGCGGTGGTGCTGGGCGACCGCGCGCGCCTGCTGGGCTTCGACCCGGTGGAGCATCCGGTGGCCCTGCAGCTGGGCGGCAGCGAGCCGCAGGTGCTGGCCCAGGCCGCGCGCATCGGCGCCGACTGGGGCTATGACGAGATCAACCTCAACTGCGGCTGCCCCTCGGACCGGGTCCAGGCCGGCCGCTTCGGCGCCTGCCTGATGAAGGAGCCTGCGCTGGTGGCCGACTGCGTGGCGGCCATGGCCGCGGCGGCGGACGTGCCGGTGACGGTGAAGTGCCGGCTGGGCGTGGACGACGAGCACGACTACGACCGCTTCCGCGCCTTCATCGACACGGTGGCCGCGGCCGGCTGCCGGACCTTCGTGGTCCACGCCCGCAACGCCTGGCTGCAGGGCCTGTCGCCCAAGGAGAACCGCGAGGTGCCGCCGCTGCGCTACGAGTGGGCCTGGCGGCTCAAGCGCGAGCGCCCGGACCTGCAGGTGACGGTCAACGGCGGCATCGCCTCACTGGAGCAGGCGCAGGCCCAACTGCAGCACACCGACGGTGTGATGCTGGGCCGGGCCGCCTACCACGACCCGTACCTGCTGCACCGCCTGGACGTGGCCCTGTACGGCGGCACCCTGCGCGGGCGCGGCGAGCTGCTGCGCGCGCTGCGCCCCTACGTGGAGGCGCAGCTGGCGCGCGGGGTGGCGCTCAAGCACATCGTCCGCCACGTGCTGGGCCTGTTCCACGGCCGTCCGGGCGGACGCGCCTTCCGCCAGATCCTCAGCGAGGGCGCGCACCGGGCCGGCGCCGGCTGGGCCCTGGTGGAGCAAGCGCTGCAGGCCACCGAGGCCGGTCCCGTGGCAGCAAGTGGATAAGTTCAGACCGGATTCACCGCCTTCTCACGACCATCGTCCTCAGCCGCTGGTTCCATGCCCTGCCGTCCGGTCGGGACGCGAACCGGCACCGCCAATCCGCTAGGATGCCGTCGATGTCCCGCCCGATCCGCCGCACCTACTGTCTGCTGCTGACGATGCTCCTGCTGCCCGCGGGAGTGGCCGCGCCGCAGGCCGCCGGCCAGGCCGGGGCACCATCGGCCGCGCCGGGGCTCAACCGCGCGCAGGCGCCGCGTCCAGAGCGCCCGGCCGCGTCCCGCCCGGCGGGGGAAACCCCGGCCGCGCGCCAGTTGTCGATCTCCGAGGCGGTGCGCTGGGTGCAGCGCTCCACCGGCGGCCAGATCCTCGGCGCCGAGCAGGTGCCGTTCGAAGGCCGCAGCATCACCCGGGTCAAGTACATGGACCACCGCGGCCGGGTACGGTACATGGACAATCCGGGTCCGGGCGGCGAACGCCGCGCCCGCGGGGGCCCGCGACGCGACGATAACGACGATCCATAGACGATGGGATGCGCCCCCCGGGCGCCACCCGTTACCGCAACTCAGGGAGAGTGCATGCGTATCCTTCTGGTCGAAGACGAGGCGCCGCTGCGGGAGACGCTGGCGGCGCGGCTCAAGCGCGAGGGTTTCGCGGTCGACGCCGCGCAGGACGGTGAGGAAGGCCTGTACATGGGCCGCGAGGTGCCGTTCGACGTGGCCATCATCGACCTGGGCCTGCCCAAGATGTCGGGCATGGAGCTGATCAAGGCGCTGCGCGACGAGGGCAAGACCTTCCCGGTGCTGATCCTCACCGCCCGCTCCAGCTGGCAGGACAAGGTCGAGGGCCTGAGGCAGGGCGCCGACGACTATCTGGTCAAGCCGTTCCACGTCGAGGAGCTGCTGGCCCGCCTCAACGCCCTGGTGCGGCGCGCCGCTGGCTGGTCCAAGCCGGTGCTGGAGTGTGGCCCGGTGGCGCTGGACCTGGCCGCGCAGACGGTCAGCGTCAACGGCCAGAACGTGGACCTGACCAGCTACGAGTACAAGGTGCTCGAGTACCTGATGATGCACGCCGGCGAGCTGGTCTCGAAGGCCGACCTGACCGAGCACATCTACCAGCAGGACTTCGACCGCGACTCCAACGTGCTGGAGGTCTTCATCGGCCGCCTGCGCAAGAAGCTGGACCCGGATGGCGAGCTGAAGCCGATCGAGACCGTGCGCGGCCGCGGCTACCGCTTCGCCATCCCGCGCAACGAAGGCTGATCCGGGAGCCTGTGCTCGGGTGAACGGCAAGACCGGGTTCCGGCCCTGGCGGCCGCGCTCGCTGAAGGCGCGGCAGCTGACCGCCGCCAGCCTGGGCCTGCTGGCGTTCCTGATGCTGGCCGGCTATGCGCTGGACCGGGCCTTCGCCGAGACCGCGGAGAACAACCTGCGCCAGCGGCTGAAGAGCTACGCCATGGCGTACGCGGACAACATCGACTTCGGCCGCGACGGTTCGCTGTACACCCCCGAGCTGGGCCCGGACCCGCGCTTCCACCGCCCCGGCAGCGGCCTCTACGCCGAGGTCGTGCTGCCCAACGGGCACTGGGCCTCGCTCTCGGCCGAAGGCCCGCTGCTGCCGGAAGTGCCCGGCATGCTGGAGCCGCGCGAGGAGCGCTTCGAGGGCCCGCTGCCGATGACCCAGATCGACGGCAGCCAGGGCGAGGTCTACCGCTACGGCATCGGCCTGGTCTGGGGCGAGCGCGGCCCCGACGCCGAGTTCCCGTACACCATCTACGTGATGGAGGACACGCAGACCCTGGATGCCCAGGTGCGCGTGTTCCGTGGCGCGCTTTGGATCTACCTGGGCGGCGCCGGCGTGATCCTGCTGCTGCTGCAGGCGGTGATCCTGCAGTGGAGCCTGCGCCCGCTCAAGCGCGTGATCGCCGCGCTGATCCGGGTGCAGCGCGGCCAGCTGCAGCGCATGAGCGACCTGCACCCGCGCGAGCTGGCGCCGCTGACCGACAGCATCAACGCCCTGATCGAGAGCGGGCGGCAGAACCTGGAGCGGCAGCGCAACACCCTGGCTGACCTGGCGCACAGCCTGAAGACGCCGCTGGCGGTGCTGCGCACCCAGCTGGACGCCGGGGTGGGCGAGGCCACCCTGCGCGAAGAGCTGGACGCGCAGCTGCGGCGCATGAACGACCTGGTCTCCTACCAGCTGGCCCGCGCCGCCTCCGGCGGCCACAAGCTGTTCTCCGCGCCGGTGCCGGTGGAGCCCACCGCCGAGGAGATCGTGCGCGGCCTGGAGAAGGTGTACGCGGCCAAGGGCGTGCTGTGCGAGTTCGAGCTGGAGCCGGGCGTGCAGTTCTACGGCGAGCCCGGCGACCTGCAGGAGCTGCTCGGCAACCTGCTGGAGAACGCCTTCAAGTGGGCGCGGCGGCGGGTGCTGCTGACCGCCCGCCAGGTGCCGGCCACCGCCAACCGCCGCGCCGGCCTGTTGTTGATGGTCGAGGACGACGGCCCGGGCATCGCCCCGGAGGACGTGGGCAAGGTGCTGCAGCGCGGCGTGCGCGGCGACGAGCGCGTGCAGGGCCACGGCATCGGGCTGTCCATCGTCCATGACCTGGTGCGCGATTACCGCGGCGAGCTGGACGTGGACCGTTCCGAGGAGCTGGGCGGCGCCCGCTTCCGCGTGGTCCTGCCGCAGGGCTTCTGAGCCGGGCTACAGGCGGATCTGGCCGTAGAAGCGGCACAGATGCGCGGCCACCTCCGGCATGGCCTCGGCCAGCACGTCCGGGGCGGAGAAGTGGTACTCGCTGACCACCGCGAAGAACTCCTCGGGCGCCTCGGCGGCGTACGGGTCGATGGCGGTGTCCGCGCCGGCGTCCACCTGCGCGCAGAACGCGTCATAGGCGCACTGGAAGTCGCGCGCCCACTGCCGCTGCCAGGCCACCGGCAGCAGCGGGGTGCCGTCCAGTACACCGTCCAGCACGTCCAGCTTGTGCGCCATCTCGTGCACGGCCACGCAGTAGCCGGTGTCCGGCTCGGCCAGGTCGGCCTGCACGTCGGCCCAGGACAGGACCAGGGGCCCCTGTTCCCAGGCCTCGCCGGCCAGCTCGTCGTCCCACTCGTGCAGCACGCCGGCCGCGTCCACGTGACTGCGGCGCACCCGGAACGCCTCCGGGTAGACCAGCAGCTGCGACCAGCCGCGCAGACCGGCCGGGCCGTACTCCAGCAGCGGCAGGCAGCACAGCGCGGCCAGTTGCACGCGCTGCACCTCGTTCAGCTCCAGGCCGTCCAGCGGGGTGATGGTCTTCTCGCGCAGGAAGCGGGTGGCCAGCCCGTGCAGGCGCGCCCGGCGCGCCTGGTCCAGCGCCGCGGCCCACGGCACCGCGGCGCAGGCCGCCTCCCAGATCCGCGTGTCGATCGCCTCCGCGCGCGGGCGCAGTCGGCGCAGCAGCCGCCCGATCACCCCGCGGTCAACGGAACATGCCCGGCAGGAAACTGTGCCACTTGTTGGAGGCGCGGCCGCGCGGCATGGCCTCGTCGCCGCCGCCACCGCTGCCGGGAGTGGCGCGCCCGGTGCTGCTCGCGGCCGGCGGCACCGGCGGGCGCGTCTGCGGTGCGTTGCCGCCTTCGCCCATCGGGCGTGCGTAGACGCACGCGCCACGCTTGGCCGCCCCGTCCTCTTCGGACTGCGGGGCGGACCAGCACAGGGTCGGCAGGGCCAGCAGCAGCAGGGGGAACAGTCGGCGCATGGGTCGGGTCCGTCGGCCGGGCGAGTTCCCGAATATACCGCAGCCCGGGCTGGGCCGCCGGGACCGGGCCGGGCGATAATCGCCCGTTCATGATTGCGCCCGAGGTGAAGGGGAGGGACATGGACGACCGCCAACTGCTGCGCCGGCTGGCCGAGGGCGTGTCAGGCGATGTCCTGGCCCGCGAGGCCGGCGTCACCCGGGCCGCGATCTGGAAGCGCATCCAGGCCCTGCGCGCGGCCGGCGTGGAAGTCCATGCCCGGGCCGGGCTGGGCTATGCCCTGGCCGCCCCCGTGGACCTGCTGGACGAGGCGGCCCTGCGCGCGGCCCTGCCGCCGGGGCTGGCCGCGGCCACCGCGCTGGAGGTGGCCTGGACCGTGGATTCGACCAACAGCGAGCTGCTGCGCCGCGGCCCGGCGCCGGGCACGGTGGTGCTGCTGGCCGAGCGCCAGACCGCCGGGCGCGGCCGTCTGGGCCGGGCCTGGGCCTCGCCGCTGGGGGCGCAGGTGTGCCTGTCGGTGCGGCGCGGCTTCGAAGGCGGGCTGGCGCGGCTGGCCGGGCTGAGCCTGGTGGCCGGCATCGCCGCGGCCGAGGCCCTGCGCGCGCTGGGCTACGCGGACGTGGGCCTGAAGTGGCCCAACGACCTGGTGGTGGACGGGCACAAGCTGGGCGGCCTGCTGGTGGAGGGCGGCGGCGAGTACGCCGGCCCGGTGCACGCGGTCGTCGGCCTGGGCCTCAACGTGCGCCTGCCGGAGGCCGTGGCCGCAGGCATCGACCAGCCCTGGACCGACCTGGCCCGCCTGCCGGGCACGCCGCCTTCCCGCACCGCCATCGCCGCGGCCCTGCTGGGCCACCTGCTGCCGGCGCTGGAGGCGTTCGACCGCGCCGGCCTGGCCCCGTTCCTGCCGCGTTACGCCGCCCTGGACGCGCTGGCCGGCCGCCCGGTGCGGGTGCTGGGCGGGCAGGGCAGCGTGGTGGAGGGGCAGGCGCTGGGCGTGGCCGCCGATGGTGGCCTGCGCGTGCTCACCGGCGCGGGCGAGCGGGTGTTCCATGCGGGCGAAGTGAGCGTGAGGCCGCGATGAGCGACTGGCTGTTCGACCTGGGCAACTCGCGCTTCAAGGCCGCGCCGTGGCAGGCCGACGGCGGCATCGGCACGATCCTGGCCTGGCCGCACGGCGCCGAGGCGCTGGTGGCCGGTGACGACAGCCAGGGGCCGCTGCCGCGCGGGCGCCGCGCCTGGGTGGCCAGCGTGGCCGCGCCGGCGCTGACCGAGCAGCTGCTGGCGCGCCTGCGCGAGCGCTTCGACGAGGTGCACGTGGCCCATACCCGGGCCGAGTGCGCCGGCGTGCGCGTGGCCTACGCGCGACCGGAGCGGCTGGGCGTGGACCGCTTCCTGGCGCTGCTGGGCGCGCGCGCGCTGGGCGGCGACGCGCTGGTGGCCGGCGTGGGCACCGCGCTGACCGTGGACCTGCTGGACGCCGGGGGCGTGCACCACGGCGGCCGCATCGCCGCCTCGCCCACCCTGATGCGGCAGGCGCTGCACGCGCGGGCGGCACAGCTGCCGGCCGCCGGCGGCCGCTACGCCGAGTTCGCCGACGACACCGACGACGCCCTGGCCTCCGGCTGCATGGGCGCGGCGGTGGCGCTGATCGAGCGCTCGCTGCGCGAGGCGGCGCAGCGCCTGGGCCGGGAGCCGGTCCTGCTGCTGCACGGAGGCGGGGCGCCGGAGCTGTTGCCGTGGCTGCCGCAGGCGCGGCTGCGGCCGGCGCTGGTGCTGGAAGGCCTGGCGCTGTGGGCGCAGGTCGCCGGCGCTGACTAGAATCGGCCTCCCATGCTCACGCGCGCCCTGATCGTCGTCCTGGCCGTCCTCAACCTCGGCGTGGCCGCGTGGTGGATCGCGCGTCCCGCGCCGCCGCCGCCGCGCGTGCCGGTGTCCACCGCCGGCGGCGCGCCGCTGCAGCTGCTGGCGCCGGCGGCCGCGTCCGCGGACGTGCCGCAGGCGGGGGGGGAGGCGGAGCCGGATGGCGCCGGTGGGGGCGACGACGCGCCCGCCACGCCGGCCGCGCAGGCGCGTCCGGCCGAACCGCCCGCGCCGCAGTGCCTGCGCGCCGGCCCGCTGACCGAACAGGAGCTGGCGCGCCTGCCGCGCGCCGGCCTGGAGCAGCTGGCGCAGGTCCGCCAGGTGGAGGAGCCTGGTCCGGTCGCACAGTACCGCGTGCTGATCCCGCCGGCGCCCGACCGCGCCGTCGCCCAGGCCATGGCCGCGCGCATCCGCCAGGCCGGCTTCGACGACCTGATGGTGCTGTCCAAGGGCGAGGACGCCAATGCCATCGCCCTGGGCTCCTACCGCCAGCGCGATTCCGCCGAGCGCCGCGTGCAGTCGCTGCGGGCGGCGGGCTTCCCGGCCGAGCTGCGGCCGGTGCCGCGCGCGCCCTCGCGCTGGTGGCTGGAGCTGCGCACCACGCAGCCGGACGCGCTGCGCGCGCTCCTGCCCGGGCTGGCGCTGGCGCCCTGCACGGGCCGCCGCGCGGCACGCTGAAGCGCTGCGCTAGAATCGGACCTGCGCCGCTTTAGCTCAGCCGGTAGAGCAACCGCCTTGTAAGCGGTAGGTCGTCCGTTCGAACCGGACAAGCGGCACCACTTCCCGCCTAGCAGCTTGTTGAAATTCTCCTGCGCCAGAGCTTGCTTTCAAGCCCTCTGTTTGCGATATCGACCTCAGCCATAGTGGAGGGCGTGGGATGCGCGGTGCAGACGTCACTCAGGAATCGTTGTTCACGGTCGCCAAGCTCGCCGACTTCG
>NZ_PDWK01000067.1 GCF_010093135.1 Pseudoxanthomonas taiwanensis | reverse complement strand
CGCTGGTATCGGACAGGAACCGCTGCCGGTACGACGGCACGCCCAGCACGAACAACTCCAGCAGGCGTGCCTTCGTCGCTGTGGGCAGTCGTACCGAGTCCCACACCGACGTCCACGTGAAACGCAGGCGGCGCGTGGTGCGGTTGAGCAGCTGCGCGCCCAGGCGCGCCTCCAGCTCCTGCACCTTGCGGCTGACGGTGGTCTTGGGCAGGCCGAGCGCCCGGGCCGCGGCCGTGAAACTGCCCTGTTCGACCACCTTGACGAAGATCAAGGTGTCGTTGAGATCGAATGCCATGTGGGAGGGCTCCGGTGGGGGAGGCCGGGATTGGCCCTGTAGCGGGATGATTATTCCCTCCAATCAGGACTAATCAAGTCCGGATTTGCGGCGTAGCCTGCGTCCATCCCCCAACGAGCAGGAGCCACGCCATGGCCATCACCAGGCTGTTCTCCTTCCTGTCCGCGCTGGCCGGCCCCGTCCCGGACGCGGAGCTGGACGGGCGCAACGCCCGCCGCATCAGGCCTGTCGGGCATTTCCGCGAGTTCACGCTGCCGCGCCGCTACCAGCGCGGCGGCGCGCCGCAGCCTCGGCGCAATCCCGCCTTGCGCGGGCTGCTGCGCGTGATTGTTCCGCTGACGGGAGAAAAAATCCCGTGAGCGGGATGCTGCCACCCGAGGTGCTGGTGCTCGGCGCCAGCGGCCAGGTCGGCGCCGGCGTGGTCGCCGCGCTGCTGGAGGCCGGCAGTCCGGTGCTGGCCGCCGGCCGCGACCGGCAGCGGCTGCACGCGCTGGCCGAACGCCATGCCGAGGAGCCGGCGCTGGAGACGCTGGCCATGCCGGTGGCCGGCGACCGCGACGCCGCGCGCCTGGCCGCGCGCATCACGCGGCGGCCGCGCCCGCTGCGCGCGGTGGTGGACGCCATCGGCGTGCCGCACGCCGCCGCGCGCCTGCTCGACAGCCCGGTGGCGGTGATGCGCCGCACCCTCGAACGCATGCTGCTGCCGCGCCTGGCGCTGGCCCGCCACCTGCTGCCGTACCTGGCCGGCCGCGCGGCGCCGGGGCGCTACCTGCTGATCGGCGGTCCCTACGCGCGCCAGGGCTGGGCCGGCTATGGCCATGCCTCGGTGGGCGAGGCGGCGCTGCGGATGATGGCGCGCGTGCTGCACGAGGAGGCGCAGGCGCTGGGCGTGCACGTGCACCTGCTGGCGGTGGACGCGCCGGTGTGGGCACCGGAGAACGCCGCGCGCGCCTGCGCCGGCTGGCCCAGCGCGCTGGCCGTGGGCCGCCATGTCGTCGCGCTGCTCGGCGGGCGCGACCCGCCCGCCGGCGCGGTGGTGGCGTTCTCGCCGCGACAGGCGGTGCCGCCGCGGCGCCTGCTGCCCTGCCAGCCCGGCGATGTCCTGGAGGCCATCGCGCACTGTCCGGATGCGCGGCCACGGGCGTCCCGCCCGTTCGAGGTTCCCCGTTCCACTTCCCCACGAGGTCCCCCCACATGAACACCCGCGATCCCCGTTTCCGGCCGCAGGCACTGTCCCTGGGTGCCGCCGGCCTGCTGGCCCTGGCGGTGCTGGCCGGCTGCAGCGGCGGCCAGGCCGCCGAACAGGCCCCGCCGCCCCCCGAGGTCGGCGTGGCCGAGGTGCCGGTGCGTCCGGTCAGCCAGTGGGACGAGTACAGCGGCCGCATCGAGGCGGTCGAGACCGTCGAGCTGCGCCCGCGCGTGTCCGGCTACATCGAGAAGGTCAACTACCGCGAAGGCCAGGAGGTGAAGAAGGGCGACGTGCTGTTCGTCATCGACGACCGCAGCTACCGCGCCGAGCTGGCCCGCGCCGAGGCCGCCCTGCGGCGTGCCCGCGCCCAGGCCGAGCTGGCGCGCAGCGAGGCCGAGCGCGCCCGCCGCCTGGTCGAGGAGCAGGCCATCGCCACCGAGACCTACGAGCAGCGCCGCGCCGCGGCCGAGCAGGCCCGTGCGGAGCTGGCGGCGGCGCAGGCCGCGGTGGACGCCGCGCGCCTGGACCTGGAATGGACACGGGTGCGCGCGCCGATCGACGGCCGCGCCGGCCGCGCGCTGGTCACCGCCGGCAACCTGGTCGGCGCCGGCGACGCGGCCAGCGTGCTGACCACGCTGGTGTCGCTGGACAAGGTGCACGTGCACTTCGACGCCGACGAGCACAGCTTCCTGCGCTACGCCGAGCTGGCCCGGCGCGGGCAGCGGCCCAGCGAGCGCGACGGCGGCCTGCCGGTGCAGGTGGCCCTGGCCGGCGAGGAGGGCTTCCCGCCCCCCGGCACCGTGGATTTCCTCGACAACCAGGTCGCCCGCGGCACCGGCACCATCCGCGTCCGCGCGGTGCGGGACAACCGCGACCGCCGCTTCACCCCGGGCCTGTACGCGCGTGTGCGCCTGCCCGGCAGCGGCCGCTTCGACGCGGTGCTGGTGGACGACCGCGCCGTGCTCACCGACCAGGACCGCAAGTACGTCTACGTCGTGGACGGCGAGGGCAGGGCGCAGCGGCGCGACATCCGCATCGGGCGCCTGGCCGACAACGGGCTGCGCATCGTCGAGGAGGGCCTGCAGGCCGGCGACCGGGTGATCGTCAGCGGCGTGCAGAAGGTGTTCTTCCCCGGCATGCCGGTGCAGGCCCGGCCGGTGGCCATGGGCGAGCGCGACGCGCCCGCGGTGGCCGCGCGCTGAGCCGCGGCGGCCGGACGCACGCCGCTCCCTTTCCCCGGTGCCCGTCCCTTCCATCTTCCCCTCCCCCGTGGAGGGGACGGGCCCGTCTTTTCCCAGGAACCCGCCGTCATGGACTTTTCCCGATTCTTCATCGACCGGCCGATCTTCGCGGCGGTGCTGTCGATCGTGATCTTCGCCGCCGGCCTGATCTCGATCCCGCTGCTGCCGATCGGCGAGTACCCCGACGTGGTGCCGCCGTCGGTGGTGGTGCGCACCGTCTACCCGGGCGCCAACCCCAAGGTCATCGCCGAGACCGTGGCCACGCCGCTGGAGGAAGCGATCACCGGCGTGGAGGACATGATGTACATGAAGTCCGTCGCCGGCTCCGACGGCGTGCTGCAGATGACCGTGACCTTCCGCCCGGGCACCGACCAGGACGACGCGGCGGTGCGGGTGCAGAACCGTGTGTCCCAGGCGCTGGCGCGCCTGCCGGAGGACGTGCGCCGGCAGGGCGTGACCACGCAGAAGCAGTCGGCGGTGTTCCTGATGGTGGTGCACCTGGTGTCCACCGACGGGCGCCACGACTCGCTGTACCTGCGCAACTACGCGCGCCTGCACGTCAAGGACGAGCTGTCGCGCATCCCCGGCGTGGGCGACGCGCAGCTGTTCGGCGGCGGCGACTACGCCATGCGCATCTGGCTGGACCCGGACAAGGTGGCCTCGCGCGGCCTGACCGCCGGCGACGTGCTGCGCGCGGTGCGCGAGCAGAACGTGCAGGTCTCCGCCGGCCAGCTGGGCGCCGAGCCGATGCCGGGCGGCAGCGACTTCCTGCTGCCGATCAACGCCCGCGGCCGCCTGGAGAGCGTGGAGGAGTTCGGCGACATCGTGCTCAAGCACGGCGACGACGGCCAGGTGGTGCGCCTGGCGGACGTGGCCCGCATCGAACTGGCCGCCGGCGACTACACCCTGCGCGCGCGCCTGGACGGCCGCAACGCCGCGGCCATCGGCATCTTCCAGGCGCCCGGCGCCAACGCGCTGGAGATCCGTGACGCGGTGGTGGCCAAGATGGCCGAGATCCGGGAGCGCCTGCCGCCGGGCGTGGAGATCACCTCGATCTACGACACCACCATCTTCGTGCGCCAGTCCATCCGCGCGGTGGTCAGCACCCTGCTGGAGGCGGTGGTGCTGGTGGTGCTGGTGGTGATCCTGTTCCTGCAGACCTGGCGGGCCTCGATCATCCCGCTGCTGGCGGTGCCGGTGTCGGTGGTGGGCACCTTCGCTGTGCTGTACCTGCTGGGCTACTCGATCAACACCCTGACCCTGTTCGGCCTGGTGCTGGCCATCGGCATCGTGGTGGACGACGCCATCGTGGTGGTGGAGAACGTCGAGCGCCACATCGAGGAGGGCGCCACGCCGCTGCAGGCCGCGCACCTGGCCATGCGCGAGGTGTCAGGGCCGATCATCGCCATCGCCCTGGTGCTGTGCGCGGTGTTCGTGCCGATGGCCTTCCTGTCCGGCGTCACCGGCCAGTTCTACCGGCAGTTCGCGGTGACCATCGCCATCTCCACGGTGATCTCGGCGGTCAACTCGCTGACCCTGTCGCCGGCGCTGGCGGCCCGGCTGCTGCGGCCGCGCGGCGCGGAGAAGGACCGGCCCACCCGCATCATCGAGCGCCTGTTCGGCTGGGTGTTCCGCCCGTTCAACCGCTTCTTCCACACCAGCTCCGAGCGCTACCAGGGCGCGGTGTCGCGCGCCCTGGGCCGGCGCGGCGTGGTGTTCGCGGTGTACGCGGTGCTGCTGCTGGCCACCGGCCTGATGTTCAACGCCGTTCCGGCCGGCTTCATCCCGGTGCAGGACAAGCAGTACGTGCTGGCCGGGGTGAAGATGCCGGAGGGCGCCTCGATCGAGCGCACCGACGCGGTGCTGAGGAAGATGGCGGCGATGGCGGCCGAGGTGGACGGGGTGGCCAGCGAGGTGGCCTTCCCGGGCCTGAACGCGCTGCAGTTCACCAACACCCCCAACCACGGCGTGGTGTTCTTCACCCTCGAGCCGTTCGAGCAGCGCAGCCGCAGCGCCGAGGAGATCGTCGCCGAGCTCAATGCCCGGTTCTCCACCATCGAGGAAGGCTTCACCTTCGCCCTGATGCCGCCGCCGATCGACGGGCTGGGCAACGGCTCGGGCTGGACGCTCTTCGTCGAGGACCGCGCCGGCCTGGGCTACGGCCAGCTGCAGGAGGCGGTGCAGGCGTTCCAGGGCGCGGTGGCGCAGACGCCGGGGCTGGGCTTCCCGATCACCAGCTACCAGGCCAACGTGCCGCAGCTGGAGGCCGACGTGGACCGGGTCAAGGCCAAGGCCCAGGGCGTGCCGCTGACCGAGCTGTTCGAGACGCTGCAGGTCTACCTCGGCTCGGCCTACGTCAACGACTTCAACCTGTTCGGCCGCACCTGGCAGGTGATCGCCCAGGCCGATGCGCCGTTCCGCGACGGGGTGGAGGATATCGCCAACCTGCGCACGCGCAACCAGCAGGGGCAGATGGTGCCGGTCGGCTCGGTGGTGAGCGTGCGTCAGACCTACGGCCCGGACCCGGTGATCCGCTACAACGGCTACCCGGCGGCCGACCTGCTGGGCGAGTCCGACCCGCGCGTGCTGTCCTCCGGGCAGGCCATGGCCGCGGTCGAGGCCCTGGCCGCCCGGGTGCTGCCGCCGGGCATGGCCATCGAGTGGAGCGACCTGAGCTTCCAGCAGGCCACCCAGGGGCGTGCCTCGCTGGTGGTGTTCCCGCTGGCCGTGCTGCTGGTGTTCCTGGTGCTGGCGGCGCTGTACGAGAGCTGGACCCTGCCGCTGGCGGTGATCCTGATCGTGCCGATGACACTGCTGTCGGCGCTGGCCGGCGTGTGGCTGGCCGGGGGCGACAACAACGTGTTCGTGCAGGTGGGCCTGGTGGTGCTGATGGGCCTGGCCTGCAAGAACGCGATCCTGATCGTGGAGTTCGCCCGCGAGCTGGAGCTGCAGGGCCGGCCGGTCCTCGAGGCCGCGCTGGAGGCCTGCCGCCTGCGTCTGCGCCCGATCGTGATGACCTCGGTGGCGTTCATCGCCGGCACCGTCCCGCTGGTGCTGTCCAGCGGCGCCGGCGCCGAGGTGCGCTCGATCACCGGCGTGACCGTGTTCGCCGGCATGCTCGGCGTGACCCTGTTCGGCCTGTTCCTGACCCCGGTGTTCTACGTGGCCCTGCGCAGGCTGGCCGGCCGCCCGCTGGTCTCGCATGCGCCACACGCGCCACAGGCGGCCGCCGGCACGGTGCAGGCCTGAGTTCCCCTCCACCGGCGCGGCGCCGTCCGGCGCCGCGCCATCCACCCCCGCAAGGACAACCGATGAGCACACCTTCCCGCATCGCCCTGGTCACCGGCGCCACCCGCGGCATCGGCCTGGAGACCGTGCGCCAGCTGGCCCAGGCCGGCGTCCACACCCTGCTGGCCGGCCGCAACCCCACGCGCACCGCCGCCGCGGCCGCCGTCCTGCAGGTCGAAGGCCTGCCGGTGGAGCCGCTGCAGCTGGACGTGACCGACGCCGCCAGCATCGCCGCCGCCGCGGCCGCCGTGCGCGAACGCCACGGCCGCCTGGACATCCTGGTCAACAACGCCGGCATCCTGCGCGACGCGCCGGGCCTGCGCCCCTCCGAGCAGGCGGCGGCGACCTGGCGCGCCACCTTCGAGACCAACCTGTTCGGCGTGGTCGAGGTCACCCGCGCGTTCCTGCCGCTGCTGCACGCGGCGCCGGCCGGGCGCATCGTCAACGTCTCCAGCATCCTCGGCTCGCTGGCCCTGCACAGCGACCCGGACTCGCCGGTCTACGATCTCAAGCTGCCGGCCTACAACGTCTTCAAGGCCGCGCTCAATGCCTGGACCGTGCAGCTGGCCTGGGAGCTGCGCGACAGCCGGATCCGCGTCAATGCCGTGCATCCGGGCTACGTGCGCACCGACATGAACGCCGGCGAGGGCGAACTGGACGTGGCCGAGGGCGCGCGCACCAGCGTGCGCCTGGCCCTGGCCGGCGAGGACGCACCCAACGGCGGGTTCTTCCACGTCGAGCGGAGGCTGCCATGGTGACGCGGCCTCTTGTGGTGGTGCTGGCCGCCGCGCTGCTGGCCGCCTGCACCGTGGGCCCGGACTACCGCGCCGTGCCGCCGGAGCAGGTGCGGCTGCAGGGTGCGCAGGAGGCGGTGTTCACCACGCAGACGCCGGAGGCGGCCTGGTGGCGGCAGTTCGAGGACCCGGTGCTCGACCGCCTGGTGGCCGACGCACTGCTGGCCAGCCCGGACGTGCGCATCGCCATGGCCCGGGTGCAGGCGGCGCGTGCGGTGTTCGTGGAACGGCGCCTGGACCCGTGGCCGCACGCGGGCGCGGCCGGGGCGCTGGAGCGCGAGCGCCGGCCCGATGCGGCCGGCGGTGGCATCGACGAGACCTGGAGCCTGGGCTTCGACGCGGCCTGGGAGCTGGACCTGTTCGGCCGCCTGCGGCGCGGCGCCGAGGCCGCGCGCGCCGACCTGGAGGCGGAGGAGGCCGGCCTGGAGGACATGCAGGTCAGCATCGCCGCCGAGGTGGCCCGCCAGTACTTCCTGCTGCGCGGGGCGCAGAAGCGCATCGAGGTCGCCGAGCGCACCCTGGAGAACCTGGCCCAGACCCAGCGCCTGACCGAGACCTGCTTCGCCCTGGGCGCCGGCAGCGAGCTGGACGTGCAGAGCAGCCGCGCCCGGCTCAAGGCGATCGAGGCCGGCATCCCGCTGCTGCGCACGGTCGAGGCGCAGGCCCGCCACCGCCTGGCGGTGCTGCTGGGACTGAACCCCGGCGCGCTGGACGCACAGCTGGCACCGCGTCCCACGCCCGCGTACACGCGCGCGCTGCCACTGGGCGACACCCGCGAGCTGCTGCGCCGGAGGCCGGACGTGCGCGCCGCCGAGCGCCGCCTGCACGCGGCCACCGCGCGCATCGGCGTGGCCACCGCCGACCTGTTCCCGCGCATCAGCATCCGCGGCTTCGCCGGCTTCGTCTCCGGCCAGGCCGGCTCGCTGGTGGCCGGGCGCAACGAGGCCTGGGCACTGGCCCCGTCCATCAGCTGGGCGGCGTTCGACCTGGGCAGCGTGCGCGCGCGGCTGCGCGCCACCGAAGCCGCGGCCGACGAAGTGGCGGTGCAGTACGAGCGCGCGGTGCTGGCCGCGCTGGAGGACGCGGAGAACACCCTCAACGCCTACGCCCGCCAGCAGGAGCGCCTGCGCATCGTCGCCGAGCAGGCGGAGGCGGCGCGGCGCGCGGAGGAGCTGGCGCGGATCGCCTACCGCGAGGGCGCGGTGGACTTCCTGACCCTGCTGGACGCGCAGCGCACCCTGCTGGCCGCCGACGACGCCCTGGCCGAGGCCGAGGCGGCGGTGAACGTGGCCGCGGCGGCGGTGTACAAGGCCCTGGGCGGGGCCGCGCCCGCGCGCGGCCCGGCGCTGGCCGCACTGCCGCGCCAGCCCTGAGCCGGTGGTCGACCGGGGCTAGACCCGGTCGCGCAGGCCGCCCACGCCCTCGTGGCCGGCGCAGTGGGCGCAGCAGAAGAAGCGCCCGTCCTGCTCCACGCCGTGGCCGATGATGGGGCAGCCGCAGTGCCCGCAGCGCGGGGCCGCGGCGTGGATGGCGCACTCGAACGAGTCGTAGGTGCCGCGGGTGCCGTCGGCCAGGACCAGCTGGAAGGTCTTGTCGTAGTCGTTGCCGCAGACGTCGCAACGGGCCATGGCGGGGCTCCTCGGGTGGCGGGGGGAGGTCCATTGCACGCCGGCGGCCGTGAACGGCCGGCGAGGGCACCCCCCCTTGGCGGCGGCCGCCGGCGGGAGTACAAATGTACTCCATGAGCGAACTGTCCCCCCGCCGTGCCGCCGTCCTGGCCTTCATCCGCGAACGGGTGGAGGAGGAGGGGCGTCCGCCCAGCCTGGCCGAGATCGCCCAGGCCTGCGGCCTGGCCTCGCGCGGGGCCGCGCGCAAGCACGTGCTGGCCCTGGCCGAGGCCGGGCTGGTGGAGGTGGCGGCCGGGCAGGCGCGCGGTGTGCGTCCGGCCGGGCCGCGGGCGCGGCCGGCGCTGCTGCAGGTGCCGGTGCTGGGCCGGGTGGCGGCCGGTGCGCCGATCGGCGCCGACGCCGGCCTGTCCGAGGTGCTGGCCCTGGACGCGCGCCTGTTCGCGCAACGGCCGGACTACCTGCTGCGGGTGCAGGGCGACTCGATGATCGACGACGGCATCCTCGACGGCGACCTGGTCGGGGTGCGGCGCACGCCCGAGGCCCGCGACGGGCAGAAGGTGGTGGCGCGCTTGGACGGGGAGCTGACCATCAAACGCCTGTCCCTGGGGCCGGACGGCATCCGCCTGCTGCCGCGCAACCCGGCCTACGCGCCCATCGAGGTGGCGCCGGGCCAGGACTTCGCCATCGAGGGTGTGTTCTGCGGCCTGGTCCGCCGGGAGTGAGGCCATGGGCGCGGTGGTGGCCATCGATGCGCTGCTGCGCGAGCGGCGCGTCTGGAAGGGGCGTCCTTCGGCGCCGGCGCCGGGGGCGCAGCCCACCGGCCATGCCGGGCTGGACGCGGCCCTGCCCACCGGCGGCTGGCCGGAGGCGGCGCTGAGCGAGCTGCTGGGGCCGCTGGACGGGATCGGCGAGGTGCGCCTGCTGTGGCCGGCGCTGGCGCGGCTGACCCGCGCCGGCCAGCGCGTGGTGCTGGTGGCCCCGCCGTACCTGCCGTACGCACCGGCCTGGCAGGCGGCGGGCGTGGACCTGGGCCTGGTGCAGGTGGTGGGCGACGCGGCCACGCCGCCGCGCGAGGCGCTGTGGGCGGCCGAGCAGGGCCTGCGCGCCGGCTGCTGCGGCGCGGTGCTGTGCTGGCCGCGCCAGGCCGACGACCGTGCCCTGCGCCGCCTGCAGGTGGCGGCCGAGACCGGCGCCACCCTGGGCTTCGCCCCCCGGCCCCGGGCGGCCGCGCGCACCCCCTCGCCGGCGGCGCTGCGCATCGCCCTGGAGGCGCAGCCACCGCGGCTGCGCGTGCTCAAGTGCCGTGGCGGGCTGCCCCCGCCGCGGCCGATCCCGCTGCACGCCGGAGGCTGAGCCGTGCGCTGGGCCTGCATCCTGCTGCCGCACCTGGCCATGGACGGTGTGCTGCGCGGCTGTGCCGACCGCCAGGCGCCGCGGATCCTGGTCGGCGGCCCGGCGCAACGGCGGGTGGTGCTGGCCGCCAACCCGGCCGCGCGTGCGCGCGGCGTGCGTCCCGGCCAGCCGCTGGCCCAGGCGCGCGCGCTGGCCCACGGCCTGGCCGAAAGCGGGTGCGACCCGGGCCAGCTGGCCGCCTGGCAGCGGCTGCTGGCGGCCTGGGCCTACCGCTTCAGCTCCCAGGGCAGCCTGCACGGCGGCAACGCCCTGCTGCTGGAGGTGGCCGGCAGCCGCCGCCTGTTCGGCGACTGGCCGCACTTCCAGGCGCGGCTGCGCGCCGGGCTGGAGGAGCTGGGCTTCCGCCACCGCATCGTCGCCGCGCCCAATCCCTTCGCCGCGCGCGTGCTGGCCAACGTCCACGACGGCCTGGCGGTGGACGAGGACGGCCTGCGCCCGGCGCTGGACGCACTGCCGGTGCAGCGCGCCGGCCTGCCGGCGGAGGTGGCCCAGGCGCTGGCGCGGATGGGCCTGCGCCGGTTGGGCCAGGTACTGGCGTTGCCGCGCGCGGGCCTGGCCCGGCGCTTCCCGGCGCAGGTGCTGCGCCACCTGGACGCGCTGCTCGGCCGCCAGCCGCCGCTGCTGGACTGGTATCGCCCGCCGGACCGCTTCCGCGGGCGCATCGAGCTGGGCTACGAGGTCGAGGCCTCGCAGGCATTGCTGTTCCCGCTGCGGCGCCTGGTCGGCGACCTGGCCGCCTGCCTGGCCGCGCGCGACGGCGGCGTGCAGCGCTTCGTGCTGCACCTGGAGCACGAGGACCGCGCTCCGACCCCGGTGGAGGTGGGCCTGCTGGCCAGCGAGCGCGATCCGGCGCTGCTGTTCGAGATCGCGCGCAGTCGCCTGGAGCGCGCGGACGTGCCGGCCCCGGTGCGCGCGCTGGCGCTGCATGCCGACGAACTGCCCACCTTCGTGCCCGCGCACCGCGGCCTGTTCGACGCGCACGCGCGGCAGTCGCTGCCCTGGGAGCAGCTGCGCGAACGCCTGCGCGCGCGCCTGGGGAGCGGGGCGGTGCACGGCCTGCGCGTGCATGCCGACCACCGGCCCGAGCGCGCCTGGCGCGCGGAGGAGGACGACGGCCGGGCGCACGCGGCCGCGCCGCTGCCGCCGGCGCCGCGCCCGGGCTGGCTGCTGCCGGCGCCGCTGCCGCTGCGCGGGGCGGTGCGCATCCTCGCCGGCCCGGAGCGGATCGAGAGCGGCTGGGGGGACGGCGGCGACCTGCGCCGCGACTACTACCGCCTGCGCACCGCGGCCGGGCAGGAGGCCTGGGCGTTCCGTCCGGCCGGCGACCCGCCCGCCGCGGACGGCTGGATGCTGCACGGGTGGTTCGCATGAGCGGGGTGGACGGCTACGCCGAGCTGCACTGCCTGTCGGCCTTCAGCTTCCAGCGCGGGGCCTCCACCGCGGCCGAACTGTTCCAGCGCGCCCGCGACCTGGGCTACCGCGCACTGGCCATCACCGACGAGTGCAGCCTGGCCGGCATCGTGCGCGCCTGGCAGGCCTCCCGGGAAACCGGCGTGCCGCTGGTGGTGGGCAGCGAGCTGCAGGTGGAGCAGGGGCCGAAGCTGGTGCTGCTGGTGGAGGACGCGGCCGGCTACCGCGGCCTGTGCCGGCTGGTCACCCGCGCGCGCCGGCGCGCGCCCAAGGGCGCCTACCGCCTGCTGGAGGAGGACTTCGACGGGCTGGAGGGCGGTCTGCTGTGCCTGTGGCTGCCCGGCGCCGTGCCCGACGAGGCGCACGGCCGCTGGCTGCGGGAGCGCTTCCCGGGGCGCACCTGGCTGGCCGCCGGGCTCCACCGCCTGGCCGACGATGCCGGGCGCGTCGCGCGCTGGCAGGCGGCGGCCGCGCGCCTGGGGCTGCCGGTGGTGGCCGCCGGCGACGTGCACATGCACGTGCGCGGGCGCCGCGCCCTGCAGGACGTGCTGACCGCCATCCGCCACCGCACCACGCTGGCCGAGGCCGGCGGCCTGCTGTTCCCCAACGGCGAGCGCCACCTGCGTCCGCTGGCGGCGCTGCGGGCGATCTACCCGCGCGCCTGGCTGGAGGAGAGCGTGCGCGTGGCCGAGCGCTGCACCGGCTTCGACCTCCGGGCCGGCATCGATTACCAGTACCCGCACGAGCTGGTGCCGCCCGGGCACGACGCCGGCAGCTGGCTGCGCGAGCTGGTCATGCGCGGGGCCCGCGGGCGCTGGCCGGAGGGCATCCCGGAGAAGGCCGCGGCGCAGATCGAGAAGGAGCTGGCGCTGATCGCGCAGAAGCGGTACGAGTCGTACTTCCTCACCGTGCACGACATCGTCCGCTTCGCCCGCGAGTGCGGCATCCTCTGCCAGGGCCGCGGCTCGGCGGCCAACTCGGCCGTGTGCTTCGCCCTGGGCATCACCGCGCTGGACCCGGCGCGCATGGACCTGCTGTTCGAGCGCTTCATCTCCGCCGACCGCGACGAGCCGCCGGACATCGACGTGGACTTCGAGCACGAGCGGCGCGAGGAGGTCATCCAGTACGTGTTCGCGCGCTATGGCCGCGAGCGCGCGGCGCTGGCGGCGGTGGCCACCACCTACGGCGCGCGCGGCGCGCTGCGCGACGTGGCCCGCGTGCTGGGCCTGCCGCAGGACGCGATCTCGCGCCTGGCCGAACTGGCCGGGCACTGGTCGGACGAGCTGCCGGATGCGGCGCGCCTGCGCGAGGCGGGCTTCGACCCGGACAGCCCGCTGCTGCGCCGGATCCTGGCCCTGGCCGGGCAGCTGGTGGACATGCCGCACTACCTGTCGCAGCACCCCGGCGGCTTCGTGGTCTCCGAACGCCCGCTGCACACCATGGTGCCGGTGGAAAACGCGGCCATGGACGGGCGCACCGTGATCCAGTGGGACAAGGACGACCTGGAGGCGATGGGCCTGCTCAAGGTGGACGTGCTGGCGCTGGGCATGCTCACCGCTGTGCGCAAGGCGCTGGAGCTGGTGGCGCGCCACCGCGGCCGACGCTACACCCTGGCCACGATCCCGGCCGAGGATCCGGAGACCTACCGGATGATCCAGGCCGCCGACACCATCGGCGTGTTCCAGATCGAATCGCGCGCGCAGATGGCCATGCTGCCGCGACTCAGGCCGGCGTGCTTCTACGACCTGGTGATCGAGGTGGCCATCGTCCGCCCCGGCCCGATCCAGGGCGACATGGTCCATCCCTACCTGCGCCGGCGCACGGGCGAGGAGCCGGTGGGCTTCCCGTCGCCGGCGCTGGAGCAGGTGCTGCGGCGCACCCTGGGCGTGCCGCTGTTCCAGGAGCAGGTGATGCAGATCGCCATGGTCGCCGCCGGCTACAGCGCCAGCGAGGCCGACGCGCTGCGCCGCTCGATGGCCGCTTGGAAGCGCCACGGCAGCCTGGAGAAGCACCGCGAGCGGCTGGTCGCCGGCATGCTCGCCAACGGCTACGACCTGGTCTTCGCCGAACGCATCTTCGAGCAGATCCGGGGCTTCGGCAGCTACGGCTTCCCCGAGAGCCACGCCGCCAGCTTCGCTTTGCTGGCCTACGCCACCGCCTGGCTCAAGCGCCACCATCCGGCCGAGTTCGCCTGCGCGCTGCTCAACAGCCAGCCGATGGGCTTCTACAGCCCGGACCAGTTGCTGCAGGACGCGCGCCGCCACGGCGTGTCCGTGCGCCCGCCGGACGTGCGCTACAGCGAGTGGGACTGCACCCTGGAGCCGGACCGCGGCCAGGCGCTGGCCATCCGCCTGGGCCTGCGCATGCTGCGCGGCTTCAACGCCGCGGCCGCCGCGCGCATCGTCCGCGCGCGGGCGCAGGCGCCGTTCGCGGACGTGGCCGACCTGGCCGCGCGCGCGGCCCTGGACGCGGCCGAGCGCGCCTGCCTGGCTGACGCCGGCGCGCTGCGCGGCCTGGCCGGGCACCGCCACCGCGCGCGCTGGGCGGTGGCCGGCGTGGAGCCGCAGCGGCCGCTGTTCGCCGGTGCCCCGGCCACGCCCGAGGCGAAGGTGGCGCTGCCGCCGCCGGCGGCCGGCGAGGACCTGCTGGCCGACTATGCCAGCTACGGCACCACCCTGGGCCGGCATCCGCTGGCCATGCTGCGCCGGCAACTGCGCGCGCGCCGCTGCCTGGATTCGGTTGAGCTGGCCGACGTGCCCGACGGCCGGCAGGTGCTGGCCGCCGGACTGGTCACCGGCCGGCAGCGGCCGCAGACGGCCAGCGGCGTGACCTTCGTGACCCTGGAGGACGAGCACGGCATGGTCAACGTGGTGGTCCGCCGCGACCTGGCCGCGCGCCAGCGCCGCGAGTTCCTGCAGGCGCGGCTGCTGATGGTGGAGGGGCGGCTGGAGGCGGCCGGGCAGGTGCGCCACGTGCTGGCCCGGCGCCTGCACGACCTGACCCCGCTGCTGGACGGGCTGGACGTGCGCAGCCGCGATTTCCGCTGAACCGCGCGCATGAACGGCGCCTGCGTGCGGGCCGGGTGCGCCTTGATGCGGCGCGGCCACGCCCCTACACTGGGTTCCGTCTGGCGAGAAGCTTCGCCCGAAGTTGCCGGGGGTGTCCTGGTTTCGACGGGGGTTGCGAAATCGACCGGCGCATGCCGAGGGGGCTGCTTTCCTCGTTAATCCAGCGGCGAAAAAAATAGTTGCCAACGACGACAACTACGCTCTGGCCGCCTAAGGCCTAGCCCCGAACCCACTTGTGCCCGTGCTCGTGGATGTAGGGTCATCATCACGGGATCGCCGGAGGTGGCCGCCTGCCTGCCTCCGGTCAAACCAGGCAGGCTGGTCCCAGGGCGCGCTTCGCACACCGTGCTGCCCGGGGGCGAGACCCAACGGTGGGCTAAGCATGTAGTGCCGGAGATGGAGTGCCTTCGGACGGCGGTTCGACTCCGCCCACCTCCACCAATCACCAGGGCCCGGAAAGTCTCCGGGCCCTTTCCTTTTGACGCCGGCCCCGCGCCACGCGGGATTCCGGCCATCCGCCCTGCGGGTGGGGGCCAGCCCAAACGCCCAAAATCGGCCATTGTCTCGGCCAGAGCCGTCTCTGTTCTCCGGCTGGCTTGCGGGTAGCCGCAGCGCCTGATTCATCAAAATCAACGACTTACGCGCGGCGGTTCATCGTCAACCAGGGCGGCGATCGCCCCAGCGAACTGGACCGCGTGCGTCGGTTGTACTAACATGGCGTCCATTGATCGAACAAGAAAGGCGCCGCCATGACCGCCATCGCATCCTCGCCTGCTGCCCGTACTGCCCGCCTGGGGCTGCGCGCCACGCCCGAACAGGAGGCCGTGCTGCGCCGTGCCGCCGAGGTGGCCCACAAGTCGCTGACCGACTTCATCCTCGACAGCGCCTGCCTGGCCGCCGAGCAGACCCTGCTGGACCAACGATTGTTCATGGTCTCGGGCAGCCAGTACCAGGCCCTGATGGAGTTGCTCGAGCGCTCCGAGCAGGCCAACGACGGCTTGGCCGACCTGTTCGCCCGCAAGGCCCCTTGGGACGCCAAGTGACGCTGCGGGCACCGGCGCCTCTGGCCGCACAGCATCGGCTGGAAGGCTTCGACTGCGGCAAGCCTGCGCTGAACGATTGGCTGCTGCGCCACGCCCGCCAGGCGCAGGGCAGTGGCTCGGCCAAGACCTTCGTCGTGGCCGCCGATGGTGACGACCGCGTCGCAGGCTACTTCAGCCTGACCGTAGGCCAGGTCGACACGCTGGAAGCGCCGGAGCGTATCCGCAAGGGCATGGGACAGTACCCGGTGCCGGTGGTGATCTTGGCCCGGCTCGCCGTGTCACGCGAGCACCAGGGCCGCGGGATCGGCATCGGGATGCTTCAGGATGCGATCCGCCGCACGCTGGTGATCGCCGAGCAGGCCGGTGTGCGGGCCATGCTGACCCACCCCATCGACGAAGATGCGGCGCGTTTCTACACCCGGTTCGGGTTCATCGCCTCGCCGTTGCGAGAGCAGCAGTTGCTACTGGGCACTTCGCATAACCCCATTTCCGAAGGCTGAACCGGCATGAGGGCGCTCGCGTCGTTCAGTTCGGGGTTCTCGGTGCCGCTCAGGCCCCGTCATCGCAGCCTTGGCGGGCGCCCGAGGCCCTGC
>NZ_PDWK01000066.1 GCF_010093135.1 Pseudoxanthomonas taiwanensis | reverse complement strand
CTCGTGGCCGTAGCGGTCGTTGATCGCCTTGAAGTGGTCCAGGTCCAGCATCAGCACGGCGAACTGCCGGCCGGTGTTGGCCTGCAGCGCCACCTCGCGGCGCAGCACGGTCGGCAGGAAGCGGCGGGTGAGCAGGCGGGGGCGGGCGGCGCGGGCCGCCCCCCCGGCGGGGCGCCCGCCGCCAGGCCGCGCCGCGGCGGACGTTCAGGCTGCGCGCGTGCCCAGCAGCGTGCCTTCGGCGCGCATGCGTTCCAGCATCGCCGCGCCCTGGGCGAGGAAGCCGGCATCGCCTTCCGCGCCGGCCTCGGCGGCCAGCGTCCGAAGCACCGTGCGGCCACTGCGGCCGCCTTCGCCAAGCAGCTCCAGCAGCCTGTACACCAGCGGTGAGATCGCGGCGAAGCGCACCTCGCCTGCCCGGTCGCGGCGCACCAGCAGCAGGGTCGGCGCCTCCGGCGGCGCCTGCGGCAGGAACCGCGGGCCGATCCGGTGCACCGGCCAGCGGTAGGCCAGGGCCCGCGCCCAGGGCGAGGGCACCGGCTCGCCGTCCAGCAGGTCGCCGTGCGGATCGTGCGCCGGCGCCGGGGTGCCGTCGATGCGCACCGCCAGCTCGATCCACTCGTAGTGCGCCAGCTCGGCCAGCCAGGGCGGACCGTCCGTGCCGGCGCGGCCTTCCAGGTAGCGCACGAACTCGCGGCCCACCTCGGGGAACAGCGGGGTGTGGCTGCGGTGCTCGGCGTAGAAGCGCCGCACCAGCGCCTTCCACGCGTCCTCGCCCAGGGCCCGGCGGAGCACCGGGAAGTTGCCGGCCAGCAGCCCGGCGATGCCGTTGAAGAACAGCTCGCGGTATACCGCCAGGCGCCGCGGCTCGATCCCGGGCGGCGGCGGATGCGCCTGCGGGTCGCGCAGGTGCGCGGCGAAGGCCAGCTGCTGGCGCCGCAGCTCAGACACGCGCCGCCTCCCGCGCGGGCACGGCCGCGCGCTGGATGGCGCGGATGCGCCCGACCTCCTCCAGCAGCACCGGCAGCGGCGGCAGGTTGAAGTCGCGCTCCAGCAGGGTGGGGCGCACGCCGTGCAGGCGGTAGGCCTCGGCCAGCAGTGCCCACACGTCGTCCTTCACCGGTGCGCCGTGGGTGTCGATCTTCAGGTCCTCGGCCTCGTCGTAATGGCCGGCGACGTGGTACGAGACCACCCGCGCCGAGGGCATGGCCGCCAGGTACTGCCGCGCGTCGTAGCCGTGGTTGATGGCGTTGACGTAGACGTTGTTGACATCCAGCAGCAGGTCGCAGTCGGCCTCCTCCAGCACCGCGCGCACGAAGCTGGCCTCGTCCATCGCCTGCCAGGGTGCGGCGTAGTAGGAGATGTTCTCGATGGCGATGCGCCGGCCGAGCGCGTCCTGCACGCGGCGGATGCGCGCGGCCACGTGGCGCACCGCCTCCTCGGTGAACGGCAGCGGCAGCAGGTCGTACAGGTGGCCGTCGTCGGTGCAGTAGCTCAGGTGCTCGCTGTACAGCGGTACCTGGTAGCGCTCCAGGAAGCGGCGCACGCGGGCCAGGAAGGTCTCGTCCAGCGGCGCGGTGCCGCCCAGCGAGAGCGACAGGCCGTGGCAGGCGATGGGGTGGCGGGCGGCGAGCGCGTCGAACGCGGCGCCGAATTTCCCGCCCACGCCGATCCAGTTCTCCGGCGCGCATTCGAGGAAGTCGAACGGGGGCAGCGCCTCGGCCGGCAACGCCTGCAGCGCGTCCAGGAGGACGCGCCGCAGGCCCAGGCCGGCGCTGGCATCGGGCAGGCGGGAGGTCATCGTCCGGCCTCGGGACGGCTCACATCGAGCCGCACTTGCCCTCGCCGCACTTGCCTTCGGCGGCCTTCTTCTTGTCGGCGCCGCACTTGCCTTCGCCGCACTTGCCCTCCTTGTGCGCCTTCATCTCCTCGGCGGAGATGTAGCCGTCGCCGTTGGTGTCGTGCATGGCGAACTTGTCGTCCTTGCCGCCGTGCGCGGCGGCGAACTCGGCGCGGGAGATGCGGCCGTCCTTGTCGGTGTCCATCTTGTCCATGCCGCACTTGCCCTCGCCGCACTTGCCTTCGCCGGCCTTCCTGTCGGCGCCGCACTTGCCTTCGCCGCACTTGCCCTCCTGGGCCTTGTCGCCGGCGCTGGCGCCGACCATGTAGCCCTGGCCGAGCGATTCCATGCCGAAGGCGGAACCGGACAGGGCCAGGCCGCCGACGAGTGCGGTGCCGAGCGCGAGGACGACGGGTTTCTTGTTGCTGGACATGAGCATTGCCTCCGTGAATGCGGGCCTGACCCGCGTAGGGGTGAACTGCGGTCGGGAATGCTAGCGCGGCTGGCCGCGCGGGGCAGTGCCATCGGTTCTTGCCGCGGCCTGCCCGGCTCCCGGCGGGAGATACGGTGCCGGAGCGGGCGCGGATGCAGCGTGATGGCGAGGGAGGCGGGAAGCGGGGCGCCCGGCCGCGGGGCGGCCCGGCGCGGCCGGAGCGCGGCGGGGCCGGGATCAGCCGACGGTGTTGGTCGCGTCGCGCTTCTCGCGCGGCGGCAGCAGGTCCTCGCCGTGGACCAGGAACCAGACGTTCTCGGCGATGTTGGTGGCGTGGTCGCCGATCCGTTCCAGGTTCTTGGCCATGAACAGCAGGTGCGTGCACGGGGTGATTGCGCGCGCGTCCTCCATCATGTAGGTCAGCAGCTCGCGGAACAGGCCGGTGTAGAGGGTGTCCAGCTCGGCGTCGCGGGCGCGGATGCGCTGCGCGGCCTCGGCGTCGCGGTTGCCGTAGGCGGCGACCACGTCGCGCACCTGCTGCAGCGCGAGCCGGCCGAGCGCGTCCAGGCCGCGGGTCTGCGGCAGCGACGGGGCCAGGTTGAGCGCCATCGAGCGCTTGGCGATGTTGGCCGCGTAGTCGCCGATCCGCTCGACGTCGGCGGCGATCCGCAGCGCCACCAGGATCTCGCGCAGGTCGCGCGCCAGCGGCCCGCGCAGCGCCAGCTTCATGACGTCGTGGCTGACCTCGTGCTCGAGCGCGTCGATCGCCTCGTCGTTGGCGACGATGCGCTCGGCGGCGCGGTCGTCGCGGCGGGCGACGACGTCGAGCGCGGCCTCGAGCTGGGCCGCGGCCATCTCGCCCATGCGCACCAGCTCGGCCAGCAGCCGGCGCTGTTCCTCGTCGTAGCTCTTGACGATGTGGTCGTGGGGGGTGTTCATGCACGGCTCCTGGGGCTGTAGGTTGCCGTCCCTGGCGCAATGTTCGCGGTTTCGGCTGACTCCGGCCCGGCCATCCATGGCCGGGCGTCCGGCAGGCCGCGCGGCAGTGCCGCGCAAGCCGCCTGCCTCACCCGAATCGGCCGGTGATGTAGTCCTCGGTCTGCTGCCTGACCGGCCGGGAGAAGATGGTCTCGGTGGCGCCGAACTCGACCAGGTCGCCCAGGTACATGAACGCGGTGTAGTCGGACACGCGCGCGGCCTGCTGCATGTTGTGGGTCACGATGACGATGGTGTAGCTGCGCTTGAGCTCGTCGATCAGCTGCTCGATGCGGCCGGTGGAGATCGGGTCCAGCGCCGAGGTGGGCTCGTCCAGCAGCAGCACCTCCGGCCGCAGCGCCACCGCGCGGGCGATGCACAGCCGTTGCTGCTGGCCGCCGGACAGGCCCAGCGCGCTGCGGTCGAGCTTGTCCTTGACCTCGTCCCACAGCGCGGCCCGGCGCAGCGCCTCCTCCACGCGCGCGTCCATGTCCGCGCGCGAGAGGCGCTCGTGGTGGCGGATGCCGTAGGCCACGTTCTCGTAGATGGTCATCGGGAACGGCACCGGCTTCTGGAACACCATGCCGACCTTGCTGCGCAGGCGGTTCATCGGGTACTTCGGATCGAGGATGTTCTCCCCGTCCAGCAGCACCTGCCCGCGCGCCTCCAGCTTCGGATAGAGCGCGTAGATGCGGTTGAACACGCGCAGCAGGGTCGACTTGCCGCAGCCCGACGGACCGATCAGCGCGGTGACGCGCTTTTCCGGGATGTCGAGGTTGATCGACTTCAGTGCGTGGAACTTGTCGTAGAAGAAATCCAGGCCGCGCGCGGACAGCTTGATCGGCGCCTGGGCGTTCGCCGAGGCGTCGCGCTCGACGGTGGCGATGGAGAAGCGGGCGTCGTTCATGGCGGCCGGTTTCCGGACGGAGGAGGGCAGGGACAGGTCAGTCATGGCTCACCCGGTTGCGCAGCACGATGGCGCGCGCGATCAGGCTGACGACCAGCACGAACAGCGTGAGTATGAACGCGCCGGCCCAGGCGAGCGTGTGCCAGGACGCGTACGGGCTCATCGCGTACTGGAAGATGACCACCGGCACGTTCGCCATCGGCTGCAGCAGGTCGGTAGTCCAGTACTGGTTGTTGAGCGCGGTGAACAGCAGCGGCGCGGTCTCGCCGGAGATGCGCGCCAGCGCCAGCAGGATGCCGGTGACGATGCCGGGCAGCGAGGCGCGGTACAGCACCTGCAGGATCACCTTCCACTGCGGCACGCCGAGCGACAGCGCGGCCTCGCGCATCTGCACCGGCACCAGCCGCAGCATCTCGTCGGTGGTGCGCACCACCACCGGCAGCACGATCAGCGACAGCGCGATCGCGCCGGCCAGCGCCGAGAAGTGGCCCATCTGCGCCACCACCAGCGTGTACACGAACAGGCCGAGCACGATGGACGGGGCCGAGAGCAGGATGTCGTTGACGAAGCGCACCGCCTCGCCGAGCCAGCTGCGCTGCGAGTATTCGGCGAGGAAGGTGCCGGCCAGCACGCCCACCGGGGCGCCGATGGCGATGCCCAGCAGGCTCATCACCACGCTGCCGAAGAACGCGTTCGCCATGCCGCCCTCCGAGCCGGGCGGCGGCGTCATCCGGGTGAACAGGTCGAGGTTGAGCGAGCCCAGACCCTTGCTGACCGTGGTCCACAGGATCCAACCCAGCCAGAACAGGCCGAACAGCGTCGCCGCGGTGGCGAGCACGCGCGCGACCACGTCCTTGGCGCGGCGGTAGGTGTACAGCGACCCGGCCATCAGTAGCCCTCCCGTTTGGCCAGCTGCCGCAGCATCAGCCGCGCGATCGCCAGCACCACGAAGGTGACGATGAACAGCACGAAGCCGAGCGCGATCAGCGAGGACAGGTACATCGGCGAGTAGGCCTCGGCGAACTCGTTGGCGATGGTCGCCGCGATCGAGTTGCCGGGCTCCAGCAGCGACGGCGTGAGCCGATGCGCGTTGCCGAGCACGAACGTGACCGCCATGGTTTCGCCGAGCGCGCGCCCGAGTCCGAGGAAGATGCCGCCGATCACCGCCGAGCGCGTGTACGGCAGCACCACGTCCCACACCACCTCGGTGGTGGTGGAGCCGAGCGCGTAGGCGGATTCCTTCAGGCGGGTGGGCACGGTGAGGAACACCTCGCGCATCACCGAGGAGATGAACGGGATGATCATGATCGCCAGCACCAGCCCCGCGGTGCCCATGCCCAGGCCCAGCGGCGGACCCGAGAACAGCGCGCCGACCAGCGGCAGCTCGCCCAGGTTGTCGTTCACCCACGGGTAGACGTGGGTGGAGAGGAACGGCACCAGCACGAACAGGCCCCACATGCCGTAGATGATCGAAGGAATGCCGGCCAGCAGCTCGATGGCGGCGCCGATCGGCCCGCGCAGCCAGCGCGGCGCGATCTCGGTGAGGAACATCGCGATGCCGAAACTGACCGGCACCGCGATCAGCAGCGCCAGCAGCGAGGTGATCACCGTGCCGTAGATCGGCACCAGCGCGCCGAAATCCTCCTGCACCGGGTCCCAGGCATCGCGCCAGAGGAAACCGATGCCGAACTTCTCGAACGCCGCGCGCCCGCCCCAGAGCATGGACAGGGCGGCGGCGGCGAGCGAGACCAGCACGAACAGGCCGGCGGCCGTGACCAGCCGGCGGAAGCGGCGGTCGGCGCGCGCATCGCGCAGTTCGCGCGAGTCCTCGGCGGCGGGCAGGGCGGTGGCGTTCATGCGCAGAGGGTCGTGGAAGCGGTCAGGCCTTGATCTCCGCCGCCCAGTACGCCTCGATCTGCTGCACCAGCTCCGGCGGCAGCGGCACGTAATGCAGCGCCTCGGCCTGCGCGGCGCCGTTTTCCAGCGCCCACTTGAAGAACGCCAGCGCCGCCTGCGCGCGCTCCGGGCTCTTCGGCTGCTTGTACATCAGGATGAAATTGGTCGCGGCGATCGGCCAGGCGTCGGCGCCCGGGGCGTTGGTGATCACCAGGCTGAAGTCCTGCGCGTTGGCCCAGTCGGCGGAAGCGGCGGCCGCCTGGAACGACTCGATGCTCGGCTGCACGAAGTTGCCGGCGGCGTTCTGCAGCGCCGCGTATGGCATCGCGTTTTCGGTGGCGTACGCCAGTTCGACGTAGCCGATCGCCCCCTTGATCTGCTTGACGTAGGCGGCCACGCCCTCGTTGCCCTTGCCGCCGATGCCGGTCGGCCAGTTGACCGCGGTGCCTTCGCCGACTTTCTCCTTCCACTCCGGGCTGACCTTGGAGAGGTAGTTGACGAAGTTGAAGGTGGTGCCGGAGCCGTCGGAGCGGTGGACCACGTTGATCTTGCTCGCCGGCAGCGACAGGCCCGGATTCAGCGCGGCGATGCGGGGGTCGTTCCACTGCGTGATCTTGCCGAGGTAGATGTCCGCCAGCACCGGGCCGGTCAGGCGCAGCTGGCCCGGCGCCACGCCCGGCAGGTTGACCACCGGCACCACGCCGCCGATCGCGGACGGGAACTGGGCCAGGCCGGCGGCGGCCAGCTCCTCCGGCGGCAGCGGCTTGTCGGAGGAGCCGAAGTCCACCGTGCCGGCCTTGATCTGGGCGATGCCGCCGCCGGAGCCGATGGACTGGTAGTTGATCTTGTGGCCGGTGGCCTTGTGGTACTCGTCCGACCACTTCGACAGCAGCGGATAGATGAAGGTGGCGCCGGCGCCGGTGATCTCGGCGGCCACCTCGTCACCGGCGGCGGGCGCGTCGGCCTGCGCGGCCGGGGCCCGGTCCTGGCCGCCGCAGGCGGCGAGGGCGAGCGACAGGGGCAGGGCGAGGGCGAGCAGGCGGAGCGAACGTCGGGTCATGGGCGGATCCGGAAAAGGTGCCGGTGCTTCGGCGGCGCGCCCATGGTGGGGCGGTTTTGTGACATGACGATGACATCGCGCATGGTGGGGCGGTTTTGTGACATGACGATGACATCGCGGGGGCGGGCGGCGGGCACCGCCGGCCCGCAAGCGACGACGCGGGCCCTGCGGCCCGCGTCGCGGCGATCCCGGGGAGAGAGGACCGGAATCAGAACTTCAGGTTCGCGGTCCAGTAGGCCTCGATCTGGCGCACCAGCGGGTCGGGCAGCGGCACGTAGTCGAGCGCCTTGGCCTGGGCGTCGCCGTTGGCGTAGGCCCAGCGGAAGAACTCGATCACGGCCTTGGCGCGGGCCGGGGCCTTGGGCTTGCGGTGGACCAGGATGAAGTTCGCGGCGGTGATCGGCCACGCGTTCGCGCCCGGTGCGTTGGTCATCACCAAGTGGAAGTCCTTGACCTTGCCCCAGTCGGCGCTGGCGGCGGCGGCCTGGAAGGTTTCGTCGGAGGGCAGCACGTACACGTAATTGCCGGCCGCATTCTTCAGCCGGGTGTAGGCCATCCTGTTCTGCAGCGCGTAGGACAGCTCGACATAGCCGATCGCGCCCTTGATCTGCTTGACGTAGGCGGCCACGCCCTCGTTGCCCTTGGCGCCGATGCCGGTCGGCCAGCTCAGCGAGGTGCCTTCGCCCACCGTGTCCTTCCACTCCCGGCTCACCTTCGACAGGTAGTTGGCGAAGTTGAAGGTGGTGCCCGAACCGTCGGAGCGGCGCACCACGGTGATCCGCTGCGCCGGCAGCTTCAGCCCGCCGTTGCTGGCGGCGATGCGCGGGTCGTCCCAGCGGGTGATCTTGCCGAGGTAGATGTCGGCGAGGGGGCTCCTGTTGGGGCAGCAGAGGGGGCGCGGCGGGACCCGCGTCGGCCCGGCCATTGCACAGGCGATGCATGACAGCCAGATGTCGTAACCATGACGGGCGGATGACCGGCGGCGGCATCCTGCGCCGCGCCTTCCCGTCATGTGACAGACGGCGTCATACGCCGGTCATGTTTCCGTCACATGCTGCGCGCGGAACCTGGTGGCGCGACCTTCCCCGCGCGCACCGGCCGGGGCGCCCCCCTCATCATCCGGAGAGCATCCATGCGTCATTCCCCCCTGGCACTGGCCCTGGCGCTGGCCGCCGGCACGGCCGCCTTCGACGCCGCCGCCGCCGACAGCGCCGAGCTGGCCGAACTGAAGGCGCAGCTGGCCGCGCTGCAGGCACGCGTGGCCGAACTGGAGGCGCGCACCGACGCGCAGTCGGACATCAACGTCGGCACCCAGCAGAGCATCGAGAACATCGCCGCCACCACGCCCAAGGTGGAGACCAAGGGCGGCCTGAAGGTCACCTCGCCCGACAAGCAGTTCGAGGCCTCGCTCGGCGGCCGCATCCACTTCGACGCCTACGCCTTCGACCGCGACCAGGCCTCGGCCACCGGCACCAGCGAGTTCCGCCGCGCGCGCCTGACCCTGGCCGGCAAGGCGCTGGGCTGGGACTACAAGCTGGAGCAGGACTTCGCCGCCGGCACCAACCTCGAAGGCCTGCGCGACGCCTACATCGCCACCGGCCTGTGGGGCGGCAAGGTCACCATCGGCCACTTCAAGCCGTACCGCTCGATGGAGGAACTGACCAGTTCCAACGACCTGCTGATGATGGAGCGGCCCTTCGCCTCGGCCACCGGCCTGTTCAACGGCCGCCAGTTCCAGCAGGGCGTGGGCTACCAGCGCGCAGGCGAGAACTACACCGCCGGCTTCACCGTGTTCAACCTGCGCGGTGCCTCGGGCAGCCGCAACGAGGGCATGGGCGCGGCCGGCCGCGTCACCTGGGCGCCGATCAATACCGACAACGACACCCTGCACTTCGGCGGCTGGGCCAGCCGCGAGGACGCCAACCAGGGCTCGGCCGACCTCGTCGCCTCGGCCAGCTACGCCGGCCGCCGCGGCCCGTCGCAGGCCATCGCCACCACCACCGGCGCCAGCCGCAACACCGTCACCGCCTACGGCCTGGAAGCGGCCGGCGCGTTCGGTCCGCTGTTCTTCCAGGGCGAGTACGTCAACGCCGTGTTCGGCCAGCCCATCGGCGGCGACCAGGACGTGACCACCTGGTACCTGCAGGGCAGCTGGCTGATCAACGGCGGGCACAAGGCGTACAAGTCCGCCACCGGCGTGTTCGGCGCGCCCAAGGTCACCGACAGGGGCCTGTGGGAGCTGACCGCCCGCTACGACACCATCGAGAACCGGGACACCGACGACCGCCAGGCCACCAGCGTCATCCTCGGCGTCAACTACTACGTCAACCCCAACCTGCGCTTCATGTTCAACTACACCCGGGGCGACAACGAAGCCACCGGGGACGAGACCGGGCAGTACGCGGTCCGCACCCAGTTCAGCTGGTAAGCCGCCTGGCTTCCGGAAGAGCCCCGCCTGCGCGGGGCTCTTCCTTTTCATGCGGATGTCTCAATGCGCGGCCGTCACGAACTGCGCCTGCACGCGCAGCCGGCCTTCGCTCTTGGCCGCGCTGAGCGTGGCCGGCGCCAGCCCGTGGTCCTGGCGCAACGCATCCAGGAACGCGAACAGTTGCCCCGGGCTGGCCGCATCGGCCTCGATGCCGCAGCCGCCGCCGTCGCGCTCGCGCGACACCGCCAGCCCGGCCTTCGCCGCCGCGGCCAGCACCGCCGCCCGCCGCGCCGCCGCGTCGCCCGGCCGCGCCGGCATGCGCTCTTCCAGCGCCGCGATCCCCGCCGCCCCCGATCGCCCCCGCGCCAGCCCCGCCGCGGCCCGGTCGTGCCGGAGCCGCGCCGCCTCCGCCGCCCCGCGCAGCGGCAGGTGCAGCCCGTACCAGTAGGCGAAGGCCGCCAGCATCGCGGCCATCGCCCCCAGCATCCACCGTTCGCGCGGCGTGCGGGCGTCCCCCCACGGGTGCAGGCGCGCGAAAGCCCCTCGGCCCGTTGCGCTCATCGCAATGCCTCCACGCCCACCAGGCTGCGCATCCCGCCGTCCACCGGCCGGCTCTCCAGCGGCACCGGCGCCAGCCCCGCCGGGGCCAGGCGCTCGCGCAGCGTTTCCAGGTCCTGTTCGCCCGCGTGCAGCAGCCCGGCGCGCACGCCGGTGGCGGTGGCGAACTCGTAGCTGTCCAGCTGCGCGCCGGGCACGGCCGGCAGCGCCCCGAACAGCGCCGCCGAGTGCTGCGCCAGCACCGCGGGCGCGGCCAGCTCGGCGTGCAGTGCGTGCAGCGCGGCCGACGGGTCGGCGCTGGCGGCCAGCGCCGGGACCTGCTGCACCGCCAGCGCGGCGGCGCGCGCCTGCATCCAGTGCGCGCCCAGCGCATAGCGCAGCGCCAGGGCGCCATCGACCAGCACCGGCGAGCACAGCGCCAGCGCGGCCAGCACCGCCAGCCGCCGGCGCCGGCGCCGCGCGCGGGGGTCGTGGCGTGCGTGGCCGTACTGCAGCAGGTCCAGCGGCGGTTCGCCGGCCGCGGCGGCGGCGAAGCGCGCCTCCGCCTCGCCGGGTTCCAGCATCCGCAACGGGCGCGCCCCCGCGATCGCGCGTGCGAGCGCGGGCTCGGCGGTGAACGCCAGCCGAGGCCCGCGCACGGCCAGCATGTCCCCGGCCGGCGCGGCGAGCAGCGTGCCGTCGTCGGCCTCGGGCAGCAGCAGGCAGTCCGGCACCACCGCGTGCGGCGAGATGCCCAGTTGTGCGCAACGCTGCAGCCAGCCGCGCAGGGTGGCGTCCTCCACCGCGCCCAGCAGGCGCGGGCCGGCGGCCGCCGGCGCGATGGCCACGTGCAGTCCCTCGACCGCACCGGCGACGTGGTCCTCCAGTTGCAACCGCGCGGCGGCCAGCGCCTGCGCCGGATGGCGCGCGGGCAGCTCCAGCCACAGCAGCCGCACCGACTCGCCGGGCACGGCCACGACCTCGCGCACGGACTCGCCCGGAGGCGGCGGCGGTGCCTGCCCCGGAAGCAGCGGCTGCCGCGCGAGGATGCGTCCGGACGGGTCGATGCGCAGGCAGGTGGAAGGCTGCGCCGGGTCGCGCGCGAGCAGGGTCAAGCGGGTGGCGGAAGGCGGTTTCATCATTCGTCTCGGGTCCAGCGGCGGGCGGCCAAGCGTGCTTCGCGGCTGCCGTCCTGTTCCAGCAGCGCGCTGAGGACGACCTGCGCGCCGGCGTACTCGACCTCGACGTCGAGCACGAACCAGTGGCTGCGCAGCGACACCTGGTCGTAGACCTCGTTGGGCACCGGCGCCTGCAGCAGCGCCGGGTCGGCCCAAAAGGCGGCCGCGTCGCGCCAGCCGCGGGCCGGGCGCGACTCCAGCACCCGGCGCGCCTGCGCCGGGGTCAGCGCACCCAAGGTGAGCATGCTCAGCACCGGCGCGCGCGCCGGGGCCAGCGCGTTGACGTTGACCGGCGACAGGGCCGGCCGCGGCAGCGCGCACACGTACGGACGCAGGCGCGCGTACACGGGCGGCGTGTAGCCCTGCACGGCGCGCAGCTCGCTGGCTTCGGCCAGCAGCGTGCCGCCGGTGCGGTAGGGGGGCTGCAGCGCGGCGTAGCTGCCGTCCTCGGCGCCCAGCGGCGCGCGGCGGTGGTCGCTGTCGATCCAGTCGGCCAGCGCGTCGGCGAGCGCCTGCGCCTGCGCCGCACTGAAATCCAGCGCCTGCAGCAGCGCCACGTACTGGCGCACGCCCAGCTCGCGCCGGCGCCACTGGCCGGCGGCGCCTTCCACCACGCTGTTGAGGTTGAAGCAGTCGCTGCCGTCGCGCAGCCGCGCGCGGACCAGGCCGTGCTCGACGGGAAACGCCAGCGGCCGGCCATTCCAGGCGGCCACGGCCACGTCCTCGCGCGCCAGCGCCGCGACCTTGCGCCGCGCCAGCGCCTCGGCGCCCAAGGCGAGGCGCTGCGCCTGCGCCATTGCGTCGGCGTTGGCGGTGCGGCGCAGGCCGAAGCGGATGTCGTCCAGCATCGCCACCACCAGCACGCCCATGAGCGCGGCCATCAGCAGCACCGACAGCAGCGCGGTGCCGGACTGGCGGGCGGGGCGGGGCGCGCTCACGGCGGGGCCTCCGGCAGCACGAACACCTGGCGCACCGGGCCGAAGTCGCGCAGGCGCAGGTCCAGACGCACCGCGCGCGGCAGCGCCTGCGCCCCGCCGATCCAGCCGTCGCTCCACTGCCCGTGCGAGTAGAAGCCGGCACGCACGTCCTCCACGCCGGTCAGCAGCACCTGCGGCGCGGCCGCGGCGGTGCCATCCAGGGCCGGGCGCGCGCTGCGCTCCAGCCGGCCGTCGACCACGCGGTACTCCACGTACTGCAGCGAGGCGCGCGGTTCGGCGTCCGGGTTCTCGCGGCCGCGGCGCACGAAGCCCAGCAACGGCCGCGACAGGTCGCCCGGCGGCGCGGCGTCGAAGGCGTTGCGCGCGATACCGCCGTCCGGCAACCGCGTGCGCCGCACCGCGGCCTGCGACAGGTCGGCCTTGAGCAGCGCATGCGCCCGCTGCAGCTCGCCCAGCCGCTCCATGCGCGCGCGCAGCGCGGCCTGCTGGTCCCCGGCCCAGGCCAGGATGGCCACCGCCGCGGCCGCGAGCAGGGCGAACACCGCCAGCGCGACCAGCACTTCGACCAGGGTGAAGCCGCGCGCCTTCACCGGAACACCCACGCATAGGCGGCTTGGCCGCCGTCCTCGCCGACGACCACGATGTCCACCCGCAGCAGCCCGTCCGCGCCGGTGACGGTGGCCGTGCGCCGCCAGCGCCAGTCGCGCCCGCCCAGGTGCGCCACGCCGTCGGCCGGGGCGGCCAGCGTGGCGGCGTCGGCCAGCATGGCCTCGGCGGCCAGGTTGTCGGCGACGATGCCCGCCAGTATCCGCTGCTCCACATGCGCCGCGGTGCGCGCGCTCTCGCCGGCCAGGTTCAGCAGCCCGGCCACGACCAGCGCCAGCACCGCCAGCGCCACCAGCAGTTCGATCAGGGAGAAGCCCGGCGCGCGGGCGGGCCCTTCAGTGCGGGCGGCCATGCACGTCCACCTTGCCGGCAGGATCGACGGACACCTCCACCCGGGCCTGGCCGAGGGCCAGCGCCACCGCCTGCGGCTCGGCCGCGCCGGTGGGATCGAAGCGGAAGCCCAGCCGGTCCTGGCGCGCGGGCAGCAGCGCGCGCACGCCGTCCTGCCAGGCGCGGGCGGCGAACGGACCGTCCTCCAGCGGCACCCAGGCGCCGAAGTCGTGGCGCGCGAAGCGGTAGCCGGCCGCGTCCACCTGCACCTGCACCGTGCGCCCGCCGAGGATGGCTTCGTCGCGCGCGTGGCCCAGGCGCTGCGCGAAGCCGTCGGCCTGGCGGTGCAGGGTGGCGTCGTCGTCCGGCAGGGAGAGCAGCACCGCGGTGGCGGCCAGGCCGGCGATGGCCACGGCGACCAGCAGCTCCAGCAGGGTGAAGCCGCGCGCGCGCCTGCGCCGCGGCGCGGGGAGGTGGCGGCGTGGGCGCGCGCGCGCGGTCACTGCCAGTTGCCGATGTCCGCGTTCTCGCCTTCGCCGCCCTCGGCGCCGTCGGCACCGAAGGAATAGACGTCGAACGCGCCGCGCCGGCCCGGGATCCGGTACTGGTAGGGGTTGCCCCACGGATCGTCCGGCAGCCGGCGGATGTAGCCGCCCTTGCGGTAGCGCTCGGGCCGCGCCAGCCCGGCCGGCGCCTGCAGCAGCGCCTGCAGTCCCTGGTCGTTGCGCGGGTAGGTCAGGTTGTCCAGGCGGTAGGCCTCCAGCGCCTGCTCCAGCAGCGCCACGTCGGCGCGGGCCTTCTCGGCCATGGCGCGGTCCTGGCTGGGGAGCACGTTGATCATCACCACCGTGGCCAGCAGGCCGATGATGACGATGACCACCATCAGCTCGATCAGGGTGAAGCCGGCGGCGTCCGGATGCGGGCGGAAGCGGCGGGGCGGGCGCATGGGCGGTTCCTCGGGGCGGGGTCGGGGCGCGCTCAGCCGAGCGCGAGCGAGTTGAACTGGAGGATGGGCAGCAGGATGGAGAGCACGATCAGCGCGACCACGCCGCCAAGGGCGACGATGATGGCCGGCTCGAGCAGGCTCAGCGCGGCGGCCGAGACGGTGTCGATCTCGCGCTCCAAGTAGTCGGCGGCGCGTCCGAGCATCGGCGCCAGGCGGCCGCTGCCCTCGCCGCTGCCGGCCATGTACAGCAGGGTGGGCGGGAACACGCCGGCGCGGCGCATGGCGGACGACAGGCTGCTGCCCTCGTCGATTGCGGTGACCATGGTGGCGGTGGCCGCGCGCAGCACGCGGTTGCCCACGGTGCGCGCGGTGATGGACAGCCCCTCGAGCAGCGGCAACCCGCTCTCGAGCATGATGGCCAGCGTGCGCGCCATGCGCGCGGCATGCAGGTCGCGCAGCACCCGGCCCAGCAGCGGCAGGCGCAGCAGCAGGCCGTCGAAGCGCATGCGGAAGTCCTCGCGCCGCAGCAACCGGAGGAAGGCCACGCCCGCCACCGCCAGCAGCGCCAGCCCCAGCCAGCCCCACTGGGCGATCGCGTCGGACACGGCGATCACGGCGCGGGTGAGCCACGGCAGCGCGCGGCCCATCGACTCGAACTGCTCCACCACCTTGGGCACCACGAAGCCCATCAGCGCCGCCACCACCAGCACCGCGGTGAACGCCAGCGCCGCCGGGTAGACCAGCGCGCCGGCCAGGCGCGCGCGGAGCTGCTGTTGCCGCTCCAGCAGCTCGGCCAGCCGTTCCAGGATCTGCGGCAGCGCGCCCGAGCTCTCGCCGGCGGCGACCATGGCCCGGTACAGCGGCGGGAAGGCGTTGCCCTGCTGCGCCATGGCGTCGGCCAGGCGGTAGCCCTCCAGCACCTGCGCGTGCGTGGCCATCACCACCCGGCGTACGCCGCGGCGGTCGCTCTGGCTGCCGATGGTGCGCAGCGCCTCTTCCAGCGGCGCGCTGGCGGCCAGCGTGGCCAGCTGGCGGGTCAGCAGCGCCAGGTCGCGCGCGGGGAAGCGGCCACCGGCGGCGCGCGCGGCGGCCTGACGCGCCGGCTCCAGGCGCACCGGCACCAGCTGCCGCTGTTCCAGCAGCGCGCGCGCCTCGCGCGCGCTGGCCGCGGCCACCGTGCCGGTGCGGGTGCGGCCGCGGCCGTCGAGCGCGGAATACTCAAACACCGACATCGCCCGGGTTCTCCTGGCGGGTCACGCGCACGGCCTCCTCCGGCGTGGTGACGCCGGCGGCCACGCAGCGCCGCGCCGCGTCGGCCAGCCGCCCGCCGCCGGAGGCGAACGCGGCCTCGGCGATGGCGTCCTCGCCGGCGTCCTCGGCGACCAGGCGGCGGATGCGCTCGTCCACGACGATGAATTCGTGGATGCCGATGCGGCCGGCGTAGCCGGTGTGGTTGCAGCGCGGGCAGCCGACGGCCTCGTACACGGTGCCGCCGGCGCGCCCGCCGCCCAGCGCCGCGTCCAGGCGGTCGTCGCCGCGCGGCCGCCGGCAGTGCGGGCACAGCCGGCGCAGCAGGCGCTGGGCCATCACCAGGCGCAGGCTCGAGGCCAGCAGGAAGGGCTCGATGCCGATGTCGCGCAGGCGGGTGATGGCCCCGGCGGCATCGTTGGTGTGCACGGTGGACAGCACCAGGTGGCCGGTCAGGCTGGCCTGCACCGCGACCTGCGCGGTCTCGCCGTCGCGGATCTCGCCGACCATCACCACGTCGGGGTCCTGGCGCAGGATGGCGCGCAGGCCGGCGGCGAAGGTCATGCCCACGCGCGCGTTGACCTGGGTCTGGCCGACGCCCTCGATGGCGTACTCGACCGGGTCCTCGACGGTGAGGATGTTGCGCTCGCCGTCGTTGAGCGCGGCCAGCGCGGCGTAGAGCGTGGTCGTCTTGCCCGAGCCGGTGGGGCCGGTGACCATGACGATGCCGTTCGGCGTGCGCAGCGCGTCGCGCAGCGCGGCCAGCGCCGGCGGCTCCATGCCCAGCTGCTCCAACGAAAGCGCGCCCTGATCCTTGTCCAGGATGCGCAGCACCACGCGCTCGCCGCCGCGGGTGGGCAGGGTCGAGACGCGCACGTCCAGCGCCTTGGCGCCCATGGCAAGCGACACGCGGCCGTCCTGCGGCACGCGCTTCTCGGCGATGTCCAGCCGGGCCATGACCTTGACCCGCGAGACCAGCAGCGGCGCCACCCGCGCCGGCAGGCTCACCGCCTCGCGCATCACCCCGTCCACGCGGAAGCGCACGCGCAGCGCCGATTCGAACGGCTCGATGTGCACGTCCGATGCGCCGATGCGCGCGGCCTCGGCGATCACGCCGTTGATCAGGCGGATGATGGGCGCGTCGCCCTGGCTCTCCAGCAGATCGGCGGTGCTGGGGATGTCCTCCACCAGCGAGTCCAGGTTGCCGTGCAGGTCCAGCACCTCCACTCCGGGAGCGTTGCCGAGCGCGGCGTCGGCGTAGATCTCCGAGAGTCGGCGGTCGAACTCAGCGCGCTCCAGCACATCCACCTGCAGGGGCACGCCGAGCACGCGCCGCACCTCGGCCAGCGCCTGCGGGTCGCTGCCCTCGCGCAGCGCGACGTGGCCGCCGGCGCCGAGCAGCAGCACGAGCACGAGCGCGGCCTCGGCCAGCGCCGGCCAGTGCCGCAGGAGCGAGTTCGGGAGCGGTCGTGTCACGTCGATAGGTGCGCGGGGCCGGAAAGCCCCGGTTCGATGACAGGATG